>JAJZLQ010000073.1 GCA_021850605.1 Actinomycetes bacterium
CTCCAGTTCAAAGGTGGTAAAGCCGGTACCGGCGAGCGCCGCGTAACGCTCCACGGCCGCGCGGTGGCCGGCGGTCATTAGCGGTTCGACTGCATCCCAGGCGCGCCGATGGACCTCACGCTCGTCAGCCCGTGAGGGACTCCCATCCAGCCGCACCACGGCCACCTGGGCATGAGAGAGGCGGCCGGCCAGCGAAGCCGCGAGTTCACCGACTCCCGCCACCACCAAGGGCACGCTCCACTGCGCCAGATGCGGAGCGAGTTCGGCGGCAAGCAGCTCCAGGAAGTGTTGCTCATGGCGCTTGGCGCGCTCTTCACCTGCTCCCTTTGCGTGAAATACGGCCACACGGGAGGTGCGAGCACTTCCCTCTGCGCGGGCGGATAAGTGCGCCTGGCGGTCCTCCTCGGGCAGGACGTCCTCGATGGAGATGTCCACGCCGGCCAAGGGGAGGCGCGTCATCGAGAAGCGCCCGGCCCGATAGAACCGCACGTCATTCAAGTCGAGCCAGAGGATCCCGAAGTCCCCGGCCCCCTCCAGGACCGACAGCAGGGGGACGACCCAAGGGGAAGCGGCTACCGAATAGGCGGGCTCGGGAGCCACGGGAAGCTTCAAGACCTTGTCCTGGCCGGTTCCGCAGAAGGCAGCCATGCCACGCATCCCCTGGGAGAAGAACGTATCGTCGCCGAGCAGACGTTCGGGGAGCTGGAGCAGCTCCTTGATACGGGACGGTTCGTACCCGTCCTCGCCCAGCTCGATGCGTGCCTGGGTCATCAGGTCCCGGAGCACGGTCTTGTCGTGGGCCACCTCCGCGTGCAGGCCCACCGGCAGATAGATGCTGACCGCAGGCTCCCCGATGCTCCTCGCCAGCTCGATGATGTCATCTCTGCCAACCTTGTCGATCACACCAGCAGCGAATAGGGAGCCCTCCAACCGCACCATGGCGAACCTCCCCAAAAATCGGCGGGCCGCCAGTATGCGGCCCCGATGGTTGTTCATCGCCGGAGTATAAGGCGGCCCCTCGGCGTCGGCCAAGGAACCTAAGGCCCTAAACACGTGTGACCTCCGCCGCGCGCCGAACCCGGAAAAGAGAAAGGGCCCTCCCGTAGCGGGAGGGCCCTTGGGCAGGGGAATTGTCCAGCTCGGCGGACGATCAGCCCTGTGAGTTGTACATGCTCGCCACCTGGTTGGCCGTCACCGAGTACACGGTGTGCAGCGAACCTGAGGTGTTGAATTGGACTACATCAAAGCCGGAGAAGACGTTGTGGTACTGGTTGAAGTCCTCCGGACCACTGGCGCCCTGGTAATTGATCTTCTTGCCTTCCTTGAGCAACTTCACGCCCTGTGCGTAGGTGTACACCGGAATCCCCGGAGGATTGGAGATCTTGGTGATGTAGTTCACCCACACGTGGGGGTTAGTGGTGTGCGCAGCCGTCATTGCCAAGGCCGCCATGATCACCGCGTCGTACATGGCCGGCGAGGCGGGAAGTGGCTTATTGGTGTGCCACTGGCCCTGGTAGGCCTTGAGGAATTCGTTGTACGCCGGGGCATAAGCAGCCGGAGCAGCCATGCCGGTCAGCCACTTGCTGGCATCGGAGAGTCCGACCGCCTGGGCGAGCTGCAGCGAAGCACCGGTGTCGCCGGCGATGAAGTGCACATTCATCTTGCCGAGCTGGCGGACGTTGGCGAACAGGGTCGCTGCGGTCTGCGGATCGGCGTGGAAGAAGACGCACTGCGGATTCTTGGCGAAAGCCCTCGAGACCTCGGAAAGGTACGAGCTCTGGCCGGCCTGGATCTGCTCGTTGTCGAGGATCGTGCCGCCGTTGGCCGTGAAGGCGCTTGTCACCGCGGGAACCTCGGCTTGGGCGTTGGCGTCCGAGGTGTACATGAGCGAAGCCTTGGTGCAATGAAGCCCGTGGATCGCGTAATACGCCTCGGCCGCGAGCAGCGCCGAGTCGGAGGGGAAGGTGCGGAAGACGTAGGAGTAGTGCATATGGTCCAGCTGGGTGGTGCCACCCTCCATCAGGTCGACAACCTTCTCCTGCTGGAACTGGTTGATGACGCCCATGATCTCAAGTGAGCTGGGACCGGCCACGAAGGTGGGGTGCTCAAGCTGCAGGCTCTTCCAGGCGGTGACCGCGTCGACCGGGTCTCCTGCGGTGTCCTGCAGTGCAGTGGTCAGCTGATGACCAAGCACGCCACCGTTGTGATTGACGTCCCAGACGCCTGCTTTGATGCCGTGGTCGAACCACTGGCCGACGAACGCCTCGGCGCCGGACATGGGAAGCAGCTCACCCACCACCAGCGGCGCAGAGCTGGAGGACGAGCCTGACGAGGAGCCTGACGACCCCGAGGAACTGGACGAGGAGCCCGACGCACCGCTGCCGCAGGCCGCCGCCACCATTGAGAACGACGCCGCCACCGTGGCCAGCTTCGCCCATTTCTTCAAACCCTTCACGGGTACCCCCTTGTAATTACTTGCTCCGCCGCTCGCCAAGACCGCCCCGGCAAACCCACCCAATCGGGCGGCGAACCAGCGAGTGAATATGACGGGCCCGTTCGGGCCCGGGTGCGGGCGCAAACCCGCACGAAGCTGTCGGTCGCTAGGCACTCACCCCGCTTCGTCCGGCCGTGGCCTGAGCCGCTCCGCCCAGGAAGATGGACGCTAGGTCGAGCTTTGCCACCTCGGCGGCCGGTCCGTCCAGCCGGTTCCGCCCGGCAACCAGCACGTAAACCCATTCCGAATTGGCGATGGCCCGCTCCACGTTCTGCTCGACGACAACCACCGTGGTACCCAAAGAAGCGATCTTGCGCACCTGCTCCCAAACCACATCGACGTAGATCGGCGAAAGCCCGGCGGTCGGCTCGTCGAGCAGGATGACCTTGGGGTCGCTCATCAGGGCGCGGGCCATGCCCAGCATGTTGCGCTGCCCTCCGGAGAGGTCGCCACCCCTGCGCCCGGCCGCCTTGGCAAGGTCGGGAAAGATCTCGAAGATCTCGGCGATGCGCTCGCTCACCCCCTGCTTGCGGATAAAGCCGCCGATCTCCAGGTTCTCGCGAATGGACATGGTGGAGAAGATGTTCTCCACCTGAGGCACGTAGGCGATACCCGCTCGGGCGATGCGATGCGGCTCCCAGCTGGTCAGATTTTCCCCGTCCAGCTGCACGCTGCCCGCGCTCACCGGTATGAGGCCGAATATGGCTTTGGTAAATGTCGACTTGCCTGCGCCGTTGGGTCCGACGATCGTGACCACCTGGCCGACCTTCGCCTTCAGGCTGGCCTCCCAGACCACCGGGACGCGGCCGTAACCTGCGGTGAGTCCGCTAACTTCCAACACGCTCACGCGCGCCACCTCCCAGGTACGCATCGATGACTGCCTGATTCGAGCGCAGTTCGGCGAGGGTCCCGTCCGCCAGCTGCTTGCCGAGCGCCATCACCACCACCCTCGAGCAAATCTTCTCGACCACGTCGAGGTTGTGCTCGACCAGGACGAAGGTCACCCCAAGTTCGCGATTGAGCTCGACGATGTGGTGCCCCAACCGCTCTATGAGGGCGGGTGTCACCCCGGCCATCGGCTCATCAAGCAGCAACAGGCGCGGCTTGGCCATCACCGCTCGGGCGAGCTCCACCAGGCGCTTCTGGCCGCCGGAGAGATTTCCCGCGTACTCATTGCGCAGCCGGTAGAGTCCGAAGGTGTTGAGGATGTCGTTCGCCTCGGCCACCAGCTCCTTAGTCTGCTCCTGCCAGCGCTTGGCGCGGAAAAGCGCCCCGAAGAGCGATTCCCCCACCTGCCCCTGTCTCACCACCAGCAGATTCTCGAGCACGGTCAGGTTGGCGAACTCACGGGAGATCTGGAAGGTGCGCAGCAGGCCGTGCTGGGCGCGGACGTAGTTCGGCATGCGTGTGACGTCCTTACCGTCGAGGATCACATGCCCCTCGTCAGGACGATAAGTCCCCGAGATCACGTTGACCATGGTCGACTTGCCAGCTCCGTTAGGTCCGATCAGGGCGGTGATGGTGCCCTCTTCGATGTGGAAGGAACAGTCGTCGATTGCCTGAACGCCGCCGAAGGCGAGCTTGATCCCCTTGACTTCGAGAATGGATTTGGCCATCTCTACGCCTCCGATGCCGCCGGGCTCAGGGTGCCACCGGGCTCCTCACCCGGGAAGCCCTGCGCGTATTTGTCGACCAGTGGGACCTCCAGGAAGGACGCCTTCTTCTCCGGCACAACACCCTGGGGCCGGAACCAGATGCTCAGGATCACCAGACCGCCGATGATCACGTTTCGCAGGTTGGGGATCAGGTTGGGATGTGAAGGCACCTGGGGGATGTAGCGAGTTGCCTCATTGAAGATCACCGCCACCAGCAGCGAGCCCACGATCGCGCCCAGGTTGTTGGCTCGTCCGCCCACCAGGAGCGCCGCCCAGACCACGAAGGTCTCGCCGGTGGTCCATCCTGCGGGCGAGAGGGCGCCGATGTACTGGATGGTGAGAACCCCGCCGATTCCCACGATCACCGAGCCGATCACCATGGCCAGCATCCGCACCTTGAAGGAGTTCTTCCCGAAGGAGTCAACCACGTCCTGATCCTCTCGGATGGCCCGCATGGAACGCCCGAGCGGGGAGGCGTAGAGGCGGTTGGCGAAGAGCCAGACCACCAGCATGACCACTCCGGAGAAGACCACGAAGATCCAGGAGAACTCGTTGGGATGGTTGGTGGCCACCGACTGGAAAGGCTGGTTGACGTTGAAGAGCCCAGACCAGCCGTCGAAGAGCTTGTTGTTGTTGCCGAAGAGCCCGTAGACGAGGGTCCCGGTCGCCAGGGTGACGATGGCCAAGTAGTCGCTGCGCAGCCTCTTGAGCGCGATCAGTCCCACCAGGTAGCCCAGTGCACCGGAGGCGACGATCCCGGCCAGCATGGCCAGTGGCCAGGGCCAGTGCAGGCCCAGGATGTAAAAGACCTGGCTGGAGTTGTCGGCATGGGGCATCACGAAGACTGCATAAAAGTAGGCACCGAAAGCCATGAAGGTTATGACGGTGAAATTGAGGATGCCGGCGTAGCCGAACTGGATGTTCAAGCCGATGACGAAGATGTTGTAGGTGAAGAAGGTCACCAGCAGCGTCGCCACGTACCCGAGAATCAATGTCATTTTCTTTCCTTGAACTCGTTCTTTAGCACGCCGGCCCTAGGCCTTGCCCTTGGCCGGTATCAGTCCCTGTGGACGGAGCAGGAGCATGAGCACCAACACGATGAAGGCGATGTCCTGCTTGTACGCGGAGGAGATGAATGAGGTGGATATCTCGGTGACCATACCGATCACCAAGGCGCCAAGCATGGCTCCGTAGGTCTGGCCGATCCCACCCAGGATCACTGCGGCGAAGATGACGAACAGAAGCGTCTCGCCGCTATTGGTCTGGAAGGAGACGATGTTGAGGGCGAGCACTATCCCGCCCAGTCCGGCCAGACATCCCGAGATGAACCAGGTCCAGCGGGTGACGTTCTTGGTGTCGATCCCGGAGGAGCGGGCCAGGTCCATGTTGTCCGACATGGCGCGCATCGCCTTGCCCAGGCGGGTGCGCGACAGCAGGAGGTGCACTCCCACCATTGCCACCACCGCGATGGCGATGATCTCAAGCTGAGCGTTGGTGAAGCTGAAGGGCCCGATGGTGACCGGGCTCGACTGGGCCACAGGGTACTGGAAGAAGTCAACGCCATAGAAGATCTGCAGCAGGTTGTCCAACACCAAGGAGAGCCCGAAGGTGACTATCAACATGTAGAAAAGCGACTTGCGCCGCCTGGCGAAGGGCTCGAGCACCCCCTCGGCAATCACCATCGAGACCACGCCGGTGAAGATGGTTCCCAACGCCGCCGCTGCCCAGAAGGGGAAGTGCAGGGTCGCGGAGAAGGTGTAGGCGAGCATCATGCCGACACCCAGATAAGAGCCGTAGGCGAAGTTGACGAAATTTGTGACGCCGAACTGCAGCGAGAGACCCACGCTGAGCAGGGAGAGCACCGAAGCCGTCACCAGCCCAAAGCCGATGTTGAGTAGGAAGATCGTCACCTCGGCGCACCACCCACCATGAGGCCGGTGGCCGCCGCAGCGGCGAGGAGCTTGCGCACAGGCATCGCGTTCCCCCCGATTTGTCGCACTTCTGCCGGATACCTTGGCGAGGCGCCCGCTCAAGTGAGCGTGATCCCCGTCACATCCATCTCTAGACCAGTGGTGCGCCTAGGGGGGATTTTGTTTCAAAAGTGTTGCTTGATCCCTTTAAGCCCTTTTCTCTCATAAATCCCACGGGGACGACCCACGCCCCGGGGCGCCTTGCCTTTGCCCTCAGATGGCCCCGCGCGCGCGCAGCGCGGCGATCTCCCCGGCCTGGTAGCCGAGCTCTTGGAGGATCTCCGCCGTATGCTCTCCCAGCGATGGAACCGCACCAAGCTCGCGCCTTGGGCCGGCAGCCGATGCCAGCGGCGGCAGGAAGGCGTCGACCGGGCCGGCGGGGGTACCGGCCTGTCCCAAGCGTTGGCGTGCCTGGATCTGTGGATGCTCCCACAGCATGCCCGGAGTTCTGAGGCGGCCGTTTACGATGCGCGCGTCGTCAAGCCTTCGGGAGGCCTCGTCGGCCGAGAGAGACGTGAAGGCGTCCGTGAGTATCCGGCCCAGAGCTTGCCGATTGCGAACCCGACTCTCGTTACCTGTAAAACGGGGATCCCCGGCAAGTTCGGGCCGAAGCAGCACTTCGCGACAGAGAACCTCCCACTCCCTTTCGTTCTGCACGCCGACGAATATGGTCTCCCCGTCCCCGCAGCGCACCGGGCCATAGGGGGCGATGGTGGCGTGATCGGCCCCGGATCGGGGAACCGGACGCCCGCCATAGCGCTCGAAGTAGGCAGGCTGGCTCACCCACTCTCCCAGGGCGTCCAGCATGGATACCGAGACCAGCCCACCCTCCCCGGTGACCGCCCGATGATAAAGTGCTGCGAGGATGCCGCTAAAGGCGTACATGCCGGTGGCGATATCAGCAATCGAGATTCCCGCCTTGGCAAAGCCGTCATCGCTCCCGGTGACGGCCAGGACTCCGGTCTCGGCCTGGACTATCAGGTCATAGGCCTTGCGGTCCCGGTACGGACCCTCGGTGCCGAATCCGGTGATCTCGCAGACCACCAGCCTTGGCTCCCGGGCCAGCATCTCCTCGGCCCCAAAGCCAAGCCTGGCTGCGGCTCCGGGTGCCAGGTTCTGCACGAAGACGTCCGCCTCGCCCACCAGCCTGCGCAAGACCTCCCGCCCGGCCTCGTCCTTCAGGTTCAGGGTCAGGCTCTCCTTGCCTCGGTTGCACCAAACGAAATAGCTGGAAAGGCCGTGCACCGTGGTGTCGTAATAGCGCGCGAAATCCCCGCCATCAGGGCGTTCCACCTTGACGATGCGGGCACCGAGGTCGGCAAGGTTCCGGGTGGCGAACGGCGCCGACACCGCTTGCTCCAAGCTGACCACGGTAATGCCTTCGAGCAACTCCATTAGCCCCAACTCCCCTTCTCGTTCACCGGGCGACCCCCGGTGGCGCTTCGCGCCATTAGCCGCCGCCCGACCAGCACCGCCACGGCGCTGCAAGCGGCAGCCGTTGCCGCGAAACTCCAGGCCCAGGCGTAGGACTCCCCTTTGGCGACAAAGGCGAACACCAGTGGGCCCACCATCGCCCCGAGCCGCCCTCCGGTCTGGGTGATCCCGGTTGCCCAGGCCGGAGCCATTGGATAACTGCGCACCACCGCGAAGTTGAAGAGCCCGTTCCAGCCCCAGCCCACTCCGAAAGCGACTACCGCGGCAACAGCGTAGAGCACGGGACTGGCGTCTTGGGCACCGGCGGCGAGACCCGCGTATCCCAAAGCTCCGACACCGAGCATTCCGGCCACGGCAAGGAAGTACCGGCGAATGTGGTGGTCCGCGCTCCAGCCCGCAACCAGCCGCACACTCACCCCCACTCCCCCACCCACTGCTGCTACGACACCGGCATCGCCCCGGCTGAGGTTGGCCGCGGCCACACCGGAGGCCACCACGAAGCCGGTAAGGGAACCGGCGGCCGCAAGGCCAAAGAAGAAACCAACGCTGAGCACTAACAGCGGTGCGACACTCATGCCCTCCCCGGCATTTCGCGCTGCAGCCCGGGTAAGGCGTGGGCCGCCCGGGAGGCGGGGCAGCGCGACGGCGCTGGCGCAGGCGACCACCGACGCCGATGCAAAGGCCCACCGCCAGCCGATGCTAAGCGCGATAACCGGGACGGCAACTCCGCCGAGCAGAGTTGCCAGGGGAGCGGCGGACTGCTTGACACCGAAGGCGATCCCCTGACGGGTCCGGGGAAACGACTCGGCCAGTAGCAGGTTCGCGGATGGCTGGGCCAGGCTGGCGGCAAAGCCCGCCACCATCATGACAGGCACCAGCTCGGACCAGTCACGTACTCCGGTAGCGATCAAGATCAGTACCACCGAGCTCATCACTGCCGCGCTACGCAGGGACCGGTCACCTCCGATGCGCTCACTGAGCCGGCTGCCCGGAACAGAGGAGACCGAAGCAACCAGGTAATAGATGGCCAGCGCAACTCCGAACCTGGCAAGGTCCATCGACAACGAGTCGCGCATCTCCACTTCCAGGGAGCCGACCAGAAAGACCGGCAGCGATGTGGACGTCATCACCGCCACCACCGAGGCCAGCAACCTCCTTGCACTCGGCTCCCCTGGCCCCGGAGCGGACAGCGGGGGCGCCGGCTTTCGCGAGTTCAAATGCTCCCGCCTTCAGGAGGTGCCTTGGCCGGCGCCCTCTCCTCTTTTCAAGTACCCTTCCACGGCTTCCACCACGGCCAGGGTGCTTGCCGACCCGCCGAGATCGGGCGTGCGGTTTTCCGGCGCCCTCTGGGCCGTAATGATGGCGGCCATTAGCGCATTGGCGGCAATGGTTTCCCCGAGATGCTCGAGCATAAGCACGGCGGTCCAGAGCTGGCCCACGGGGTTGGCGATGCCCCGGCCGGCGATGTCGGGCGCCGATCCGTGCACGGGCTCGAACATCGAAGGGTGGTTGCCCTCGGGATTCAAGTTGGCCGAAGGTGCTATGCCAAGGCTGCCGGCGACTGCGGCGCTTACGTCACTCAGTATGTCGGCGAAGAGGTTCGAGCCCACCACGACGTCAAGGGACGTGGGCCGGAGGATCAGACGGGCGGCGAGGGCATCGACATGGACGAGCTCGAGCCGCACACTCGGATAACCGGCAGCGACCTCGCGCGCCAGATCATCCCAGAAAGGCATGGTGTAGATAATCCCGTTGGACTTGGTGGCCGCCGTCACCAGGCCCCGCCTCCGCTCAGCCGTCTCGAAGGCGTAACGCAGGACCTTTAAACATCCTTCCCTGGTGAAGACAGCCTCCTGCATGGCGGCCACCCTAACTCCACCTGACTCGAGGTATCCCCCGATCTGGGAGTACTCTCCTTCCACGTTCTCGCGCACCACCACTATGTCCATCTTGTCGGCGCCAGGATCGCGCAGCGAGGAACTAAGTCCGGGAAGAACCCGCACGGGGCGAAGGTTGATGTACTGGGAGAAAGCCCGCCGAATCGGTATCAGCAGGCCCCACAGCGAAACGTGGTCGGGAACGCCCGGGGCGCCTACGGCACCGAGAAAGATCGCGTTCGCGGCAGCGAGTTGCGCTAGACCGGCCTCGGGCATCATGGAGCCGGTTCGCTTGTAGCGCTCGCACCCCCAATCGAGATGCTGCCACTCCCAGGCAAAGCCGAAGTCGGTGGCCATGCTCTCGAGCAGCTCGACGGTGGGCGGCACCACCTCGTGGCCAATCCCGTCGCCGGGAATCACTGCGACCCGGTAACGGCCGCCGCCGCCAGGGCGGCCGGCCGTCAACGGGTGGGCAGGGGGCTTGTCAACGCCCGGCATCGGGGACGGTGGCCCGAAAAAGATCGGAGACGTCGGAGAGCTGTTCGAGGCTCCAAACCAACTGGGCAAGTTCCTTGGCGCGTGCCGTGCCGATCACCGGATCCGCCTGGTCGGCATATTTCGCCTCAACCTCCTCGTCGCTCAAAGGGTTCAAGGCATGGCCGCGGTAATAGCGCACCGTCGAGGTGTGCTCCCTACCGTCCTTGTCCCAAACCGTCACCTTGTTCATACAGGCCTCGGGCCAGGCGGACTGGCATTCGGGGTCAACCACCACCTCAAGGTGGTCGAGCAGGAACAGGACCTCGGGACGGCGCAAGGACTCCTCGTCGAAATCGGAACGATGCAGCGTACCGTTCACCAAGGCCGTCGCCACGGCGTAAGGGATTGAATGGTCGGCGGTCTCCCTGGTGGTCGGGTGCCACTTCTCACGGTCCCCCGCCATCACTCGGCTTCCGAACTCGAACGTGCCCACAACCACGCGCTCTATTTCTCCTGCCGTGGCCAACTCCGCCCTTACGTTTTCGGCGGCCTCGACCGCGCCCTGGGAGAAGTACCCACTCGGGTAGCGCTTGATATGGCAGTCCAGGATCGCGGGGCGCATGCCCTCCCGGCGCATCAGCTCCAGGTCCGGCTCCTGGCCAATCGCCTCCAGAAGGCCGCCCCGGCCCTCGAAGGGCGCCTCGGGCCCGCTGATGCCAGCAGCGGCGACGTCTGCTGCGAAGATCCCGTTACGGCAGGCGTTACCGGCGGCGCACCCCTTCCACATCGAAAGCGTACCCAAGCGCGTCACCTGCAGCGCCAGGTTCGGAGTGAGCGCGAGGGAGAGCGCGTGACGGGTCTGCTCATCAGAAAGGCCAAGCAGGTATGCCGAGGAGGCCGCTGCGGCGACGGCGCCGTTGATCACGTGGTCCCACTTGTCGACACCGATCTTGGTGGCGTCGGTCAAGCGACAAAACACCTCGTAGGAAAGGTTGACAGCAGCAAGCAGCCGAGCGCCGCTCGCGCCGACCCGCTCGGCAGTGGCCAGGGCGGCCGCGATGTAATCGCTGGGGTGCCCTACCCCAACGGTGCTCCCGTAGCTGTCGTTCAGGTCTAGGTAACGGACCATGGCGCTGTTGGCAAAAGCCGCCATGGCCGGCACCACCTTGACCGTGTCCCCGATCACGGAGCAGCCTCCCTCGCCAACCGGTGCCGAGCGCATGAGGTGGCGGACCGCGGTCGGGGTATCTTCGTAAAAGCCGCCAAAAGCGGTCCCGAGGCTGTCGAGGATGAACCTCTTGGCAGCCCGGTCGGTCACGGGATCGTTGGGATTCTGCCTCGTCGCCCGGACAACATCCATCAATGCGTCCAGCACACGGTCCTGGGCCATCTCTACTCCTTCTCTTGCGAGTCGTACATACTTGCCGGTTTGGTCAATGCGCCTGATAAGTCAGGCTTCGCGGGAAGGGTTGAGCAGCGCCACGATGTCGCCTGCCTGGGCGGCGAGAGGAAGCTTGCGGATGCCTTCGATGGCCGCCCAGGCGTGCTCGTCCCCTAGGGACTCCCTGGCGCAATCAACAAACTTCCCTGCCAGCTGATCAGCGGAAAGTGGCTTAGTCGGATACCCCTGGGCCCACTCCGCCTCGCCCTCGAAGATGTTGCCGTCCACCGTCTCCACCCGGACGCGGCTGCGCACGTGCTGGTAGCCCATGGCCTCGAGACGGGGGTCGACCACCACATCTACCCGGGGTATAAAAGCCTGGATGTCCGGGTCGTTGACGCCCGCGTCGGTAAACTCGGCCAAGCCGGCACGCCGGCGCAGGACGGCCGTGGCCATGCAGTACTCCATGGAGAACTTCCCCTGCAGGCCGGTTGTCGGCCGGTGATGAATGAGAGCGTTTAGCACGTTGGAGTTCGTACCCACCTCCACACGCTTCACCTCGTCGGGATGCAGGTCGTTCGAGATTACGAAGTCCAGGATGAGGTCCTGGGCGGGATGGGAGAGCGAGCCCGATGGGTATGGCTTGATGGAGACTCCCGGATCAAGCAGGAAGAAGGGCTTCCCCAGTTGCCCGAGAACCTTCTCGGCGCGGAATCCACCCCCGGCGGCGCTGAAGAAGCCCCGCGGGGCCTCGAGGATCTCCTGGCTGGCTGTGAAGCCGCGCTCGGCCAGCAGGGCGGCCGACACCCCGCTCTGGCCCGCGCGACCGGAATGAAGTGGTTTGGTCATGGTCCCGAAGTTCTCCCGCAGTCCCGAGGACATGCTGGCTGCGATCCCAAGTGCCATGCGCATACGGGTTTCGTCGAGGCCGAGCAAGTGGGCCACTCCGGCAGCTGCGCCGATGGCTCCGATCGTCCCGGTCGAGTGAAAGCCGGCCTGGTAATGGCGCGGGGCGATGGCGTCGGCAACCCTGCACGCGACCTCCACGCCCACCACGTATGAAGCCACCAGGGCCGCTCCCGAGAGGCCCCGCTCCTCCGCGACACTGCTGACCGCTGACAGCACCGGGACCGAGGGGTGGGTGAGCAGCCCGTAGACGCCCTCGACAGAGGTCGAGAGCTGCGTGTCGTCATAGTCCAAGGCATGGCCCGCTACACCGTTCACCAGCGCGGCAGTGATGGCATCGCTGCGCTGGGAAGTCCCGACGACAAGCGCGCCACCTCCACCCCCGGTGAAGACCTCCCTTACGATTCGGGCGGTATCCTCGTTGACCCCCGAAAGCATCACCCCGTAGGTGTCAAGTATGTGGTCGATGGCAATCGCCACCACCTCATCCGGTATGTCCTCCCACTTTGTAGTGAGAGCGAACGCGGCCACGGCACGCGTAATCTCCGGGCGGTGGTCGTTGTCCATGGTTTTCTCCTTCTTATGATGAAAAATCGGTCTCAGCCGACCAGGATGGCGGCGACCTCTTCGCGGGCCGCCAGCTCCTTGGCGTTACCCGAAATGGCATTGCGGCCCTGGGCCAGCAGATAAGCACGGTCGGCGTGCGCCATGGCCATCTTGGCGTTCTGCTCCACAACGAGCATCCCAACCCCCATGTCCCGCACCCTGGCCACCTGCTGCCACACACGCTCCGAATAGAGCGGCGAGAGGCCGGCGGTCGGCTCGTCGAGAATCGCCACCTTCGGATCGGTCATGAGCATGCGGGCCAGGGCGACCATGCGCTGCTGACCGCCGGAGAGCTGCGCGGCCTTACGGTGCCTGGCGTCGGCAAGATCAGGAAAGATCGAAAAGACCTCCTGAATTCGCTGGGGCAGGTCGCCGCGATAGGTAAAGCCGCCCATCTCCAAGTTCTCCAGCACGGTCATCTCGTCGAAGATGTTGGCCACCTGCGGCAGGTAGGCGAGGCCCTTCCTTACCAGCTGATGCGGCCCAAGGCCGAGCACGTTCTCATCTCCGAGAAACACCTTGCCCTCCTTGGCGGAGAGCAGTCCGATTATCACCTTGGCCAAAGTCGATTTACCGGCGCCATTCGGGCCGAGGATCACCGTCAACTCCGCCGGGTTCACGCTCACTTCGACATCGTTGAGGATCGGCGGGCCGTCGTAACCTGCGACTATCCCCTCCGCCCTCAGTATCGGAGTTACGGAGTTATGCGCATCGCTTTGCGTCATCTTGTCAACCTCCCAGGTAGGCCGTGGTGACCAGTTCGTTGCGGCGCACTTCGTCGATGCGGCCACGGGTGAGCATCTGACCCTGGTCCATGACCACCACGTCATCGGCCACCCATTCCAGAAAGGCCATGTTGTGGGCCACCACCAGCACGGCCAGGCCCTGCTTGGCCACTTCGTTTATGCGTTCGGCCATCAGCTGCACGATGGCGGGAAAGACACCCGCGGTGGGCTCGTCCAGCAGCAGCATCTTTGGCTTGGCCATAAGCGCACGAGCCATGTCGAGCAGGCGCCTCTGGCCTCCCGACAGGGATCCGGCGCGTTGGTCCATGGCCTGGCCCAGACCAACCCACTCGAGCAAGGTGGCGGCCTCCTCCCGCAGTTCGCGCTCTTGCCTCACCCACTTGCGCTTGCCGAACACCCCGCTCAAAAGGTTTTCGCCGAACTGGTTCTGCGCTGCGAGCATCACGTTTTCGATCACGGGCAGGCGCAACAGCTCTCGGCTGGACTGGAAGGTGCGGCCGATACCGCGTTTTGCAACCTCCACCCGACCGATGCCCGCAATGTCGGAGCCCTCAAAGACGACCCTCCCCGCGGATGGGCGGAGCCCGCCGGCAATGATCTCGATTAGCGTCGACTTGCCCGCTCCATTGGGGCCGATCAGCCCGGTCACCGTGGCGTTCTCCACGCCGAAGGTGCACCCGTTGAGCACTTGGCTTCCCCCGTAGGAGAAATCCACCCCCTGGATGTCCAATATCACGCCAGCGGCTGGCGAGCCCGGCTCGGCCATAGAGCCGCCTCCCTTCTCTTGATTGCTCCGACCAGGCCGGAGGGCTCGGAACGCGGCTCGGGGCCGGTTCGGTACCAACGCTCGGGTCTCTCAGGGACGATCCCTTCGGGCCGGAACATGAGGAACAGAATCAGCATCACGCCGATGAGAATGGCGCGCACCGCGCCGACCGTCGCCTCGCTGCCGAATGTGGGAATGTAGCGGGATATTTCCGTCAGGAGCTCGACGATTACGAAGGCCCCGACGATGGCCCCCCAATTGCTGCCCGTACCACCGATGATCAGCGCCGCCATAAGAATGAAGGACTCGATCGGCAGGAATCCCTGCGGATTCCAGGAGGTCAGGTAATAAGCCAGCAGGCCTCCCGCGACGCCGGCCATGAAGCATCCAACCATGAAGATGGAGATGCGTGCCCTACGCACCGGCTTGCCGAACGATTCGGCGATGATCTCATCCTCTCGGATCGCCCTCAGCACCCGCCCGTAGGGTGAGTTGGCGATTCGCCGGCTCAGCCAAAGCGATCCGACCAGGACCACCAGGCCAATAAGCCCCATCATCATCGAATACTGGACGTTGGACATATTCGTCCCACCTGCGATGTAGGGGATGCCGAACAGCCCGTTCCCGCCGTCGAACAGGGGAATGTAATTGTTGATCACGTTCCAGATGATGAAGCCGATGGAGACGGTGACAATGGCCAGATAGTCGCTTCGCAACCTGCGAATGGTGACCATGATCATGGCCAGCCCAAGCAGTGAGCACACCAACCCGGCAATCAGGAGTCCGATCGGCCAGGGCAGGCTCCAGTGCAGAATGTAGGACTCCGCGCCGTACCCCGATGGAGTCCCCATTGTCACCACCGCCGTCACGTACGCACCAACGCCGACGAAGGTGTAATAGGTGAAGTTGAGGACGCCCGCGAAGCCGTACTGCATGTTGAGACCGATGGTCATGATGGATGTGATCATCCCCATGGCCAAGAGGTCGATCAAGAAATAGGTCAACTCTTTCCTCCAGCCTTACGCCGACTTGCCCTTGGCGGCAAGCAAACCCTGTGGCCTGACCAGCAAGAGGATCACAACCACCGCGAAGGCGATCGATCCCTTGTAGGCCGGGTTGAGGTAGGCGCCCGACACCTCGGTCAGGATCCCGATGATCAGCGCTCCGAGCATCGCCCCGTAAGGCCTGCCGATACCGCCCAGGATTATGGCCCCGAAGACCACAAACAACTCGTTGAAGCCGAGGACCGGTCTCAGCGTGTTCAACTCCATGGCCAGTGCCACCCCGGCAACGGCGGCGAAGAACCCGGCGATCAGCCATGTGTAATTCACCACGCGACCGGTGTCGATTCCGCTGGCAAGGGCCAGTTCAGGGTTGTTTGAGGTCGCCCGCAGCGACTTGCCGAACCTGGTGTAGCGCAGCATCAAGTGCAGTCCGAACAGCAGCACGAAGGCGGTGCCCATGATCACCAAGTCGCCTGTGGTCCAGAGGAAGGGCCCCACACGGTGGGCATTTCCGATGCTCACCGTGTAGCGCTCGGCGCCGGTGCCCCAGATGATGACTATGGCGTTCTGGACGATGAACGACAGGCCGATCGTGCTTATGAGCAGGGTTATAACCCTGGCCTTCCTCCGCACGAAGGGCCGGAACACCGCCAGGTTCGCCAGCACGCCCAGAAGCGCCGTGGCAACGCCTCCGACGACGACGGCCGCAAAGAAGTTGAGGCCGGCGGAGTTGGCGGCGTAGGCGGAGTAGGCACCGAAGGTCATGAAGTCGCCGTAGGCGAAGTTGATGAAGTTTGTAACACTTACCTGTAGGGACAGGCCGACCGCGGCCAGGGCCACAACAGCCGCGGTCACCAGCCCGAATCCGATTGCTTCTAGCATTTTTCGGCTTCTGTTCTCACTGTTCTGGAAATGATCGCTCCGTCCTACTTGCCCGCGAAGGCATTCTCGATCTGGGTGGCCGTAAGGGTCTCGACGGTGGTGGTGTTGCCGCTCTGGTCATAGTGCAGGATGGCGAATGGCCCAAAGACGTTGTCGTACTTGTTGAAGTCGACCGTGCTAGCCGATCCCTCCCAGTTGATGTCCTTCTTGGCCTTGATCAGTGAGTAGCACTGCGCGTAGCTGCCACACATGGTTCCCGGCGGGTTGGAAGCCGCGAGAATCCCGCTGCGCACCTTGGGATACGCCCAAGTGCCGGCCTGGTCGGCACCGAGTGCCCAGGTGGTGACGGCGTCGTACATGAATGTCTCACCGTTGGCAGGAACCGTTTGGCCGGTCTTGGTCTTCAGCAGATTGAGGAAGTAGCTCGCGCCGAGCATCCCCGCGGAGCTGGAGTTGGCGAGGTAGATCGGCCCCGAGGCAACGCTCGCACCCACCGAATTGAAGAAGGTGTTGGTGTACCAAAGGTTGGTTCCGATCCACGGAGTGGACGAAAGCCCTTCCTGGGAGATCTCTCCGAAGAGGATTCCCGCTGTTGTGTTGTTGAACTGACCTACAACCACTTGGGGATGGTTGGCGAAGATCTGGTTGATCTCGCTGCGGAACGAGGTCGAGCCCGCTGTCAGGGTGACGTTTGCCACGATCTGCATACCCAATGCCTTCGCCGATGCCTGGATACCCGGTATCAACGACTGAGACCCTGAGCTGGCTCCGAAGGCCATGGCCACCTTGTCCCAACCCTTGCTGTGGGCGTAAAGCATCATTGCTTCGGCCTGCTCTGTATCGGAGGGCGACATGCGGAAAAAGTATGGATTGGTAAAGGCGTCGAACTCGGACCCGCCACCGAACATCAGGTCGGGGATACCGGCCTTCTGCGCGATCGGGATCGTCACGCCAGCCGTTATGGAGGTTGGTCCGACGAAGGCCACCACGTGATCGGAATTGACTTCCAGCTGAGCGGCGGGAACCGCGTCAGCCGGGTCGGCCGCGGTGTCCTGGGTCACCAGATTGAGGTGATGGCCGAGCACGCCGCCGTTGGCGTTGATCGCGTCCACTGCCAGCTGCGCACCCAGTTGCATACCCTTGCCGAGATCGGCGCGCGTCCCTGTCATAGGAGCGAGCAGCCCGATCGTCACCGGTGTGTTGCTGCTCGCACTCGTTCCGGAGGATCCTCCCCCAGTGCTGGCGGAACCGCTGCTCCCGCACGCCGCCAGACCTATTGCTCCCCCTGCCAAAACGGTTATTACCCGCATTTTTGCCGCCCGCACGTGAGACGACCTCCTTTTCCCCCTAAAGATGGATTCCGTTGACTGGAATTCTCATCCGTTAGATAGAATATGGTATCTAACTAGGAGCACCGGTTCAAGGCATAACCTCTCCTTTTTGCCCATTTAATGGAAAGTTAAGTATGGAATCGAGCGAACGTCGTGAAGAAGCAGCCACCGACGGCTCTGCGGGGTCGCATGATTCGTCGACCATCGGCACGGTGGCAAGAGTTATCGCAGTGCTGAGAGTGCTGGCCGAATCGCAGGAGCCGGTGGCCGTCCAGGAGGTGGCACGCCAGGTGGGACTCGCGCCCAGCTCGGCCCACCGCCTACTGGGCCTGCTCGTCGACACCAACATGGCCGAAAGAGACGCCAACGCCCGGCGCTACCACATCGGTCGTGAATTCTCGCGAATGGCGGCACTGGTCTCGGCGCGATGCGATCCTGCCCAGCAGGCCATGCCTTACCTGCATCGCCTGGCAAATATCTGCGACGAAGTGAGCATTTTCGGCGTCTACCACCCGGCGGAGCGGATCATGAGCTTCGCCGGCAGGGTGGACGGGAAAAATCCCCTCACCTACCGTATCGAGTTGCACCGAGCCCTGCCGGTATTTTGGGGAAGCTCGGGCCAGGCCATCCTGGCCTACCTGCACATAGAAGAGCGGCGCATCATCTGTGCCGAGGCGGGAGCCTCACTGACTGATGGACGGCCACCGATTCCATGGGACGAGATGGAGGCACGGCTGGAGGACATCCGGGCCCAGGGCTATGCCATTACCTATGGTGAGAAGCTTCCCGGGGCCGTAGGGACTTCGGCGCCGGTCTTCAACGCCCACGGCATCGTGGGCAGCCTGACCATCACAATGCCAAGGTTCCGCTATGACCCGGACACGCATGAGCGCGTCGTCGCGCCGCTGCTCGAGGCTGCTCGCGAACTCTCGCACGAGCTGGGGTACCGTCCGGGTCGCCAGCACGGCCAGTAGACGAAAACCCGGGCCCTCTCGCCACAGACGGCGCCAAACTCGAACGCCGGGGAACGAATCCGACTAGCCGCCCGGCCAAGGGGGTCTGAAGGTCCGCGCGGTGCGGCTTGGCTCCACCAACCCCAAAGTCGACAACCTCCTGGTCATCCATGCCCATGTCCTGGATGAGAATCTCATCGTTGTCCTTGACCATCACCCAGGGCGCTCCCAGGTCAACAAGGGTTGCAGCGCGCGCACCTCGTCGAGCACTCCCCGGCATGCGGGTATCCCGGCGTGCGCTTGGGCTGGTCGCTCACCGGGCCCGGGTGCCGGTGGAAGTCGTCGTCCTATGTCACCAACTGCTCACCCTGGTAAGCGCCAAAGCACTCCTCCAGCGAGAACTCACCGCCCGCGAGTATCGCAACGAGCGCCTGGAGCTCGCTGCCCTGGGCGTTGTCAAGCGCGTCCCCGCTTTTGAGCCACATGCCAAAGCGCCGGCCACCCTCCTGATCGAGCTGGTCGACGTAGAAGATCCACCCCTCCACCGCAAAAGCCACCAGCAGTTCCTGGCTGCGATGGCGGGGAACGAATCCTCCATGGTCGCGAGGCCTACCTGCTTGTTGACGAACGCAAAGGGGCCGGACTGCCCGGGCCGGAAATTGGAAGTCCATGAGGCGCGCGAGGTGGAGACGGCTGCGCCCCGCCCGAGGGGAGAGCGTTGGGCGGTACCGCTCCAGGCGGCCCACGTGCTCCTCTCCCGCCTCCACCGCCGCTTCGGCACGGAAAACATGCTGCTCGCCGCAGCCATCCCTGGCCCCGAATCCGAGCTTCTCCTTCGAGGTCTCCCTTCGGCCGTCCTTTCCCATTCAGGCCCGATCACTGCAGCCCCAGCTAAAGAGCGAGCAAGTCGCGCATCAAGTTGTATGCACTCCCCGAGAATAAGGCTGCGAACACTTGACAGCCGGGCGGCGGGAGGCCTAATCTCATTGATGTGAATTTAGATTCAGTGTTTGTGAATTCCAGTTCACGCCGGCGGTGCCAGTGAGTACCTCCCCGA
>JAJZLQ010000149.1:0-1940 GCA_021850605.1 Actinomycetes bacterium
CCGTTACAGCCTCTGCCGCCCGACCCACCACCATCACCTGATCTGCACCGAGTGCAAGCGGGTGGAGGAGTTCGCGGCCTGCGGGCTCGAAGGCGCCGCCGTAGGAGGGTTCCTGCCCACCTCGCACCGGGTTGAGATCTTCGGAATCTGCGAGAGCTGCCAGGAGGCCGGGGGGTGAATCTGCTTGCCTTCCTCCATGTGACCTCGGCGGCTGGCACCTTGCCGCTCCTGGCCATAGCGCTGCTCCTGGGTGCCATCCACGGAGTCACCCCGGACGAGCACACCTGGCCCATCACCTTCTCGTATGCGGTCGGCAGCTACTCCACTCGCGGCGGAATGCGCGCCGGACTCTTCTTCTCGCTCGGCTTCACCATCCAAAGGGCCGTCTTCTCCACACTGGCGTTTTTCGCACTGACCACCTGGATGGAATCCACCCACGTGGAGGGGATCATCTACGTGGTCGTGGGCCTGCTGATGGCCGCCTCCGGGTTCATCATGAGAACCCGCGGAACCACCATCCACCTGATGCCCTTCGTGGACAAGCTGCTGCCCCCGCTTGATGCCAGGAAGCAGCCCCCGCGCTCACTGGCCATGCTGCACGGCCTGATAGCCGGGATGGGAACCGGCGCTTTCGCAACCATCCTTTACACCACCATCTCCCCCGCCATGCCCAGCGCCGCTGTGGCATGGCTGCCGGGAGCGCTCTTCGGCACGGGCACCCTTATCGCCCAGGTGCTTATCGGGGCGGCCTTCGGCCGCGCCATGCAGCGCCGTGGCCTAGGTGACGCAGCGCGGGGCTTCGTCGGTCGCACCATCGCCTCCATAACCCTGGGCGTGGGCGGTGCAATCTTCGTGGCCAGTGGACTGCTCACCCTGGTTCTCCCCAGCCTGGCGAACTTCACCATCGCCACCGGAATTCCGGTCCCCAACCTGAGCAGCATCAATCTGGGCCTGCTGATGGTGATAACCACGGTGCCCGTGGTGGGTGGGCTGTCGGCCGTCTACGCGATGCGCAAGGTGCGAAAGGATCCGGGAGTCGTGGAGCAGATGCCCCAGGCGGTGCACCACCACGAGGCACACGCCCGCTGAGGCTTACCGGTGAAGCGTCTGGCGGCCCTTCTCCTGACATCGCCCACCTGAGGTGACCTCCGCACGGTATGCTCCACCCTCATGCAGACCTATCCAGGCGCCACCCGTGCGCGCCTTGCGACACCCTCCGACGCGGCCGAGCTGGTCCGGCTGCGAGCCCTGATGTTCGACTCGGTCGGCGTCGACACCTCTGATCCGCTCTGGCGGGACGCCTGCCTGGCACACCTGCAGGCAAACCTGGGCGGAGCAAGCCTGCTGGGTGCGGTGGTCGATGCACCCGGCGATACCGGCCTTGCCGCCGGCGGGCTGGCCGACATCCTGGCACGCCCACCCGGTCCGTCCCTGCCAAGCGGCAGATCGGGATATCTGGGCTCGATCAGCACCGACCCTCGCTTCCAGCGCAGGGGTTACGCCCGGGCGGTCATGGTGCTCCTGCTGGACGAATTGCGCAGTGCCGGGGTGGACAGGGTCGAATTGCATGCGACCCCGGCCGGCGAACCGCTTTACCGAAGCCTTGGTTTCGCGGAACGCCGCGGCGGGCTGGAGATGCGCCTGGTGCTCGGGCGCAGCGGCGACTGACCGTACCCACTCCCCGGGGGGACAAAACTCCTGGCAGCCGGGGAATGCCTGGAAAAAGGCCGATAGGGCTAACGCCCGGAGCCGATCCTGACGATCTTTATAAGGTAGAAGTTGGAACGCATCGGCCGAGAGGAGAACCCAATGGATCGTCGCAACCGAGCCGGCTCCACCAAGCACGCCTTGAAACCAATCATCTTGGCGGGCGCCGCGCTGGTAGTGGTGGTCGGGGGCGCCGCGCTGGGCTTCCATCAGCTGGACAGCTCCAAAACCTC
>JAJZLQ010000149.1:1950-19115 GCA_021850605.1 Actinomycetes bacterium
GACAACCACCGTCGGCTCAAACCAGTCCACGAGCACGTTTGGAGCCGTGCCCGCAGGATTTTACCCTTCCTCCGCGACCTTCGTCTCCGCGACTGACGCCTTCGCTCTTGGCGGGGTGCCCTGCTCCTCCTCCACCACCGGCTGGTGCGCCGAGCTGGCCAGCAGCACCGACACCGGCGCCACCTGGACCGCGGCGACGCTATCGGGCATCCCGCTCGACCCCCGCTTCACGATCTCCAAGTCCTCGCCTGCCGCCAACGGCGTCTCAACCGTGCGCTTCGTGGATCAAAGCGTCGGATACGCCTTTGGCCCGGCGCTTTACCTCACCACCGACGGCGGTGGGAGCTGGACCCAGCTTTCCGTTCCCGGCATCAGCGGGCTGGGCAGCACCGAGGCGGTCCGTTCGCTGGAAATCGGCGGCGGCACCGCCACCGCGGTGGTTGAACCCACGAGCGGCACCGGCCAGTCCTATCTGATCACCGCCCGGGTCTCCTCCCCTCAGAGCTTTGCAGTGGAAACCCCGCCCGCAACCCTCAGCGGAAGCATGGGGTACTTCCGCAACTCACTCGGCGAGATCGTCTATGGGCTTCGCACCTCTCCCGGGGCGTACTTCCGGGCCTCGGGCAGCTCCAGCTGGACCGGGCTCACCTCCCCTTGTGCAACCAAGGGGATCAGGGGAGTGATCGGCAGCCTCTATCTCAACGGCTCCAGCGAGGGTATCGTGGCCGGGTGCACCCTCGGCGTGGCCGCAGGAAGCTCCCAGAAGGAGATCGACCTCTCCACCGACGGTGGAAGCTCGTGGCGGACCCTTGCCGCTCCGCCCTTCCCGGGGGACATGTCAGCGGTGGCTGCCGGCTCGTCCTCCAACATCTCCGTCGCCGCCGAGTCCGGGGCCTCGTTCCTCTACTCCAGCACTAACGGAGGCAAGACCTGGAGCACCTTCAATTTCGGCACCTCTCCGCTGGCCAGCGGCGGCTACCCGCTGTTCGATCTCGGCTACACCAGCGCGACCCAGGCCTTCTGCATCCTCGGCTCACCTAGCGACGCCACGAGCGGCCAGACCCAGAGCCAGATGTACATAAGCACCAATGGCGGCGCAAGCTGGAGCCCGGTCACCTTCTGACCCGGAACGTCGAGCAGGGCCGGACCGCTCCCGGTCCGGCCCTGCTCCATCCAACGGTTGACGCGCAACCTGAAACCTTCCGTGAACGGGGAGGATCTCCTGGGTTGGGCACATACCGCCCCTCCACTCGGGTAATCAGCCCAATGTGGGTTTCAGTCCTGTTTCGCTAGCGCGGTGTAGTCCTGGCGCAGCTCGCGCTTCAGGATCTTGCCGCTGGGGTTCTTTGGTAACGACGAGGCGACGAAGACGGCCTTGGGCACCTTGTAACCCGCCAGGTGGCCGGCGAGGAATGACCGGATCTCCTCACCCGTGGAGGTGGCCCCGGGCTTGAGCACCACCACCGCCGTGACCGCCTCCACCCACTTGGGGTCGGGAAGGCCGAAGACCGCGACCTCGGCAACGTCGGGGTGAAGGTAGGCGGCCTCCTCGACCTCACGCGAGGCGACGTTCTCGCCTCCGGTCTTGATCATGTCCTTCTTGCGATCGACGATGGTGAGCCTTCCCTCCTCGGACATGACTCCCAGGTCGCCTGAGTGGAACCAGCCGTTGGCGAAGGCCGCGGCGGTCTTCTCCGGGTCCTTGTAGTAGCCGAGGGTGGCGTGCGGACTGCGGTGGACCACCTCGCCGATCACCCCCGGAGGCACCGGCTGGTCGTTGTCGTCCACTACCCGGGTCTCCACGTTCAGGACGGCACGTCCCGCCGATCCCGCGTATTCGACCTGCTCCTCGGGAGGGAGGATGGTGGCCACGGGCGCCATCTCCGTCTGGCCGTAGAAGTTCCACAGGCGAAGGTTAGGTAGCCGGCTCTGGATCTCCCTAAGCACCTCCACCGGCATGGCGGAGGCGCCGTAGTACCCCTTGCGCAACGAGGAGAGGTCGTGGCGATCGAAGTCGGGGTGGCGCAGCAGCGAGATCCACACCGTTGGCGGTGCGAAATACTTGGTCACCTTGTGCGTCTCGATTAGCCGGAGCACCGTGGCCGGGTCGGGGGCGGGAAGCACGATGCTGGTGGCGCCGAGGTAGACGTCGGGGCCCAGGAAGCAATCGAGCTGGGCACAGTGGTAAAGCGGCAGGGTGTGAAGGTCCACGTCGTCGCTGGTCATGCCTCCATCCACGATGGAGCTGACGTATTCGGTGATGAGCGAGCGGCTGGAGGAAAGAGCCCCCTTGGGCCGCGACTCGGTTCCGGAGGTGTACATGATGCGGATCGGGTCGTCGTCTCCAACCACTACGTCGATCTCGCGTGGGACTCCTCCGGCCCAGGCCGAGACGCTCTCCCACCCCTCGGGAACCGAGGATCCCTCCGGCCCGATCCAGCCACGCAGGATCGGTTCGATGCCGGCCAATGCGAGGGCCTCGGTCAGCGTGGCCAGCAGGGCTCCGTCGTCGGCCACCACCGCGGTCGCCTCCGAATGCTCAAGGATGAAATCGACCTCGTTCGCCTTGAGCATGAAGTTGATCGGCACGAAGACCACCCCGGCCCGCGCACAGGCAAAGGTGAGCACAGCGAACTGCCACGAATTGCGCGAAAGGATGGCCAGGCGATCGCCCTTGGTAAGGCCGCGATCAAGGAGGGCGGCCGCAGTGGCGCTGACGGCCGCATCCAACTCTGCGAAGGTGAAGGAGGTATCGCCATCGATAAGCGCCGTCTTGCCGGGGAAGCGCGCCGCGGAGCGGCGGAGTAGATCGGCCAGGCTGTGCGACCGGGCCACGGTCACGGGGTTTTCGTTCATGGGCGAACCTCCAGGAATGCTGCCGTACGGTTGAGAGTGTACCGCCAAGCCACGGCAGGGCTCCAAAGCCTGGCCACCTCACACCGGCGGGAATTCCGGACCGCCGGGACGGGCATCAACGCCAGGGCGTGCTCCACGCGCCGGGCGCCGGGTATGGCGCCCCCGGGCGGCCCGGCCGTCCGCAAAACCGCTCGCAGCTCAACTCACGGCGTCGCCGGGTTGATCGCCCCGCAAGCTTGGAAGCTCACACCTCGAGGTATCGCCTAACCGCCAGCGCCGAGCCTGCCGCGCCCACCACGGCTCCGATCAGGATCACAAAGATCTCGGTCATGGCCAGGTCGTGGGTGGAGACAACGAAGGAGGAGAGTAGCTGCACCTTAAAGTGCTGGATCATATAGGAGACCATCGAGCGCACCCCTACCACCGCCAGGGCGGCCACCACCGCGCCGGCGAGTCCCTGGATCAGGCCTTCCAGCATGAAGGGGATGCGGATGAACCAGTTGGTCGCTCCAACCAGCTTCATGACCGCCACCTCCCGTCTGCGGGCGAAGATGGCCACGCGGATGACGTTGAGTATCAATGCAGTGGCCGAGAGCAAAAGCACGGTGGCCAGCCCCAGAATGACCAGCTGGGCAATGGAGGAGATCCTAAGCATGGTGTTGATGGCCGCGCGGTTGTATTGGACGTTCCGCACTCCCACCTGCTGGTTGAAGATCTGGCCGATGGCCGGCGCCTCTGCGGGATTCTTGAGCGCAACCCTGAAAGAGGGCGGAATCTGGGACTCGGTCACCGAGTTCAGGAGATCGGGCTGGTTGGCCATAAGGCGCTTGAACTCCGTCCAGGATTGGGCCTGGTCAAAGTAAAAGAAGCTTTTCACGGCCGAGGTGGCCTTCAGCTGGTCGGCTATGGCCGAAGTCTGGGCGGCCGATGCGTTGGGCTGCAGGAAGATGAGGAGCTGCGTGCCTCCCTGCCACTGGCTGGTAGCAACGGATACTCCCTGCTTGATCAGCAGAGCCGAGCCCACCAGGGCGAGCGACACGGCGATCGTGAGAACCGCCGCCAGGCTCATCAGGCGATTGCGCCAAACATTTGCCGCCGTCTCGCGCACCACGTAGTCGACTGAAAATGCCAAATCAATAGTCCTTCCTGCCGGTCGGGCGATCAGCCCAAGCCGTAAACCCCTCTTACCTGGTCACGCGTTATCACGCCGTGGTCGAGCTCGATCACCCGCCGCCGCATCGAGTCGACGATGCCGACGTCGTGGGTGGCCATCAGCACGGTCGTCCCTGTGCGGTTGATCCGCTCCAGAAGCCGCATCACGCCCCAGGTGGTGTCGGGATCCAGGTTCCCGGTGGGCTCGTCGGCCAGCAGGATCAGCGGCTTGTTGATGAAGGCACGGGCAATCGCCACGCGCTGCTGCTCGCCGCCGGACAACTCCGAGGGCAGGCGCTTGGCTTTGTCAGCCAGGCCGACCAGCTCGAGCATCTGCGGAACCTGGGTGGCAATCGCCCGCTTTGGCTTGCCGGTCACCTCAAGGGCGAAGGCGACGTTCTCGAATGCGGTCCGGTTGGGCAGGAGACGGTAGTCCTGGAAGATCGCGCCGATGTTGCGCCGGAAGAAGGGAACCTTCCAGTCGGGCATCGCCCCCAGGTCCTTCCCCGCCACGAAGATGTGGCCCAGGTCGGGCCGCTCCTCGCGTAGCATCAGCCGCAGCAGCGACGTCTTGCCCGACCCCGAGGGGCCGACCAGAAAGACGAACTCGCCGCGCTGAATCATGAGCGAGCAGTCCCTCAGTGCGTACTGCCCTGCCTTGTAAGACTTGGTTACACGGTCAACTTTTATCACGCGATCCACCCGTGATCGTGCCCGGAGCCGGTCGATGCCGGCCTAGAGCGCCTAATGTGACTGACTCCTGTTCCATCTCAGGTAAGCCTCCATGAACGGCGACACCTCGCCGTTCAGTACCGTCTCCACCGCTCCGGTCTCAAAGCCCGTGCGCAGATCCTTTACCAGCTGGTAAGGGGCAAGGACGTAGGAGCGGATCTGGTTGCCCCAGCTCATCTCCTGCGCCGAACCCGCCAGCACCTCACGTGCCTGACGCCGGTTCTCCTCTTCCAAATCGAGGAGCTTGGCGGCCAGGAACTGCATTGCCTTGGCCTTGTTCTGGTGCTGGGACCGCTCGTTCTGGCAGGAAACCACGATCCCGGTGGGCAGGTGCGTTATGCGCACCGCCGAATCGGTGACATTCACGTGCTGGCCACCCGCTCCCGAGGAGCGGAAGGTATCGATGCGCAGATCCTTCTCGTCGATCTGGACCTCGGTGACGGCTTCGGTGAGCGGAAAGACCTGCACCAGGGCGAAAGACGTCTCCCGGGAGTGCTTGGCGTTGAAGGGCGACATCCGCACCAGCCGATGCACGCCGCGCTCCGCCTGCAGCATACCGTAGGCGTACCGTCCCCGAACCACAATGGTGGCGGAGAGGATGCCGGCCTCCTGGCCTGAAGAAATGTCGTCGATCTCGAACTCGTATCCGCTCATGTCCGCCCAGCGCTGGTACATCCGCACCAGCATCTCCGCCCAGTCCTGGGCGTCTGTGCCGCCTGCACGCGGCTTGATCTCGAGGATTGCGTCGCTTTCGTCGTGGTCGCCGGAGAAGAGCGCCCTCAGCTCCAACTCGTCCAGGCGCCTCGATAACCTCCCGGCCTCCTCAGCGTACTCCGCCGAGAGGACCTGATCCTCGTCCTCGTCCAGCAACTCTTCCAAAGCGCGCAGGTCGCCCAGCTTTGACTCCAGCCCTTCCACCGTGCGGCGGTCATCCACGAGCGCGTTGTACTCGGCGGTCAAAGCGCGGGCGCGCTCCGGGTCGTTCCACAGATCCGGGGTGGCCACAACCGCCTCGAGCTCCGCCAACCTAGCAGCGGAACTGTCGATCTTGAGGTACTCCCTCGCCTCGCCTACGCGTTTGGCCAGAGACTCCAGCTCGTCTGAATACGATCGCAACCCTCAGTACCATCCGCGCTAGACAATGGGTTCTAGGCGCCGCCTGCGTCGACGAGACCGACATACCAATTTAGTCGACAGCGGCGCCGTGGCAGTGCTTGTACTTCTTTCCACTGCCGCACCAGCACTTGTCGTTGCGACCCAACTTGTGCGCCGTCTCGGGCACGGCAACCTCCCCTCCCAGGGAGAACGCCTCCAGCCCGGTCACCGGGCCGGCCGCATCCTGGGCAAGCTCGGCGACTTCGGAATCCGCACTTTGGTAAAAGGCCTGGGCCAGGTCGGTGCCGATGGGCAGAGAAGGGGCCTCGACGACGACTTCCATCCGCATCACGTAGCGGAGATAGTCGGTATCGATCAGCTGCACGAGCTTGCCGAACATCTCAAAGCCCTCACGCTGCCAGGCGACGAGCGGGTCCTGCTGCCCCATGGCCCGCAGGTTGATACCCTCACGCAGGTAGTCCATCTCGGCGAGGTGCTCGCGCCAACGCATGTCGATAGCGCTGAGCATCGCCTCGCGTTCCACTGCCCGCATGGTCTCCGCTCCGCCGGGGATCTCGGCCTCGCGTCGCTCGTAATACTCGGTTGCCTCGGCGAGCAGGCTCTCGAAGATCTGCTCCTTGGAGACCGCCTCTTGGAGATCCTCCAGCCGGAACTCGGTCGGGTAGATCAGAATGGCCTCGGCGATAAGGCGGTCCAGATCCCAGTTTTCAGGGAAGTCACCGGGGCAGGTCTCCTCGATGGCCCGATCCAGGGCGTCCTCCAGCACTGCGAGGGTCTTCTCGCGCAGGTCCTCGCCCTCGAGCACCTCGAGCCTTCGCGCGTAGATCACCTTGCGCTGCTCGTTGAGGACTTCGTCGTACTTTAGAACTTCCTTGCGGATCTCGGCGTTCTTGCCTTCCACCGTGGTCTGGGCACGCTCGATGGCGCGGGAGACCATGCGATTCTCGATAGGCAATTCGTCGGGAAAGGTGCGCTCGAGGATCGAGGAGACCGCGCCGGTGGCGAACAGGCGCATGAGGTCGTCCTGCAGGGAAAGGAAGAAGCGCGACTCGCCCGGGTCGCCTTGGCGGCCGGAGCGGCCGCGAAGCTGGTTGTCGATACGGCGGGATTCGTGCCGCTCGGAGCCGAGGACATAGAGTCCGCCCAGTGCCCGAACCTGCTCCGCCTCCTGGGCGCACTGCTCCTTGAACTTGGTAACGAGCTCGGAGCGCGTAGCCGCATACTCCTCGTCGGCAGGGGTAAGCCCACGGGCGGCCAGCTCGTTGTCGGCCAGGCCCTCCGGGTTGCCTCCCAGCAGGATGTCGACTCCGCGTCCTGCCATGTTGGTGGCTACCGTTACCCCCTTGAGCCGCCCGGCCTGGGCGACGATCGTCGCCTCACGCACGTGCTGCTTGGCGTTCAGGACCTGGTGGGGAACACCCTTCTTGGTCAGGTACTGCGAGAGTAGCTCGGACTTGGCCACCGAGGCGGTGCCGACCAGCACCGGCTGGCCCTTGAGGTATCGCTCTTCGATATCGTCGGCCACGGCAAGGAACTTGGCGTGCTCGGTCTTGTAAACCAGGTCCGAGTAGTCCTCCCGCCGCACAGGCTGGTTGGTGGGAATGGGAACCACGTGGAGGTTGTAGGTGGCGGCGAACTCGGCCGCCTCCGTCTCCGCGGTACCGGTCATCCCCGCCAGCTTCTCGTACATGCGGAAGTAGTTCTGCAGTGTGACCGTGGCCCAGGTGTGATTCTCCTCCTTGATCTTCACCCGCTCCTTGGCCTCCACCGCCTGATGCAGGCCCTCGGACCAGCGCCTTCCCTCGAGGATGCGGCCGGTGAACTCATCGACGATCTTCACCTCGCCGTGGTCAACGATGTAGTCCTTGTCGCGCTGGTACAGCTCCTTGGCGCGCAGAGCCTGGGTGAGCTGGTGCAGGTGATCGACGATGCTGGGGTCGTAGAGGTTGGCGACCTGCAATGCGTTCTCGACCTTGTCGATGCCGCTCTCGGTCGGGTAGACGATCTTCTTCTCCTCGTCCACCTCGTAGTCGGCGCCACGCCGCAGAGTGCGGGCAATGGAGGCGAACTGGTAGTAGATCTGGGGCGGGTCTCCGGTGGGGCCGGCGATGATGAGCGGGGTGCGCGCCTCGTCGATGAGGATGGAGTCCACTTCGTCGACGATGGCGTAGACGTGTCCGCGCTGGACCAGCTCGGGCAGGCTCTTGGCCATGTTGTCACGCAGATAGTCGAAGCCGAACTCGGTGTTGGTCCCGTAGGTGACGTCGGCGTGATAGGCGGCCCGGCGCTCGGCGGGGTCCTCCATGGAGGGAAGCACCAGCCCGACTGAGAGGCCGAGGAACTCGTAAATCTGGCCCATCCAGGCCGAGTCGCGGCTGGAAAGGTAGTCGTTGACGGTGACCACGTGGACGCCGCGCCCCTCGAGCGCGTTCAGGTAGACCGGGAGAGAGGAAACCAGCGTCTTGCCTTCGCCGGTCTTCATCTCGGCGATCCAACCGAAGTGCAGCGCCATGGCACCCATCAGCTGGACGTCGTAGGGACGCTGGCCGATGGTCCGCTTGGCAGCTTCACGCGCCACCGCGAACGCTTCGACCAGCAGGTCGTCCAACGTCTCACCTTCGAGTAGCCGTGCCTTGAACTCGGCCGTCTTGCCCCTCAGCTCGGCGTCGCTCAACGCCTCGACCTCTGGCTCCAGCTCGTTGATCAGTGGCACTATCTCGGCAAGCCGACGCAGCTTCTTGCCCTCGCCGGCTCTCAGCACCTTGGAAAACACGCTCATTGCTTAACAATCGTACCCAACGGCGCGTGCTTGACTCTCCTGGCGGCCAGGCTGGCTGCTAGGAGGCTCCACGAAGCAAGGTGAAATGAACGCCATCGGCCGCATTCTTGAGGGCGAGGCCTCCCGGCCCCGCCCTCAAGGCGCTCAGAAGTTGTCGACGGCGTCGATGAGGCCGACGTTGCCGTCGTTGCGCTGGTAGACCACTGCCGGCCGGCCGGTCTCATGATTGGTAAAGAAATAAAAGCTGTGGCTGAGCAGCTGCATCTGCAGCGCAGCCTCGGCCGGGGTCATGGTCGTGATCTTGAAAGTCTTGGACTTTACGATCCTTGCTCCCCCGAGTAGCGCCAGCTCGTCGAAGCGCTCCTCCTCGGGCAGCTCGGGAATCACCTTTGGGGGCCGATGCGGGGGCTGGGAGCGATCCACAAGCTTCCCTTTTAGCTTCTCCAGCCTGTGCTCCAGGCGATCGTAGACACGATCGGCCGCGGCGAGCACGCCCATGCCGGAGCCCTTGGCACGCACCACCGCCGCCTTGGTGTGCAGGGTGACCTCGCAGATCTCCTTCTCCGGAATGCTGGGGTTGCGCTCCTCGAAGAGCTTCACCTCAACGCGGGTGGAAGCATCCGCGAGGTGGTTGAGGCGAGAGAACTTTTCGCGGATCGCATCCCGATCAGTGTCGGAGAGGGAAACGCCCTTGGTTTTGAACGAAAAGTCCAAGTCTCCTCCTTTTCCCGTCCAGGCCGCGGCCCCCTCGGGGCCGACCCAAGACCTTGCCTTCACCATATGGCAGAATGCACCGGATCGCAACCTTATAAACCTGGTCGCCGCGCATACCGCCGGAATCCGGTGGCCCGCGGCGGCCCCCCTAATCGGGCCAAGCACTACGCCGGTCATGATTCCCACTGTCGGCCGGGAATCCGGTCGCCCAAGGCTCCCACTGTCGATGGAGCGCAGGCCGCCCCGGCCCGGCACAAAAAAGGAGGGCGCCACGCCCCGCGCCGGCATCGGCGGCGAGAACGCGAGCGCCCTCCGAATTGGTTCCGGCTTTGCCCGGACGCGGAGTCTCAGGTCCCGTGCTGCCAGGAGGTCAGGTACTCGCGCTGGGCATCGGTCAACTGGTCGATGGTGATGCCCATCGAGCGAAGCTTGAGCAGTGCCACCTCATCGTCGATTTCACGGGGCACGTCATAGACCTTGGCGCCCAGTTCGGCTGCGCCCTTGGCGACCCACTCGCCAGCAAGCGCCTGGTTGGCGAAGCTCATGTCCATCACGGCGGCGGGATGGCCCTCGGCGGCGCCCAGGTTCACCAGGCGCCCCTCGGCAACGACACGGATGCGTGCGTCTCCACCCTCCTGCGGGACAAGGAACTCCTCCACCAGCGGCTTAACCTCGCGACGCCTCTCGCCTCCGGCCATTGCCGCCAGCGCCTTGAGGTCGATCTCGATGTCGAAATGCCCGGAGTTTGCCAGGATCGCCCCGTCCTTCATGATCTTGAAATGCTGCTCGGCGATGACGTCACGGTCTCCGGTGACGGTTACGAAGATGTCGCCCTCGCGGGCCGCCTCGTCCATGGGCTCGACCCTGAAGCCGTCCATGACCGCCTCCAGCGCGCGGATCGGATCCACCTCGGTCACCACCACCTGCGCGCCCATACCGCGGGCGCGTGAGGCGACGCCCTTGCCGCAGTAGCCGTAGCCGGCCACCACAAACACCTTGCCGGCGATTAGGACGTTGGTGGCGCGGATGATGCCGTCCAGCGTGGACTGCCCCGTACCGTAGCGGTTGTCGAACATGTGCTTGGTGTCGGCATCGTTCACCGCCACGATGGGATATTTGAGAGCACCCGACGCCTCCATCGCCCGCAGGCGGATGACGCCCGTGGTGGTCTCCTCGGTGCCGCCCACCATCCCTACCAGCTGCTCAGGGCGCTGGGTGTGCAGGCGGGTGACCAGATCGCACCCGTCATCCATGGTGATCGTCGGGTGCGCATCCAGCACCGCGTCGATGTGGGAGTAATAGGTTGCGTCACCCTCGCCGCGGATGGCAAAGACCGGGATCTGGTCGTACTTGACCAGGGCCGCGGCCACGTCGTCCTGGGTGGACAGCGGGTTGGAGGCACATGCGTAAACCTCTGCGCCGCCCGCCTTCAGTGTGCGCAAAAGGTTTGCGGTCTCGGTGGTGATGTGCATGCAGGCCCCCACCACCTGCCCGGCCAAAGGCTTCTCACGGGCGAAGCGCTCCCGAATGGATGCCAGGACCGGCATCTCTGCATCCGCCCAGCTGATGCGGCGCCTTCCCGCCTCCGCAAGGCCGATGTCGGCTATGTCGAATTGCATTGTGATGCTTTCTCTCGTCTATCCTGCTCGGGCCTCACAGCATAGGCCGTGACACGGCCAGGACGGTTTTCGACCGGCTCAGGCGCCGGGGCTCCTCAGCTGCGCCTTGAGCGCGCTGAGCACCGGGATAGGTCCCGGATCCACACCGTAGCCACCCGCCAGGTGCAAGGAGACGAAGTCCCCCACCAAGGCCAGATCGAAGAACTGGGCCAGCTCGCCCTCGCCCTGGGCGCGAACCTCGATGGCCTCGTTCACGTAAGGGTCGATGAAGTCCGCGGTGATCTCGTAGCGCCGGTTGATCTGGGGATGCTCGTTGTCGTGGCGCAGCCTGACCACCGCCAGGTCGCGCTTGGTGGTCTCCGCCAGGCTGCTCCACCCGGCCAGCTCGTTATGACAGTTCTCCGGGTAGATCGAGGCGAAGGCCATGGCCTTGGCGTTCTCGTTTATCTGCGCTCGCCAGCGCGTGGTCGCCGCCTTGCCCACCGAGCCCGACGAATGCAGCATGGCCAACTTGCCGTCCAGGTGCCTGGCGATAGCCTCCGCCTGGGAGCGCCGGCTGATCAGCTGGTCGCGGCGGCGCTGCAGCTGCGATACGGTCTGGTCGATCCAGTAGCCGCCGCCGGGGAAGAGCCCTATCGCGTCCAGGACCGCCAGTGGCGGAATGGAGACGGCGCCTAGCGCAGCGCGGGGCTGGGGAATGGATTCCGGGACCGGGACGAGAAGCGAACCGGTGTCCCGGGCCATCTGGGCAAGCTCCCCACCCGAGGAGACGAAGACCACCTGCGCCCCGAGCTCGAGGGCCATGCCCGCGGCCTCGACGGTTTCCTCGGTGGCGCCCGAGAAGGAGACCGCGAACACCAGGGTTCCGGTGGAGACGTAGGCAGGGGTGGTGTAGGACTTGACCACCGTAGCCGGCACCGGCAATACCGGGCCGGCGGCGGCCACGAGCACGTCGCCCGCTATGCCCGAACCGCCCATACCGAACACGACGATGTTCTCAACCTTTTCCCGGTCGGGAAGGCCCGGAAGCTCCGCCACCAGTGCGGCGGCAGCGGCCACCTGTTCGGGCAGCGAGGCGGTGGCGTCCCACATCCCCAGCGAATCGGCGACCTCGTACGGCCACTCGCTCATCTCCACTCAACCTCCGTGCCGCCATAAATCTGCGCACCGGGCAGGCGGCCAGGCCCGTGCGTTCATGAAAGAACCGTGTGAACCACAGCCTGGGCGTGCCAGGGCGGCGCATTGAACAAGTGTCGCACAAAAAAGCGAGGTGGGTGCAGGCCTCAGCCTTTGCCGGTGATCGTGTGGGGCAGGGCGCGCAGCCTGGCGTCCTCCGCCTCATCCACGATCTCGGACTCCTCGACAAGGAGCACGGGAATCCCGTCGTCGATCCGGTACTTACGCCGCATGCGCGGGTTATAGAGGATCTCCTCGCCTTCCACGTACCAGAGCTCGCCCTTGTCGTCGGGACAGACGATCAAATCGATCAGTTCGGGAGCAAGCCCCATCGACCCCTCCTAGAAACTATCGGCCTTGGTGATGACGGCTAATACCTCGGAGAGGCGCGATGCCACCTCCTCAGGCGTGCGAGCCTCGAGGTTGAGACGCAGCAGAGGCTCGGTGTTGGATGGGCGCACGTTGAACCACCAGTCACCGAAGTCGAGCGTGAGGCCGTCCATCTCGTTCACTTCGGCACGACCATCGTAGGCATTGCGAATGAAGGCGATCACCGCCTTGGCATCATTCACGCGGGTGTTGACCTCACCGGAATCGCTGTAGCGCTCGAACGGCTTGCGCAGCTCGGAGAGCGGAAGGCCTGACTTGGAGATCTGCTCCAGCACAATCAGTGCGGCGATGATCCCGGAGTCGGCCCGGTAGTTGTCACGGAAGTAGTAGTGGCCGGAGTGCTCGCCTCCGAAAACTGCGCCCTCCTCGGCCATGACCTCCTTGATGAAGGAGTGTCCGACACGGGTCATCACCGGCCGGCCGCCGTTTTCGGCGATCACCTCCGGCACCGCCTTGGAGCAGATCAGGTTGTACAGGACGGTTGAGCCCGGGTTCGCCTCCAGCATCGCCTTGGCCACCAGCGCGGTGGTGAGCGAGCCCGACAGCGGTGCGGCCTTGTCGTCCACCAGAAACACCCGGTCTGCGTCCCCGTCGAAGGCCAGGCCGACATCGGCGTTATCGGCCAGCACCCTGACTTTCAGGTCGACAAGGTTCTCGGGCTGGATCGGGTCGGCCGGATGGTTGGGGAAGTTCCCGTCCAGCTCGGGGTAGAGCAGGTCGAGATCGAAGGGGAGCTTCTCGAAGATGGTCGGGACCACCAGGCCACCCATGCCGTTGGCGGTGTCGGCCACCACCTTGAGAGGCCGGAGTGCACTAAGGTCCACAAAGGAGCGGACGTGGTCGGCAAAGGCGTCCAGGATCTCCACTTTACGGTTCTCGTCGGCGGGCGCCTCGGCGGCCGGACGCGACGAAAGAAAGGCCCTCGCCCCCTCCTTGATATCGGCGAGGCCGGTCTGCTCACCCACCGGCCGCGCGCCGGCCAGGCACATCTTGATCCCGTTGTACTGCGCGGGGTTGTGCGATGCGGTGAAGGTGGCTCCCGGCTCGTCGAGGCGGCCGGAGGCGAAATAGAGCATGTCGGTGGAGCAAAGCCCCATATCGTCCACCGCCACGCCGGCGCGGTTGGCGCCTGCTATGAAGGCATCGACCAACAGCTCACCCGAGGGGCGCATGTCATGGCCGACGACGATGCGCGGTGAGCGGGCGAAGCGGGCGAAGGCGTAGCCGATCGCCTCGGCAACCTCCACGTCCAGCTCGTCGTGCACCAGGCCGCGCACGTCGTATGCCTTGAATATCTTGTCGAGTCGATCCATGAAAAACCTCGTATGTCTCAGCGGCCCCGGCGAACCGATGACGGCGCGCCCGGGCGCGGAGCCGAACACGGAACATTGACTCTAGTTGACCGGAACCCCCCGTTCAACCCGTCCCAGGGAGGGCTCAGGGTAGCTCGGTGCGATCCACCGCTCCGGACGGCAAACCCACTTCCACCTGCGTGGGAGCTTCCGTGCGGACCGGTTCGGCAGGCACCCGGCGGGAGCGCCTACGTGTCAGCACGCCGGCAACCACGATGCCGAGCAGAGTTAGGCCGCTGATGAGGATACCGGCCCAGTCGGCCGCTGTGCGCCCGTAGGAGAGGACGACATGGCGAGAGGTGGGGATCACCACCATGAGGTTGGGCGTGGCCCTATAGGGACCCTGAGCACCGCTCGCGTGCCAGTTGGGGAAGTAGGAGATTTTCACAAGCACCGGCACGCCGACCCGGGAGACGTCGAAAGAGACCGTGTCGTTGCTCGTCGAGAGGTGGCTCACGGTGACCTTGGGCTCGGGGGTGGTGGCGAGCACCTTGCTGTAGGGCGCGACTCGGTGGTAATCGGCCGGACCGGTCATCAGTCTCTCCACCGGGTATTCGGCGGGATCCTGGTAAAAGGAGAGCGACGGCGCGAGCCAGCTGGCCTGGCCCGCGGTGACGCCACGCATGACCACCGGCTGCTGGGAGAGAGGCTCGACCAGCGGCGAGTTTCTCACCAGGTAGATGTGCCAGGTCTCGGTCAGGACCGGGATCGATGAGGAAGGGTCAACCGCCGGCACCGTCCCGATCTGTATTAACGAGGGATTCTTATCGGCCGCGGCGACGATGGAAGGTGTGAAGGCCATGTAGTAGCGGACGCCGAGCAGCTGAAGGTGCCGGACCCCCAGGCTTACGTTCACGCCCGCATAAGGAAGGCCCGCCATGGCATCGGACGGGGACGCGGAGAGCTCGGACTGATTCATGAAGTGATAGGGCGTCGTTGCCGAGGACTCGAAGAAGAGTCCTTCCATGGAGTCGATGCAGTTGTTGGTCCAGTAGGGAAGCAGCATCAACGCCATCGGTGTACCGAAGTCGTTCTGGTTGGAGTTGTACTCCCACATCGCGCGCCCGCATCCGTACTGGGCGCCGATGCTCTTCATCTGCAGCATCAGCGCCCTGTAGGCGGGAAAGCCCGCCTTTGCCTCGTATCCGCTGTAGTTCCACTGGATCCACCCGGGGACGAAGCTGGTGCCGCCTCTCACCGGACTCCAGGACGGCATCCGCACCAGCGGGACCAGCACGGCCAGGAGCATAGCCAGCGAGACCGCTAGAAAAGCTCCACGCCGCCTCAGGCGTAACTGCTTGCGCAGGCGCCCGACTGCCGAGCCAATGGCCGCCAACCCTTCCCTCGACGGCTCCACCTCGCCCGCCATGGAATGGTCGGAGTCCTGCCAGCCCATGAAGTCGGTGAAACCGAATCCGCCTTCGCGGCCGGGCTCGAGGTGGTCATAGAGCGCACGTAGCGACGAGACGGCTGCCGGAATCAATTCCAGGAGGGTCAGCAGGCCGATCCCGGCCAGCATGTAGATGCCGAGCACGTAGAAGGGGAGCATGCGCCCGTTGTACACGGCCTTCAGAGGGAAGGCGACGAAGGCGAGCGCGGAGGCGATCGAGCCGATGCCGAAGACGAGCCCGAACTCGATGCGCATCAGCACGGAGGTGGCAAAGCCCACCGCCGCCAAGGCGATGAAGATTCGCAGGTCGGGTGGGGCCAGGGTGGCCATGAAGGTGGTTATGCGCGACCAGCCCATCGAGGTCGAGTAGGCATAGGTGTCGATCAGGGGCAGCTCCCAGAGCGCGGCCAGGAGAACCATCAGGCCCACCGCCACACCAGCACCGAACACCGTCTTGCGCTCCCTGCGCATCAGCACCAGCAGCGCCAGCACCGCCACCGCGAAGGCGGCCGGCAGGATGTGCGAGAGCAGCGACAGGGTAAGCAGTACCCCGGCCAGCACCCTTCGCCGGAAGCGGTCCGGCGCCACCAGCAGCACCGCCAACCCGAAGAAGGCGAGTGCCAGAGAGATCGAGAAGGAGTACTCCCCCGCAAGGGTCGAGGCGATGTTGCCGCCGTCAATGGTGTAGGAGCGGTCGAAGAGGTAGACGACCGCCATGATCGAGGAGACTCCGGCGAGCAGGTACGAAAGCTTCAGGGAGCGGGCGAAGTAATAAATGGCCGCCGGCAGGGCCAGCGAACCCGCCACGGTGGTCAGCTTGAACGCCACCCCGTATGGCACGAAGAGGCCGAAGAGGGCGGTCAGCACCCCCGGGAACGGGAAGTAGAACACATACAGCGGGTAGCCGTCGTACCAGGACGAACTCCAGCCGGTCAGGCGGAAGTGGTTGAGGATGTGGTGGATGTAGAACCAGGGCACGGAGAAGTGCGCCCCGGTGTCGCCGCCGGCGGTGGTGGTGTTGGAGAAGATGAGGCTCGGGTGAAGCTGCCAAAGGACGAACAAGGTCCCAACGACAACCGCACCATAGGCGAGCCAGCGGTCCACGGCCGGACGTGCCGCCGCCGGTGGACTCGTGGCAGCGCCTTGGCCACCGGGATAGGTCTCGGCTTCCGCTTGGACTTGCATACTCGAGTTAATTTTCTACCCTGTATGCCGGAGCTTTGAGCAGCGTGCCAGTTCAGGGCGCTTTGCAGGCGGCGGGCCGCTCTGGTGCCGTCGGCCTCTAGCGGCGCATGGCCGTGGCCAGTTGGAGCACCTCGCCGACCCCGACATAGTTGTCGTCCGCCTTCCACCAGCGGGTCTCGCACATCGAGCAGGAACGAAGGGTAACCAAGTGGGTGGAGATCCTCAGATTGATCTCAACAGTGGTCCCTTGATGGCAATTCGGGCAGTTCACAGGCTTCCAGTCCCTAGTCGGCGGCGTAGCGGCGGGCCGCCCCCGCCGGAGCAGACGGGCCCACTAGCAATTTCGACCAAGTCAAGACAATGCTGAAGTAACTACAAATCTGTAATTATCAGTGCCGGACCAAGGCGATGAAGGTAACCAAATTGAAGGTGGCATGGGCCACCATTCCCGGACCGAGGCGTTTGTAGTAGATGCGCAGGGCTCCCAGGACGATCCCCACCGCCACCAGGCCGAGCAGCTGCAGCGGCTCCACGTGGGCCAGGCCAAAGCCGATGGCCGATAACAGCACCGCAAGGACGTTCGCGCGCCATTTGCGGAGATTGCGCAACTTGTAGGAGATGCTCTGCAGGAGCAGGCCCCGGAAGAAGACCTCCTCCACTATCGGCGCGCCGACAACGATCACCAGGCCGACCAGCACCACGGT
>JAJZLQ010000126.1 GCA_021850605.1 Actinomycetes bacterium
CCACTGCGGTCGACATCGCTCCAGTGGCCAGGGCCGCACGGGCGGCTCCCAGAACCGCAGCGATGGCCTGGGGGTCTCCGTACAGCTCCGCTGCCAGAGCGTGCGCCGCCGCCTGAGCCGATCGGAATCCCCGCTCGCTCAGCAGGCTGAATGCGCGCGCGTGTGCGGCTCGCCGCACCGGCACGGCCATGTCCTGGTAGAGAGCTTCGCGCAGGAGGGGGTGAACGAACTCCGCTTCGCCCGAGGAAGCCGCCCGCATCACCCCGGCAGCACAAAGAGCCTCCAGCGACTCGACCCCTTCCAGGGCGCCCAATCCCAGCAGCGCGTCCACGTGCGGCGGGTAAAAACGGGTTCCCAGCACGCCGGCCGCCCGGGCCCAGCGCAACCCCCGCGCACCAACTCCGGCAAAGCGCGGAAGGAAGACCCTCTCCGATAGTGGCCCTGAGCCGGACAACATGTCCTCCCCCCGGGCCCATCCCCTCCCCACCTCGGCGAGCAGTAGCGGATTTCCCGCGCAGCTCTCCAGGGCCCGGGAGGCCGATTCAGGGGGAACCTCGCCACCTGCGCACTCGCGCAAGAGGGCCTCGCCTGCGTAGTCCGAGAGAGCGGTTAGATGCTCGAGGCCGGCCAGGTCCTCACCGGCCAGGGAGCGAGCGCTCTCGATGGCACCCGGTGGCCAGGTTCGGGTGGCCGCCAGCACCATTGTCCCCACACCGTCCAAGCGCCGGCAAAGGGCGGTAAGCAACGTGAGCGAATCCGGGTCCGCCCACTGGAGGTCGTCGACCGCCAATAACAGGGGCGAATCCCGAGGCTCGCGCAACCAGGCCGAGAGCTCGATGTAACGGGCCGCCAAAATATCCGCCGAAGATATCGCCGAGCGGTCTACGCGCTTCGGCGAAAACTCGATTCCGCTCAGGAGCCTCTCCAACATGGCCAGCGGTATCAGCGTGTCGACCTCGGAGCAAGCGGCAAATACCACCGAAAATCCCTCGCGCCTGGCTTGTACGCAGGCCTCGTTGACCAGGGTCGTCTTGCCGAGACCGGCCTCTCCCACCAGAAAGAGTGATGTGCCCGCGCCTCCTCGCGTCTGCTCCAAGGCATCGAAGATTGCAGCCCTAATTGGTTCGCGCTCGAAGATTGTCACGCTGTGCACCATTCGGCATCTCTCCGCCACCTGCGGGGAAAAGACCCGAGACCAGCTCGCGATCTTAGCGCTCGCTCATGAGCCGGTGAGGGACAAATGCCAACAATGCCCCGGAAAGAAACCAGTCCCTTACCGCGAAGGTGGAGGAGAGGAACTTTAGGGGAGAAAACCTTGGTCGTTCCGCATCTCTTCCGCCGTGGAGCCGGCTACCTCTTCGACACTCACGCTGTGAGACCCGAGCCCGGAGAGTGGGCCAGGACGACATCATCGAGGTACCCCGGGCTCGCTTCCTCAGACCGCGGCCGGCGGCTCCACTGCGCCGCCGATGAAGTGGCCGGGCTTCTCGCGGTGCCGCTGCGTGAGCGCGACAGCCGCCCCGGCGAGGAGTACACCGACCGACAGGGAGAGCCCGAGGTTCAATCCTGCCGGTCCGTCAGAGAGTGCGCCGGCCAAAACGGGCCCAACACATTGGCCCACAGCGAAGGCGACGGTCATACCGGCGATTGCCGGGGTCCAGTGATGCGGATGGAGCGACCGGCGCGCGACAGCGGTGACCGCGGTGACAACCGATAGGAACGACCCGCCGAAAAGAAGCGCCGATCCCAGCGCGGCCTCGGGTGATCGGGACACGAGCGGCAGCAGCGCCCCGACGCCGAGCACGACCAGCACCGCGGCGGGACCGCGCCCGCCGCGGAACCTGGCAATAGGACTTGCCCAGGCAAAGGCGCCGACGATCGAAGCCGCGCCGAGCACGACCCAAAAGACTGTGATCCCCCCGGGACCCATACCGTGGCTTTTCAGGAAGGCGACGATGAAGGTCATGTAGGCGATGTAGCCCGCCCCGAACAGCGCGTAGGCGGTGAGCACCGGCCCGAGGTGCCACGCCGGCCAGCGCTTCTCGGCGGCGGGCGGCGCCGGAGGCTCGGGAAGGGCCAATGCAATAGGGGCTGCCACGCCAACCGCCAAGGCGCCGAGCCCGGCGAGCAGGACCCATCCCCATCGCCAGCCATCCGAGAGGCTCGTGGCGGCAAGCAGGTAAGGGATCCCGAGACCTGAGGCGACGATCGCCGCCCCGCCCCCGGCGAAGTAAATGCCAAGCATGGTGGCTCCCCGGTGAGGCGAGATCGCCGTGGCAGCCGCAGCGACCAATCCGGCGCCGGCAATGAAGGCAGCCGCGCCCGAGGCCCCGGCAACGGCACGCAAGGCGATAAGTACCACCGTGTTGGTGGTACCGCCGGTGGCAAGAAGCGCCAGCACAGTGATCCCAAGACCGGCGACGAAGATCCGGCGGGTTCCGTAACGACGCGCGGCCGGTGCCGCCAGAAGCGCCCCGGCCAGGTACCCGAGCGCGTTTGCGGTGTTCATCGCGCCCGCAACGGTTAACGACCAGTGCAAATCCGCGCGCATAGAGGGGAGCAACAAGGCATAGTCGAAGCGAGCCAGGCCGATCGCGACCGCGGGCCCGAGCGCCAAGCCCAGCGCGGTCGCAAGACTGCGGGATGGCCTCGAATTCATGCTCCCCGCCCCTGGTACGCGTCGAGAATCATTTCAGCCAAGCGCCGCGCGTCCGTGGCGGCTTTGAGATCGCCATCGACCGTCACTCGGGCGTTCGCGCCGTCGAGCAGTAGCATCAAGTCCGAACCCAGGCACTTCGGGTCGGAGTACCCGGCTTCACCGGCGAGCCCAGCCAGGTAATCGCGCATCCAGCGCTTGTGGCGACGGGCCACCTCCCGAGCCGGGTGGCCCGGGCCGGCAACCTCCGCGGCGGCGTTAACAAACGCACATCCCCGCTCCCCCGCCCCGCTCGCGTGCCAGATCGCCAGCCAGTCGAAAACTGCGAGGAGCCGCTCGCGTGGACTGTCCGCGTGTTCTCGCACCCAAGCGTCCAGAGTCGCCACCCGCTCGCCATGGCTCCGTTCGAGCACGGCGGCGAGGAGCTCATCCTTGGAGTGAAAGTGCGCGTAGAGCGTCGGCTTGGACACCCCTGAGCGGGCCACGATCTTGTCCACCCCGGTCGCGGCGATGCCCTCGGCGTAGAAAAGCTGGCGGGCGGTGTCGAGCAGCCGTGCGTGGGTGACGTTGAACGGGCTCACCTGCTCATACTGACAGGTCAGTTAACTTTTGGCAAATCCGTAGGCTCGCCGGCTTGGCGGCGCTCGTGGGGATAGTAGCACCAGCACACGCTTTTCGCCTGGAGGGGAGCCGCGCGAGCGGAGCCGTGACGGCGCCGAAAATCTCATCCATGCTCCCCGCCCGCTCGAGAACTTACCCAACCTCCAACGCGGGCGGAACCGCTTCGCTCCTCATATGTGCGCCAATCGCGCCGCCGGCGTGGCGTCGATTTGGCTCATTGATCGCCCCGGGCGACGGAAGTTGACATTGATTGCATCCCATCGGGTAGTGGGGATTCGCTTCGGGCGCCGCTCGGTATTGCCGGCTCCGGCACACCGGCAGCCGGCGAGGTTCCCATTGTCGCCGGCATTCAGGTCGGCACCGGTGACAATGGCGTGCGCAGTGAGTCCGGGCAGCGTTGAGCGAAGGGCGGATGGACTTGCGGACGGCGCTTCAGCTTGGCCAAAGAATCCACCACCTTGGCCACTATCGAGGGCTGGAGCGCCGAAGCCCCCGGGCTGGTTGGATCGGTGGAGGCCGACGTCTGGGCCAGTCCGGGCTTCCACACCTTCCCCGAGGCGCACGCGAAGCACATCAAGGCCACCAATCTGGTCGAGCCTTCGAACGAGGAGATCACGAGCCGCCCCCGGCCCTGCGATGCTCTTCACCAACCGGGAAAGCGCCCACAGGTTGACAAGCGCGCTGCCGGTGGAGATAAATGAGAACTGCGTCGAGGAACAGCTCTACCTGGACATGGTAGAGCTCTGAGCGGCCGGAAGACGGGCGGAGCGTGCCCAGGCCCCCTGAAGGCCACGGCCACTCGCAACAAGGAATTCATAGGGTGTCTGTGGGCTGTCCGGCTGGTCGGCGAATGCGCTCCCGAGATGGGACCGGGCGTCTCCGGCCGGCCGGGCGCTTCGGTCACCGAATCCGCAGCCGAGGCCAAAGCATTGGTGGCCAACGGAGCCGAGAAACACGCCGCATCGGCCGACGACGCGATGCCATCGCCCCTGACTTGCCAGGTACCGGACAACTTTGCACTACCGTGGTTGCTCGATCCACGGGCATGCCCATCCCACCTTGGGAAGCGGCCGGCCCTCTGAAGCCGTGCCAAGACCGGCCCGGGTACTGTGACAGGGGCCGTCCCCGGTCAACGCGTGCTCGAGGAGTGGGGTCAGCGCATCCGGTCAAAGAGATAGGGGCGCGCGTGGGCGTGGAAGTGGTCGGGGATCTGGCGTCTCACCTGGTCGAGGAAGAAGCGCCGCTCTCCGAAGAAGGCACGCCCGGCCTCCTCGAGATGCTCGAGCATGTGTGCCAGTTCCACCTCGCTCACCTCGATGCGGTGCTCCCGGAGCACCACCATCGGGACTCCGCAGCTCTCGCATTCGGCCACGAAGCAAAGGGCGTCCTCGTGCATCCAGGGCGTCAACCGCCTGGCTTCGCAGAGTTCGCAGCCGGGCTCGGGCACCCCGGCTACTGCCCGTCCAGTGCCTGGCGCAACGAGGATACGAAATCGTAAGCCCCCTCGGGGCCACCCCCGTCGGCCAGGATCTTCACCAACGCGGAGCCGACCACCACGCCGTCAGCGTGAGGAGCGAGTTGGCGCGCGTGAAGAGGGCTGGAGACACCGACTCCAATGAGCACGGGCCTATCGGTGACCGACTTCAGGCGCTTGGCAACTCCAATTGCACTCGCGGCGAGCTGCTCGCGCACGCCGGTGACGCCCATAAGGCCCACTCCGTAAACAAATCCGCGCGACTCGGCGGCGATAGCGCGCGCACGCTCTTCGGAGGTGGTGGGCGCCACGAGCAGTACATTGGCTATGCCCTTTCCCGCGGCGAACTCCGCCCAGGGGCGCGCCTCCTCCTTGGGAAGATCGGGGAATATCGTCCCGGCTACGCCGGCCTCCTCCAGCCATCCCGCGTAACGCTGGAAACCGGCGTGGAAGAGCAGGTTGCAGTAGGTCATCGCCACCAGTGGCACACCGATGGAAACCTCACCGAGCTCGGCCAGCGCCGAGGCCGGGGTCACTCCCCGCTCCAACGCGGTTTGCGAAGCGGCCTGTATTACCGGGCCGTCGATGATGGGGTCGGAGAATGGGATTCCGATCTCGATTGCGTCGGCCCCCGCCGCGGCAACCGCCTCCACCACTCGCACCCAGTCGTCAGTGAGGCCGGCGGTCACATATGGGACCAGCAGCTTGGCGCCACCGGCACGGCGGGCCCGTAGCCTGGCCTCAAGAGCCATCTCCTCGGGACTCGCGACAGCGCTCAACTAGGCACCCCCCAGTATTTCCGCCACCTGCTCGGAGTCCTTGTCTCCCCGCCCGGAAAGCGTCACCAGCACCCGGGAGCCACGTGGGATCGTTGAGCCGGCTTCGGCCAACACCCAGGCAATGGCATGTGCGGGCTCCAGCGCCGGAATGATCCCCTCCCGGCGCGAGAGCACCTGGAAGGCGTTCAGCACCGCCGCGTCGTCGACCGCCTCGTATCGGGCACGCCCGATGGAGGCGAGGTAGGCGTGCTCAGGACCGACGCCCGGATAATCGAGGCCGGCGGAGATGGACTGCGCCTCCTCCACCTGGCCGAACTCGTCCTGGAGAAACTGCGAGCGCATTCCGTGAACCACTCCCGGCGTGCCCCGCCCGACAGCCGCCCCTCCCGCGGGCTCGACACCCACAATGGCTGCGTCACTCTCGAGAAAAGCGGTGAAGGTGCCCGCGGCGTTGGAGCCGCCGCCGACGCAGGCGACGACGAAGTCGGGGTCCGTGCCGATCGCCTCGTGCATCTGGCTCCGGGCCTCGTCGCCGATGACCCGCTGGAACTGCCGGACCATCAGGGGGTAGGGGTGCGGGCCCATGACCGAGCCGATGCAGTAGTGGGTATCCTCGACGCAGGCCACCCACTCGCGCATCGCCTCGTTGATCGCGTCTTTCAAGGTGCGCGACCCCGAGTTGACCGGCACCACTTCCGCCCCCAGCAGGCGCATGCGGAAGACGTTGAGCGCCTGACGTTTCACATCGACGGCGCCCATGTAGACGGTGCACTTGAGGCCGAACAGAGCCGCAGCGGTGGCTGTGGCCACCCCGTGCTGCCCTGCGCCGGTCTCGGCAATGATCCGGCTCTTGCCCATCCGTCTGGTCAGGAGCGCCTGTCCCACGACGTTATTTATCTTGTGGCTCCCGGTGTGGGTGAGGTCCTCGCGCTTCAGGTACAGCTCGATCCCCAGGTCTTGGGAGAGGTTGGCACAGTAGGTGACCGGAGTTGGCCTTCCCGCGTACCCGGTCAGGATGGAGTGGTACTCCGCCTGAAAGGCCGGATCCTCCCAGGCCGCGGTGAAAAGGTCCTCGAGCTCCCGAACCGCGGCCATAAGTGGCTCGGGCACGAATCGCCCCCCAAAATCGCCGAAGTAGCCTGACGCCGAGCCGGGATTGGCAAAAACAGAGCTCAAAGATTCTCCTCCCAGTTGTAAGCCTCGCCGCGCCCGCCACCGGAGGCGGCCTCCGCACCGAGGCGCTCGAAAGCGGCGCGGGCGTTGGAGATGAAAGAGCGCAGCGCGACCGGGTCCTTACGCCCGGCCGAGGCCTCCACGCCACTGGAGACGTCCACTCCCCAGGGCTTGACGGTGGCTATCGCCTCGGCGACATTGTCGGGCCTCAGCCCGCCGGCCAGGATTATCCTCTTGCGCAGGCGGGGGGCGTCGATCAGCGACCAGTCGAAGGCAAGGCCCGACCCGGGCTGCTCGGAGTCGAGCAAAAGCGCATCGACCGGATAGCCCAGGTAAGGAGCGATGGACATGCCATCGGCTGAGACCGCCTTGATCAGGAAGCGCACCCGCTGTCTCATCGCCTCCAAGGTACGAATCCCCTCGGAACCGTGCAACTGGGCTCCGGTTAGGCCGATCTCGTCGACCAGGTGCGCCACTATCTCGGGATCCTCGTCAACGAAGACGCCGAAGGTGGCGACTTCGGAGGGAAGCCTCTTTACGATGTCCGCCACCTGGGAGGGAGTCACCCTCCGGCGGGACGGCGCCATCACGAACCCCAGCGCATCAGCGCCGAGCGCCACGCTCAGCAATGCATCCGCTTCGTTGGTGATGCCACAAATCTTGATGAACACCGCTACGCGCCGGCCCTTCCGGCCGCCACGAAGCGCGCGGCACCCGCGGCAGGGTCCGAGTCGCGCACCAGCGCCTCGCCCACCAGCATGGCGTCGAAGCCGGCCTCTGCGGCCTGGGCAACCTGGGCAACCGTGGTTATCCCACTCTCGATGACCTTGACGGCATGCCGGTCAATGTCGCTGATGAGCTCCATTCCGAGCTGGTGGTTGATGGAGAAGTCGTGCAGATCGCGCTGGTTGACCCCGATGATCGAAGCCCCCAGCGAGTTGGCGACCGCCAGTTCTTGGCGGCTATGGACCTCCACCAATGCACCCAGCCCGAGCTCGGCTGCGATCATGAGGAAAAACTCCAGCTGATCCTCTGCCAGCGCCGCGACGATCAGCAGCACCGCCGATGCGCCGGCCAGCTTTGCGTCGCAAAGGTCGGCGAGGTCCACGGTGAAATCCTTGCGCAGACAGGGGACGCTCACTCCCGCCGAGATCGCGCGCAGGTCGTCAAGGGATCCGGAGAAGAAACGCTGGTCGGTCAAGACCGAGATGGCGGCTGCACCCCCACGGGCGTAGGCGTCGGCCAGCGCAAGGGGGTCGGGAATATCGGCCAGCTCCCCCCGCGAGGGCGAGCGCCTCTTGCACTCGGCGATGAGGGAGACCTGCCGCTCGGGCAGCGCCAGGGCGGAGTGGAAGGAGGGCGGCACCGGGGCTTGCTTTGCGCGCTCGAAAAGCTCGTCCCGAGGCCTTCCGTCGCGGGCCGCACGCACCCGATGGTGGGCGACTATCTCCTCAAGGTAAGTCCCCTCCACCGACAACTTTTTCTCGACCTCCCACGACCGGCGGGAATGCACCGGGTTTGGCTATCAGGTTAGTCACTCGCACGGGCCTGGGGCCGAGGCGCCATCTGGTCGCGGCCGAACCCCCGGGGCGATGTGCCGGGAGGCCGGAGTTCCGCGCGGACTAGGCGGAATGCATCTCCACCAGGCGGACCCGGCGCTCCTCCGAGCCCTCGGCTCCGGCCCGCTCGACCTCGGAGGGGTGACGGTTCCGGGAGAGGACGCACCAGGCGAGCAGGCGCGAGGAGGGATCGAAAGCCGGGAACGCCCCGGCGAGAGCCTCGGCCGCCTCCGCCGAGAGCTCGGCGACCGTCGTCACTTTGCCCACCGGGTCGTGGTGGGAGAAGAGCTCCTCGCCGGGGAGGACCTTGCCTTCGGAGACCGTGACAGCGAATAGCCGCCTCGGAGGAGCCGCCTTGCGCGACTCCACCCTCTCGAGCAGCTCCTGGCCGGTGTAGCAACCCTTGGTAAAGCTGGCATAGGGGGCCAAATCCCCCAAGGAATTCGGGAGCGCCCCCTCGTCCAGGTCGATTCCGAGCGCCGGAACACCGCCAAGCATGCGCAGGGAGGCCGACAAGGCCTCGTCCGCGGCGTCACCGGATGCCTTGACCCAAGCCAGCCCGGGGGCAAGGGCGCTCGGGATCCCGGCCCCGGAGGCGACAAGCTCGACCGGGTAGGGGGGTGAGATCACCGCCTTGGTCCGGATCAGGAAGCGGGTCAGCCGCTCTATCAGCGCATCGGCCAGCGACGGGTGCAGGACCAGCGCGAAGGCTTCAGGCTCCAGCCGCGCAAGCTCGGCAACGGCCACCATGTGGCCGTTGGGCTCAAGCAGCAGGGTTCGCATCGCCGAGCCCACCGCGAGGCCCTCGACCTCCTGGGTGAGCTGACTGTGCAGGAAGGGCGCGGCCTGAGGTCCGCCCACCTCCACGGCGGCTCCCGCCGCACCAAGACTTACCTTACCCATCAGCTTCGCCTCCTAATCAGCCGGCAACTCGTCCGATACCGCGCGGGAGGCCATGGCCGCCGCCTCCAGAAGGGCGCGAGCCTTGTTGTCACACTCCGCATCCTCGGCGAAGGGATCCGAGTCATACACTATCCCAGCTCCGGCCTGCAGGTGTGCCCGCCCTCCGGGCTCGACGAACAGGGTACGGATGGCGATCGCCACATCCATGTTCCCGGCCAGGTCGAAATAACCCACCACTCCCGCATAGGGGCCTCGCTTGACCGGTTCGAGGTCGTTGATGATCTCCATCGCGCGCACCTTGGGGGCCCCCGACACGGTGCCGGCGGGCATGGTGGCCCGCAGCACGTCGACCATCGAGACCTCCTGGCGCCGCGTCGCCGAAACCTGCGAGGTGAGATGCATCACCCGCGAGTAGCGCTCGAGCGTCATCAGCTCGTCGATGGATTCGCTCCCGAACTCGCTGACCCTGCCCAAATCGTTGCGCGCCAGATCGACCAGCATCACGTGCTCGGCCAGCTCCTTGGGATGCTCGGCCAGCTCGGCGGCCAGTCGCCGGTCCTCCTCGTCGCCCGCGCCACGAGGGCGCGTGCCCGCGATCGGGCGCGATATGACCCGCCTGCCCTCCACGCGCACCAGTGGCTCGGGTGAAGAGCCTGCCACCTTGATACGCGGGAAGTCGAGGAAATACATGTACGGGGAGGGGTTCTTCAGCCTCAGCACCCGGTAGAAGGTGAAGGGATCGCAGCCCAGGTCGAAGGTGTAGCGCTTGGAGAGCACCACCTGGAAGATGTCACCGGCCAGGATGTGCTCCTTGGCGGCCCCGACGGCATCCATATAGCCCCGCGAGGAGATCGAGGCGGTCAAGTTGGCCGGCGCGGCGGGCGGGTCCGCGGGCAGCTTCAGGCCGCTGCGCCGGACCGAGGTGAGGCGCCTTTCCATTGAGTCCAGGCGGGCCAGCGCCTCGGAGTAGAGGCCGTCGAGTTGCCCGGCTCCGCAGCCCGGTTCCACCAGTGTGTTGGCGACCAGGAAGATGCGCTGGGAGAGATGGTCGAAGCAGGCGATGTCGCCGATAAGGGCCATCTCGGCGTCGGGAAAACCCACCGGGTCGGGATTGGGAGCGGGAAGCTCCTCGATCTCGCGGACCACGTCGTAGCCGATGAACCCGACGAACCCGCTCTGCAGCGGCCCGAGCTCGGGGTGGGACGGACCCGAGAGCGCGTCCAGCAGCGCTTCCAGTGCTCCCAGGAAGCCGGGCCGGCGGCGGTCGTCGAGAATCGATGCGAGCCACTCCGAGCCGGTCGAAAGCGACACCTCGCCCTGATCCAGGGAGAGAGAGGCAAGGGGGTTGCAGCCGACGAAGGAGTAGCGCGACCAGCGCTCGCCTCGCTCGACCGATTCGAGCAGGAAGGCGTGGCCACCCTCGACGCCGAGCGCCCGGTAAAGCGCAACAGGGGTGAGCTCATCCGCCAGCAACTCGCGGAAGACGGGGACCATCCTCGCCGCCTGCGCCGCCTCGGCGAAGGCCTGGCGGCTCATCGATCCGCTGGGAATCCCGGCCACGACCAAGCCCCCGTCAGCCGAGCTCTATCTCACGGAAGAAGCAGGTGCGGTTCCCCGTGTGGCATGCGCCCTTGCCGTGCTGGATCACCCGGACCAAAAGGGTGTCGCCGTCGCAGTCGTAGTAGAGAGAGCGTACCTCCTGGATGTCGCCGGAGGTGTCACCCTTGGCCCAGAGCTCCCGGCGGCTGCGCGAGTAGAAAACGGTGCGCCTGCGCTCGACGGTCAGGCGCAAGGACTCCTGGTTCATCCAGGCCATCATCAGCACCTCGCCCGTGGTGTCCTCCTGGACGATGGCCGGGACCAGACCATCGGAGTTGAATTTGACTTCGCCCATCGCAGTGTCCAGGGAATCGCTCACAGATACAGTCCGGTCTCGGTGACGATCCGCTCGGAGGCGACCGCGTGAATGTCACGCTCGCGCAAAATCAGGTAGTCCTCGCCCTGAACCTCTACCTCGTAGCGGTCATCGGGGCTAAAGAGGACCTTGTCGCCTGCGGCGATGGAGCGCACGGCCGGACCGACCGCCACCACCTCCGCCCAGACCAGCCGCTTGGCCACCTGCGCGGTGGCGGGAATGAGGATGCCGGAGCGGCTGTGCCTCTCGCCCTCCATGGCCGGCAGGACCACCAGGAGCCGGTCGGCAAGCATGGTGATCGGCTGTTTCCCCTTGTCCTCTGGCATCATAAGTCTTTCTTGGCGCTGAATCATCCAGCCTAGCGGCGGGTCATGCCCCGGCTGTTTGCGCCTGCACGGGGCCCGAAGGAGGCCGGACGGATACGCCCGCCTCGGTGAGCGCCTCCTTGACCTCGGCCACGGACAGCTCCCCGAAGTGGAAGACCGAGGCTGCCAGGAGCCCGGTTACCCCGGGTATGCGCGCTCCTTCCACGAAGTGCGCCACCGTGCCCACCCCGCCCGAGGCGATCACCGGGATGTGCACCCGCTCGGTGACCGCCCTCAGCTGGGCAAGATCGAAGCCGCCCTTGGTGCCGTCGGTGTCCATTGAGGTGAGGAGCAGCTCCCCCGCGCCGAGGCGCTCCCCCACCACCGCCCAGGTGACCAGGTCCAAACCCGTCGCCCTCCGTCCTCCGTGGGTGTAGACCTCGAAGAAGCCACCGTTGAAGCGCGCGTCGATCGCCAGCACCACGCATTGCGAGCCGAACTCCTCGGCGATCTCGGCGATCAGGGCCGGGCGCGCGATCGCGGCGGAGTTCAGCGAGACCTTGTCGGCGCCGGCGCGCAACATGGCGCGCGCATCCGCGACACTGCGGATCCCTCCGCCCACGGTTAGGGGGACGAAGACCTCTCCGGCGGCCCGCTCGATCAACTCCACCGTGGTGGCGCGTCCCTGCGAGGAGGCGGTGATGTCCAGGAAGACCACCTCGTCCGCACCCGAGCGGTCATAGAGGGCGGCCAGTTCGACGGGATCGCCCGCGTCCCGCAGCGAGACGAAACGCGTGCCCTTCACCACCCGTCCCGCATCAATGTCGAGGCAGGGGATCACCCGAACCGCTTGCACAGCTCAACCGCCTCCTCCACTCGGAACCTTTGCTCCTGGATTGCCTTTCCCGAAATCGCTCCCCACAGGCCGGCCTCTATCCCGCCCCCGATCGAGGCCAGGGCCATCAGATCCGCCAGGCTCGAAACACCGCCGCTGGCCACCAGATCGATGCCCAGGTCGTGGCAGAGAACGGCGAGTTCGGCATAGGTGGCGACGTCGGGACCGGAGAGCATCCCGTCGCGGGAGATGTCGGTTACCACCACGGCCGAGACACCCGCCTTGGCCGCTGAAACCACCGCGCTCGCCAGCTCCACGTCGCTCTGCTGCTCCCAGCCCTCCAGCGCGCACAGGCGCCTGCCGTCCACTCGGCGATAGTCGAGTCCGGCGGCGATCCTGCCGGGATGCGTGGCGCACATCTCGGCCAGGAATCCGGGGTCGCGCAACGCCTTGGTTCCGATCACCATGCGCTCGACACCAATACCGGCCAACTCCTCCGCGTCGGCGGCACTGCGGATCCCTCCACCCACCTCATAACGTGCGCCGCCCCGGGAGACCAGCCCGGCGATGGCCGGACGGTTGCTCTCCCCCTTGTTGCGCGCCGCGTCAAGGTCGACCAGGTGGATCCAGGCTGCGCCGGCACCCACGAACTCCCGCACCTGCTCATTTGGGTCCCCGTAGTCGGTGACCTGTGTGTAGTCCCCCTTGGCCAGACGCACGGAGCGCCCGCCCAAAAGGTCGATGGCCGGCACGAACTCCACCTTCACTCACTTCCTGCTGCCGTGCGGGCGAAGTTGGCGAGCAGCGCGAGGCCCACGCTCGACGACTTCTCCGGATGGAACTGGGTCGCGAATAGATTCCCCCGCTCGATGGCGGCGGTGAACTCCCCGCAGTAGTCGGCGGTGGCCGATGTCTCTGGAACCAGAGGCGCGGCGTAGGAATGCACGAAATACATCCACGGCTCGGCACCGAGCCCCGCAAAAAGGGGGGACTCCTTGCCCGGACCGGTAAGGCGCAGGCGGTTCCACTGCATCTGGGGGATGGGCAGCTCGCACTCGAAGCGGCGGATCACCCCGGGCAGCACACCCAGGCCCTCGGCATCCGGAGATTCCTCCGAACCCTCGAACAGGAGCTGGAGCCCGACGCAAACGCCCAACAAGGGGATCCCCTGGGCGAGGGCCCCCATCACCACCTCGTCAAAGCCGTAGCGTCGAAGTTCGCGGGCGCAAGCACCGAAGGCGCCGACACCCGGCAGCACCACCCCGGAGAAGGAGGAGGGATCCTCGGCTCCGGTCACCAGGCGTGCCGGGGCGCCGATGGCCGCCAACGCCTTGGCCACCGAGCCGAGGTTGCCGATCCCGTAATCGAGCACCGCGATGGGCCGGCGCCCGAAGTCACCCTCGGCCGTGGGGCTCACAGCACGCCTTTGGTGGAGGGCACCCCCGTCCCCTCCACCACCTTGGCGGCACGAATGGCCCTGGCCACCGCCTTGAAGGCCGCCTCCAGGACATGGTGAGCGTTCTTGCCCCGCACCAACTCGATGTGTAGGCAAATGCCCGCCGAGTTCACGAAGGCACGGAAGAACTCCTCGGCCAGCTGTGGGTCCATTGCCGGGTTCCCAAGTGGGGCCATGGAGGTGGTGTCGACCTGGTAGTGCAGATACGGGCGGCCGGAGAGATCCAGAGCCACCGAGACCAGCGCCTCGTCCAGGGGAATGGCCACCGAAGCGTAGCGGGCCAGGCCCTCCTTGGCGCCCAACGCCTCCCGCAGCAATCCCCCCAGCACGATTCCGACATCCTCTACCAGGTGGTGGGAATCGACCTCTATGTCGCCCTGCGCCTTGACCTCCAGAGCCAGCCCGCCGTGTTTGGCGAGCTGGGCGAGCATGTGGTCGAAGAAGGGTATGCCGGTCTCCACCGACCAGGTGCCGCTCCCGTCCAGCTCCAGCCGGGCGGCGATACGGGTCTCGGCGGTATTGCGCTCAGCTATTGCCGATCTGGCCATGCTCGAACTCCCTTCAGGCCGGGGTCACCGGCCGTCGTTTAGGCCAAAAGCTCTTCCAAAGCCCCTAAGAAGGCGCGGTTCTCCCACTCCGTGCCCACGGTGACCCGGAGGCAGTTCTCGAGGCGCGGCCACTTTGACCAGTCCCTCACCAGGATCCCCCGCTCCACCAGCTGCGCCCACAGTCTGCCGGCGTCGGCGTGCCGGGGACGGAAGAGGATGAAGTTGGCTGCCGAGGGCCACTGGTCGAGGGGAAGGAGGGCAAGCTGCTCGGCCATCCGCTCGCGCTCCAGCACCAGTTGGGCCACCCTCTCCTCCATCTCGGAGACGTAGTCCAGGCTGTATAGCGCCAGCAGTTGTTTGGAAGAGTCGACGTGGTATGGAAGGGCGACCTTCCAGAGCACCTCGGCCACCTCGGGCGGCGCGATGGCGTAGCCGATGCGCATGCCCGCCAGGGACCAGACCTTGGAGAAGGTCCTCACCACCACCAGATTGCTGTGCGCGGCGACCTCGGGGACCATGCTCTGGGGCGAGAACTGCCCGTAGGCCTCGTCCACCACCACCAGCCGCTCCGGGTCCGAGGCGAGCGAGGAGAAAACCTCCATTTCCTCGGCCACACCGGTGGGATTATTGGGCGAGCATACGAAGACGAGCGAGGCTCCGGCGGCGGCCAGGTCGGCCTCAAGGCGCTCGGCGTCGATGCGAAGGTCCGGACCGCGCTCGATGGCCAGATATGGCGTTGCGGTCACCCGGGAGATGGTTTCGTACATCGCGTAGGTCGGCTCGAAGGACGCCGCCTTGCCATCGCTCCCCCCATAGGCGAGCAGGATGCTCTGGATCACCTCGTTGGAGCCGTTGGCCACGAAGACCGTATCCGGCTCGACCTGGTGGAAGCGGGCGATGGCCTCGCGCAGCGGCGTCGCCTGCCGGTCGGGATAGCGGTTCAGGCTCAGGTCCTGGACCGCCTCGCTCCAGCGCCTCAGCAGATAGGGCGGAGGCGGGAAGGGGGATTCGTTCGTGTTCAGGCGAACCGTGGCGGCCACCTGGGCGGAGTGGTAGCCCGCGAACACCCCCAGCCCGCTGCGCGGCTTGGGGCTCATTGCTCGGCCCGCATCTCCGCCGAGCGCGCGTGCGCCCAGAGCCCCTCCGCGCCGGCGATGGCCGCGAGAGGGCCGGCCAGAAGCTTGGCGGCCTCCTCGCCGATCTCGATTGCGTGCACGCGCTTCTGGAAGTCGACCACCGACAGCGCCGAGGCGAAGCGGGCTGTGCCGTAGGTGGGAAGAACGTGGCTGGGGCCGGCCAGATAGTCGCCGAAGGCCGCCGTGGCATGCGGCCCCACAAATACCGCCCCCGCATTGCGGATGAGCGGCACCAGGTCCTCGCAGTTGGCCGAGAGAAGCTCGAGATGCTCGGGAGCGATGGCGTTGGACACCTCTGCAGCCTGCTGGAAGTCGCGCACCAGCACCACATAGCCACCCTCTTCCAGGGTGGAGGCGGTCTCGGCGCGCCGCGGGGACTCCGCAAGCAGGCGCTCGCAAACGGAGTCGGCTTCCGCGGCAACCTCGGGATCCCAGGTGATCAGCCAGGCAAGCCCGTCAGGACCATGCTCGGCCTGGACGATCACATCCATGACCGCCCAATCGATGGGAACCGTCCCGTCGGCAATCACCACCACCTCGCTCGGCCCGGCGAACGAGGTGGGGATTCCCACAGCATCGGCCACCTCGCGCTTGGCGGCGGCCACGTAGACGTTGCCCGGTCCGACGATGACGTCGGCGCGCTTGACCGTCTCGGTCCCATAGGCCATGGCCGCGATGGCCTGGGCTCCGCCGATGGAGTAGAGATGGTCCACAGAGGCGATGTAGGCGGCGGCGAGCGTGGCGTCGTCGATGGTGCCGTCCGCCTTGGGCGGGACACAGAGAATGACCTCCTCCACCCCGGCAACCCGGGCGGGAATGGCGGTCATCAGCACGCTGGAGGGATACCTTGCCTTACCACCCGGCACGTAGCAGCCGGCCACGGCAACCGGGATGGTGAGCTGCTGCACGACGATGCCGTTGTGATGGAACTCCCGATCCTCGTGCAGCTCGAGCTCGTAGTAGCCGCGGATCGCCTCGCCCGCCAAGTCCAGAGCCTCCCGGAGCTCGGCGGAAATGCGCTCGTATCCCGCCTGCATCTGGGAACGGCTGACCTCGAGCTCGGAGAGGGAAACGCCGTCGAAGCGCTCTGTCAACTCGATGAGGGCGGAATCGCCCCTCTCGCGCACCGCCGTCACGATCTCGCGTACCGCCTCCGTGGGCGGGAAGGTGGCCGCCTTGGGGCGGGGCAGGTGGCGCAGGTAGTCCCCCGCCATCTCTCTCAGGTCCAGGGTCTTCAGCATTTGCGCCCTAGCCTAATAGGCCACCTGGGCTGCCTTTCCCGGCCCAAAGGAGGCACTGACCGGCTTAGGGTGTCAGCCATGGCAGGCGTCAAGGCTGAACTCTCGTCGATGCAGACCGCGCTGGAGGAGATCGAGCTGCGTGTGCGACGCATCACCGACGAGCTGTCTCAGGATCCCGCCGACACCGTGAGCGTCCATTTGATCGCGGTCGAGCGGGCACTGGCCAGCGCGATCCGGGGAATCGCCAAGGCGCAAAAGTCCGCCTGACCGAAGCCGACGTCGGTCCTCTCATCGGGCAGGCCACCTGTAGCCACGGACCGGTGCGCACAGGCCTCCAACCACAGCCACAAGCGCCGGTGCACACCCCCATCTCGTTGCACGGCGCGCTTCAGGGAGAGAACCTGGAGAGGTCGTCCTACCCCGCAGCCTCGGCACGGAGCAGGAAGCGCTGTACCTTGCCACTAGGGGTCTTGGGCAGCTCCTCGACCACCACCACCTCGCGGGGATAGGCGGTCTTGGAAAGCCGCTCGCGTACCAGTTGTTGGATCTCTCCCTCGAGTTCCGCACCGGCCTGGATGCCGGGGCGCAACACTACGTAGGCCCGGATCGATTCGCCCCGCAATTCGTCGGGCACCCCGATGACCGCGCACTCGGCCACCTTGGGATGGCCCATGACCGCCGACTCCACTTCGAACGGCCCCACCCGGTACCCCGCAGTGAGGATCACGTCGTCCGAGCGGCCGGCGAAGTAGAAGTTTCCGGCCTGGTCGGTGGAGGCCACGTCGCCGGTGAGATAGTAGCGCCGGTCCGGGCTGAAACGCTCGGCGGTACGATCCGGCGCGTGGTAGTACCCCGGGAACCAGAAGAGAGGCGATGCGCCGGCGTCGATGGCAACCTCGCCCTCGCTGGCGGGCCCTTGCTCGGTGAAGTCGCCGTCGACCACCACGGCGCGGATCCCCGGGGTTGGCAGTCCCATCGACCCGGGAATCGCCTCATTGCGCAGGCGGCCGTCGTTGTGATTGTTGATGACCATGCCCAGCTCGGTCTGACCATAGTGGTCACGTATCTCCACCCCGAGGGAGGCCTTGGCCCAGTGGATCACCTCCGGGTTGAGGGGCTCTCCCGCCGAGGACATGACCGCCGGCGACCCCGCGACTTTCCGCTCGCCGATGGCTGATCGCATGGCACGATAGGCGGTGGGAGCAGCGGCGAAGTTGGTGATCCCGTAACGCCTCCAGGTCTCCTCGACCGAATTGGGATCGAAGGGGCGATTCACATATAGGACCCGGTGACCGAGAATCATCGGCCCGATCAGGCCGTAGTAGAGGCCATAGGCCCATCCCGGGTCGGCCAGGTTCCAGAAGCGATCGGAATGGCGCAGACCAATGCCCAGGGTCATGTAAGCCTCGAAGCCCGCCAAGGCCCAGAGAGGAACCGGAACACCTTTAGGGGCTCCGGTGGTGCCCGAGGTGTAGAGCAGCACGATCAGCTCGCGCGGACCGATCTCCACAAATCCCTCCATTGGCGGGGTGTCCACCGCGCTCGACCAGCTCTCGGTACCGTCCCGTCTCTCCTGGCCCACGAGGAGCACCCGGCACCGGCCGATGGCGGTGAGGTCCACCTTGGAGAAGTTGGCGGCGTCGGTGACCACGTAGGAGGCTTCGGCATCCTGGATGCGCATGGAAATCGCGTCGGTTCCGAAGGCGGTGAAGAGGGGAAGGTAGGCGGCTCCCAGCCTCCACACCGCGAGCGCCGCAACCAACAACTCCGGACCTTTGGGCAGGAGCACGCCCACCCGGTCTCCCTTTCGCACTCCGTGAGCGGCCAAATAGGCCGCCACCGACGCCGACTTCTCCTCAAGTTCGGGCATGGAGTGTGAACTCTCGCGCTCCGGCCCGAGGTAGTCCAGCCCTCCGCGCCAGGAACCGGCGCCGACGATCATCCGGGCCAGGTTCCCTGGGCGTTTGGCGTACTTGTCAAGGAGAGAGTCGACAAACTCGTCGGTCCATGGCTTCGACATCGGTCCTCCACTTCCCTGCTGAACCGGCCAAAGCCTATCCAATGCCGGGCACGCGCGCCGAGAGTCCTAGGGAAGTGCTGCGCTGGGGCAGATATCGGCGAGAATGCAGGAGGCGCAAG
>JAJZLQ010000111.1 GCA_021850605.1 Actinomycetes bacterium
CCTGAGCTGCACAACCTGAGCATCGGGCGCTTGGCCCGAACGGGGCTCCGCCCCGCGCCCCAGTCCTGCGCGCCAGAGTTCTTCCATTACTCAGGCGGTATTTTCGGTTGAGTAATTCTCCGCAAGTCGGGTCCGGCGACAAAGCCCATGTGACCGGCCCCACGAAAACTGGTCCGGCCGAAATGTAGGTCAAAGCCTCCAGAATGGAGATGGAGGTTTCCGACGATGAAGTCCTCGTCACCTCGCCCCCGAACAGGCGATCCGAAGGCTCGGCGGTTGGCGACGAGATGCTCAACAAGGTAGCCACCGTCTCAGAGGCGCCCCGCACCGTTCAGGTCGCACGCGCCCCTAGAGATCGCTCCGGCAATACTGAGCAAAGTCAGCCGCGAACCTTGTCGACACGGACCGGGCGGCCCTCATGTAGGGACAGAGTGGCGGCCTCGGCAACCCACTCAGACTCGATAGCGTCCGCAACGGTGCAACGGGAAGTTTGCTCGCCTGCGACGACTTCGGTGAAGGCAAGAAGCTCGGCTCGGAACGCATCCGCGAATGCGTCCATAAAAAAGTGGTGGGGTGTTCCGGCGGGAAAGGTTACACCCGGTTCGGCAGAACCTAGAGGGAGTCTGTCGTCGAGGCCTGCGGCAATACTGTCTTCCGATCCGTGCAGTTCCAAGCGCACGTCGTACCCCCGTGCGTTGTAGCGGGTATTGGATACGACCGCGAGCGTGCCGTCGTCCAAGGTGAGGATCGTCGCCGCCGTGTCGACATCTCCGAGTTCACGTATCCATTCCTCGCCACGGTTGCTCCCGGTCGCATACACTTCCACTACTTCGCGGCCCGTAACCCAGCGGATCGCATCGAAGTCATGGATACTGCAATCCCGGAAGATTCCACCGGTGACCGCAACGTAGTCGCGCGGCGGAGGAGCCGGGTCCAAGGTGGTTGAGTAGATGCTGTGCAGCCAACCCAACCTGCCCGAACCAAGTGCTTCGCGGGCCATTACAAAGCCGGCGTCGAATCGTCGGGGATATCCAATCTGGATCCGCTCCCCGTGGCCTTCCACGTCGCGTGCAAGACGGGCGGCCTCGGCCGCACTGGGCGCAAGTGGTTTCTCGCAGAATACCGCAAGCCCGGCATCGACGGCCGCCCGAAGCAGGGTGGGGTGCGCATCGGTCGCAGCGGCGATGACGACACCGGCAATGCCGCTGGTAAGCAGCGCCTCGGTGCCTTCTGCAACTTCGATGTTTAGTTTGCCCTTTAGCTCGGCCGCCACGGCCGAGGCTCGGCCCGGCTGGGCATCGGCAATGACAAGCGTCTCGACAGCTTCGATGCGAGACAGTGTCTCGGCGTGGAATGCACCGATACGACCAACACCAACAAGGCCCAGTTTCATCTGCAGGTGTCCTTCCTGTTTATCCGGTGACTACAACGACCGACGCCGACGCAGGTAGCTCAATCCAGAGCACCGATGACGTTTTGGTCCCAGTCGATGACCGACCCGGTTACGACCCCGCTTCGATCAGAGAGCAAGAACACGACGAACTCCGCGATCTCGTCGACATCGCCGAGGCGGCCCATGGGGAGCGTCTTTGCGGCCTGCTCACGCCAGTCGTCCCCTGCCCCATGAAACCTTCGCTGTGTGACGTCCTCGCCTTCGGTGCTGGTCCAGCCGATATTGAGACCATTGATACGGATCCGGTCGAAGCGATGGGCGTTCGCGGCGTTACGGGTGAGTCCGGCAAGACCCGCCTTGGCGGTTACGTACGCCGCAAGGTAGGACTGTCCACAGTGTTCCGAGATGGAGATGATGTTGACGATCGTCCCGGCAGCTCGCCGGGTCAGCATATCGGCCACCGCGCTTTGCATCAAGAAAAACGGTGCCCGTACGTTGATCGCCATGTGCTGGTCGAACAGTTCCGGAGATGTGTCGAGTAGCGAGCCGCGCGACGTAAGACCTGCCGAATTCACCAGGCAGTCAACCCGCCCGTACGCCTTGATGACGGCCGCGACCGACGATTGCGCCTCGGCGACGTCTGCGACGTCAGTGCGAACGTACATCGCTTCGGTACCTGCCGTTTTGAGGGTGGCAACTAGTGCTTCGCCGGGCTCGGGCCGCCGTCCCGTTACCGCCACGGCCGCACCTTCGCGGCCTGCGGCCAGAGCGATGGCCGCGCCTACGCCCTGGGTTCCTCCGCTCACGAGAACGACCTTGTCTTTTAGCAGGCTCACGTTAATCTCTCCTTATTTAGGGGGCGCGCCGCCGCCGGCTGATTGATCCATGCGGCCACGGGAAGTGCCGGAACTCCGGAGCGTTGCGCACGCAGTGCTCGGGATGGGCGGCGTATACGGCGGTTAGCACCGCCGCCCTCTTCTTACGGCTACCACTCTCGACTACCATGAGCCGGCCAGGTGATCGGTCTCCTTTGTAGCGGTCGAGCCTCGGCTCGTCCCCCTCTGTGATGCTCCTATGGTTGTCATTCCTGAAGGAGCGCCGCTTGTCAAGATCGCGTCGTCCCTTTGGTCCGACTGATTTTCCTCTTGATCGTGGTCTCGATGAAGGGAGCGGCAAGTTGCGAGGCGCGCGAGACCAACCCGGCGCCGCTAGGAGATGACGAGGGCAGTCAAGGCCGCAGGAGCAACGCAACCCGGTTCCGCGTCAGCAGCGCGGATCTGGAGGTGCGACTAAGCGCCTTTACGGCCCGGGCTGGTCCCCCCGCAGCACCATGGAGGAGGAAGCCCGCCAGGGCTTCCTGGGCGCTTGCTGCTGCTCGAACTCATGGTAGAGAAGTCATTGGATCGTGAGCGTCACGTTCCTTCTTCGACGATATGGGACACGAGGTGTTCGTCTCCAAGTCCGAAGCGAGCTTCGGGTCGGCAAGCCGTGACGCGGTTGCCGGTCATTCCTGCGCGTTTTCA
>JAJZLQ010000076.1 GCA_021850605.1 Actinomycetes bacterium
GAAGCGGTAACGCTGCTACGGGCGCGGGGGCGTCGGGCTCGCTGCTTGGAGGATGGGCTGCCGGAGTGGCGCCAGGCCGGCCTCCCGGTCGAGGCCGGTAGCAAGAAGGACTCGGCACAGGACCCCGACACGTGCGGTGCGGCCCGCGACTGGCGAACATTGCAGACGAACGGTCAAAGACCATGACGAGCGAGGTGCGGTCTCACTTGATCTACCTCGACCACAACGCCACCACCCCGGTCGCGCCCGAAGTAGCGGATGCCATGGAGCCGTATCTGCGAGCCGAGTTCGGGAACCCCTCGAGCGATCATGCGCTCGGACGACGGGCCCACCAGGCCGTCGAGGAGGCACGAGCACACATCGGGGCCCTGATCGGCTCGGATCCCCAGGAGGTCGTCTTCACCTCGGGCGGCACGGAGTCCAACAACCTTGCTATCCGCGGCGTAGCGGCGAAGGCACAGACAGGGCGGCACCGCATCGTCACATCGAGCGTCGAGCACCCGGCAACCACGGCCCCCTTGGCGCTCCTCGAGGCATCCGGCTGGGGTGTCACGCGAGCCCCGGTCGCTGCCTCAGGCCTGCTCGATCTCGGCGCCGCTCAGGCCGCTATCGGTGAAGACGTGGCGCTTCTGACCGTGATGGCCGCCCAGAACGAGACCGGCGCGCTCTTGCCCGTGGCGGAGCTTGCCGTCGCAGCCCACGCAAACGGGGTGCTCGTCCACAGCGACGCAGCCCAGGCGATCGGCAAGATTCCCGTCTCGGTCGAGGACCTCGGGGTGGACCTGCTGTCGATCGCCGGGCACAAGTTCTATGGTCCAAAGGGCATTGGCGCCCTCTACGTCCGCCACGGCACTCCCCTCTCGCCGCTCGTCCTCGGGGCCGGCCAAGAAGGCGGCCTCCGGCCGGGGACCGAGAACGTGGCGGGCATCGTCGGCCTAGGGGAGGCCGCCCGGCTGGCCAAGGAGCACCTCACAACCGATGCCCGTCGCATCGCCGGACTGCGGGATGGACTGTGGGCGGCGCTCTCGGCCAGGGTGCCCGGCATCGCTTGCCACACCACTGCCGGGGCCTGCTTGCCCAACACGCTCCTCGTCTCCTTCCCCGGCGTGCTCGGCGCGGACCTGCTTACCCGGATCCCCCGGCTCGCGGCGTCCACCGGGTCGGCCTGCCACGCCGGTCGGCACACCCCCAACGCCACCCTCCTGGCCATGGGCATCGAGCCGCAGGTGGCACTCGGCGCCGTGCGGCTCTCGCTCGGCCGCCAAACCACCCGGGCCGATATCGATGCCGCAGCCGACCTCTTGGTCTGGGCATTCCAGACTCCGGTAGCCGGCACGCCGTCACCCACAACTCTCCCAACAAGCAAAGGAACGCCCCGATGAAGATCCTTCTGATCTTGAACGACCCGCCCTATGGCACCGAACGCTCTTACAACGGCCTGCGTCTCGCCGGCGCGCTCTCCAAGCGCGAGGGCGTCGAGGTGCGGATGTTCCTCTTCGGCGACGCCGTCGGCTGCGCGATCGGAAACCAAAAGGTTCCCGACGGCTACTACCACCTCGACCGCATGGTCACCTCGGTCCTCCGCCACGGCGGGGAGATCGGCTGCTGTGGCACCTGCATGGACGCCCGGGGGCTCACCGACGAGCTGCTCGTCGAGGGTGTCCGTCGCTCCACCCTGGAGGAGGCGGCCGACTGGTCGATCTGGGCCGACAAGGTGGTGACCTTCTGATGGGCCGGACACGCATCGTCATCCTCGGCGGCTCCTTCGGCGGGCTTACCACCGCTTACGAACTACGGCGGCGTCTCGGTCCCGAGCGCGCCGAGATCACCCTTATCGCCGGCGATGACCATTTCCGCTTCGTCCCCTCCTATCCGTGGGTCGCGATGGGCCGGCGGCGTCTCGAGCAGATCTCCTTCCCGCTGGCCGCCCCGCTCGCCGCAAAGAAGGTCCGCTTCGCGAACGAGACGGTGACCCATATCGACACCGGTGCCAAGGTGGTAACGACCGAGGCGGGCGAGCACCCCTACGACTTCCTCGTGGTCGCCACCGGGCACCGCAGCGCGAACGAGGCGGTGCCGGGCCTCGGGCCCTTCGACGGGCCCGGGCACTCGCCGATGTCGGCGCCGGAGACCGAGGAGCTCGGCCGGGCGATCCAGCGGGTACTGGCCGAGCCGGGACCGGTGGTTATCGGTGCCGCGCCCGGGGCGAGCTGCATCGGTCCGGTCTACGAACTCGCCTTCGAGCTCGACCACCTGCTGCGCCGCCGCGGGCTTCGCCACCGGGTCCCGATGACGCTCCTCACCCCGGAGCCCTTCCTCGGCCACATGGGCATGGGCGGTGCCGGCACTATCCGCCAGCTCCTCGAGGGAGCCCTCGAGGAGCGGGACATCGCCTACCGCACCAGTGTCGCGATCACCAGGATCACCGAGGGCTCGGTCGAGGCAGCCGGTGCCGGGGAGACCCCCTCGGTCTGTTCGATAGTCATCCCGCCGCTTGCCGGGGTGGCGGCGGTGGCCTCGAGTGAAGGGATGTCGAACCCGAAGGGCTTTATCCCCGTCGACGACCACTACCGTCACCAGACAGCCGATGGCGTCTACGCGGTCGGGGTCGCGGTTGCCCTACCCCCGGTCGGGGAGACCCCGGTACCGGTCAACTTCCCGAAGACCGGCCACATGACCGAGCAGATGGCCCGCATCGCCGCTGCCGACCTCGCCGCGCGACTCGAGGGCCGGGAAGCCCCCACCTCCGAGTTGTCGGCCCGGTGCATCCTTGACATGGGTGATCGAGCCGCCTACCTGGCCGTAGACCCCGTCCGCCCGCCGCGCAACGAGATCCCGACGGTTTCCGAGGGACGCCGGTGGCTTTACGCGAAACAGGCCTTCGAGCACGCATATCTCTTCTCCGCCCGGCAAGGTCGAAGGATGCCGACCGCGCTCGGCTGGTAACACCGGGCTCTAGATCTCTGTCTCGGCTCGCACCTGTACACACTCTGACCCTCTGCGACGGGGGATCGCTTCGGCAGTCGGCGCTGCAAACAACCGCCCCACCCATGCCCGGATAGCGCCACGTGAAAAATTGTCGCGACTTTCGAAACGGGCGCTACCGACAGCACTCGTCCGAAGTCGCCGGGCTACTCGACGCTCGATACCGTCCGTCAGCCGGGAGGTCGAAATCATCGATCGGCGGCAAATCCAGCTTCCGGTCGAACCAATGCATCGAGCGCATTATCCCCTGTTGACTGGACCCAGCGCACCACCGCCATCTCGCCTTACGTCGGCGGCCGCCACTTCCAGGAGCAATTACTTCGGATGATCTCCCAAATGGCCGGAGGCCCATGCCAAGGGGCGCTTTGCCGTGGAAGGTACGACGGGATATGTGAAGGACCGCGACCACCGGCCCTGGCCGCTCCTACCCGGCACCGCGTGCGCGGCATCGCCGCCCAGGCCACCTTCGTGGCCCTGCTACTGGCCGCGGCCAACCTGCGAAAGCTCGCAAACCTGGCTGAAAAAGGCGAGCCCAGCCGAGGTAGGGCCAGGCGGCGCAGTAGAGGACATCCGCGACTACCGGCCCGCTGAGGCGGCTCCCGGCTGATCAGGGTTGGCAAATCCCCGGGGCGGAGCCTCCGCCCAATCACCCCGACGACACAATCGTCGCCGGCTGGACCTCGCCCGAGGCGGTGCCCGCAGCACCGAAGCCGGGTTAAACACGAAGGTCACACCCGTGGTGCATTCTGGTGATGCACTTGTGTAGGTGTGACCTCGTCAGTTTTGTATGTAACCCGAGTACCCGGAGCGGGATTCGAACCCGCACGCCCTTGCGGGCAAAGGATTTTGAGTCCTCCGTGTCTACCATTCCACCACCCGGGCAAGCAAGTAGTCAGCATAGAGCACTTGGCGGCGACCTGCCTTTCGCCGCTCCCAGCCAAGTGTAAAAATCGCGGTCAACGATCGGCGCGGCCTAACAATTCCCTGTCCAGCCGGTGCACCAGCACTCCACTGGGCCAATCTCGTCTAAACCGTGGCCATCTACGGGCACAAGGCGCCATAGCGACGTAGGCCACCCGGCCACGCCTAGCATCAGGATTACGGCACAGGTGCCCCTGGCTCGGAAACCTGGAGCCCGCGTCCAGCCAAATCACGGCCCGGGCGGACCGGTGGCTGTGGCACGGCTGCGAACCCTGGAGGGGAAACTCCAAAGAATTCTGTAACCCCGGCGTCTCTTCGCGAGTCTATTAATGCAGTTGGGGTATTTCACGGTCCAGGGACCTCCACGGACGCATCCGACCTCATGCAGGCGGGTAGGTGCACCGGGAACCCTGTTCCAGAAGCCGGAGACCGGCAGTGAGCCGCACTCCGCGGACGCGCCGGCGTGCGGGGGCATTGAGGACGAAAGGCTGCAGGTGATCGCATTCACATTTCCCGGGCAAGGCTCCCAGCGGCCGGGGATGGGAGCGGCATGGGTCGACCATCCCTCTTGGGAGATAGTTAACGAGGCCTCCGAGGCATCCGGTCGCGACGTGGCCTCGCTGCTGCTTGACGCCGATCAGGAAGCATTATCCCAGACGCGCAACACGCAGCTGGCCACCTACACCATGTCGATGTTGGTTCTTGACGCAATTGAGAGGACCGGCGTCACCCCGTCAATCTGTGCGGGGCATTCGCTGGGCGAATACTGTGCGCTGGTCGCCGCAGGTGCGCTCGCATTCGACACCGGCGCTCGGCTGGTTTCCGAGCGCGCCGAGGCAATGCAGGACGCCGCCGAAGAGCATCCCGGGGCCATGGCCGCATTACTCGGAATCGACGACGAGGGGGCCGAACGGGCCTGCGACGACGTAGGTGGCGATGTTTGGGTCGCCAACTACAACGCCCCGGGTCAGGTCGTACTCGCAGGACGCAGGAACGCCCTGGACGGCGCCATCGAGCGCGCCCGCGAATATGGCGCCAAGCGGGTAATGCTCCTGCCGGTGAACGGGGCCTTCCACACTCCCTTCATGGAGCATGCTCGGCACCGGCTGCGCAAGGCGCTGCTCGAGTCGCGCTTCTTCGATGCGGAAGTGCCAGTCATTGCCAACGTGGACGCCTTCCCCTATCGCAGGGCGGCTGACTGGATCCGCCTGCTCGCCCAGCAGCTCACCTCTCCGGTGATGTGGACGCGCTCGCTCGCAAAGTTGAAAGACCTGGGAACCAGCCTGCTGGTGGAGATCGGCCCCGGAAACGTTCTTACCGGGCTTGCCAAGCGCACCGTGCCCGACATAACCGGAATCTCGATCCAGACACCCGACGACCTGGACAAGCTCCTGCTGGCCGTCGAAGCGGCGGCCCGCCTCCAGCCCCAGGCCGAAGGTGGCTTCGGAGAACACCTCTACGCCTCGGAGCGGATCATCGTCTCCCCCGCCGCGGGCGTGTTCACCCCTGCGGCCGACGTCGCGGCCCATCAGGCCGTGACCGTCGGCGCCGAGGTTGGCCACGTCTCAGGCGTTGCAGTGCGCTCCCCCTTCGCCGGCAGGCTCTCCGGCTACATCGCCGCGGAAGGCGAGAGGGTCATAATAGGCCAGCCCATAGCCTGGCTCAGAACAAAACTCGAGAATTGACAGGAACCATGCTCGGATCAAGGATCACCGGCTGGGGCGCAGCGCTTCCCGGCACCGTCATAACCAACGAGGACTTCGAGAAGCGCCTCGACACCAGCGACGCCTGGATCACCGAGCGCACGGGGATCAAAGAGCGACGGGTAGGTGGAACCACCGCTTCGCTCTCGATCGAGGCCGCCCAGAAGGCAATGGCCGCTGCGGGCCTGACCCCTGCCGACATCGGAATGCTGGTTCTGTCCACCACCACACCGGACCAGACGGTCCCGGCCACATCCGCCACCGTCCAGGCTGAACTCGGCCTCTCCTGCGGGGCCTTCGACGTCAATGCCGCCTGCGCGGGCTTCGTCTACGCACTCGTGGTCGGACACTCCATGATCCTCTCCGGGGTCGAGAACGTGCTCGTAATCGGAGCCGATACACTGAGCCGCATCACCGACATGGAGGACCGCTCGACCGCGGTACTCTTTGCCGATGGAGCGGGCGCGGTGGTGCTTAGCCGCACCGAGGAGAACAACTTCCTAAGTTGGGACCTCGGCGTCGACGGCTCGCTGGTTCCCATCCTCTATTGCGATCACGGTGGATACCTGCGCATGGAGGGGCGCGAGGTCTTCAAGCGCGCCGTGCTGGCAATGGTCTCCTCAGCGAATGCCGCCCTCGAGCGCGCCGGCATCACCGCCGACGATGTAGCGCTGGTCGTACCCCACCAGGCGAACATCCGCATCATTGAAGCGGCCAACAAACGCCTCGGGATCCCCATGGAACGCGCCGCCATCGTGCTCGACAAGACCGGGAACACCTCCTCGGGAAGCATTCCCCTCGCGTTGGCCGCGGCGGCGGACATGGGCCGAATCCACCCCGGCGACAACGTACTCTTCTGCGGCTTCGGTGCCGGCATGACCTGGGCCTCGGCCGTGGTCAGGTGGGGTGCGTAGTGACCGATACCAAGCGCACCGTGCTCGTCACCGGCGGGGTGACCGGCATCGGCGAGGCAACTTCCCGCCTGCTGCTGGAGCAGGGGCATCGCGTGGCCGCGACCTATCACCGCCGGCGCGCACAGAAGGAGCTCACCGACTTCACGGAGGACTTCTTCGAGGTCCACTGTGAGTTGACCGACCCCGAGTCGGTCACAGCCGCCGTGGCCGCGGTCAACGAACGCTTCGGCCCGGTCGAAGTGCTGATCGCCAACGCGGGCTTCACCGAGGACACGCTGCTGTTGAGGATGTCCGAAGAGGCCTGGCAAAGAGTCATCGACACCAATCTCACCGGTGCCTTCCGGCTGACCAAGGCAGTATTGCCCCAGATGATCCGCGCCCGCTGGGGACGGCTCGTTTACATCACCTCCGTGATCGCGGCCATGGGGGCGCCCGGGCAGGCTAACTACGCCGCCTCCAAGGCTGGCCTGATCGGTTTCGCCCGCTCGGTGGCACGCGAGGTCGCCTCCCGAAACGTCACCGCCAACGTGGTGGCCCCTGGAGCCGTGACCACGGCACTCACCGACGTCGTCTCGGAGAAGCGGATGGCGGAGATGACCTCGGCTGTTCCGATGGGAAGGATTGCCACGCCGGCCGAGATTGCCGGGCCGATTGCGTTCCTGGCATCTGAGTCGGCCGGCTACATAACCGGGGCCGTGTTGACGGTCGACGGAGGGATTTCAATGGGCTTCTGATCCTGCTGTACCCCCCGGGGATAGCATGATCGGTTGGAAAAGAGCCGAAAGGCTCAGACGGGCAGGCGCAACCGCGTCGGCCGAAACGGATATACACAAGGGAAAGTTGCAGGAAATGGACGACGCACAGGCCTTCGAGCAGTTCAAGCAGTGCACCGTTAAGGTGCTCGGCGTGAGCCCGGAGCAGGTGACCATGGAGGCCAGCTTTGCTGAGGACCTTGACGCCGACAGCCTCGACATCGTTGAGCTCGTGATGGAGCTCGAGGACTCATTCGGCATAAAGGTCGAGGAGTCGGAGCTGGAGGGCGTCGACACCGTCGGCGCGGCCTACACGCTCGTGAAGGGCAAGCTCGCATGAAGCTGGCGTTCACCGATTCCCATCCTGAGGGGATCGAGGCGCCATATCAGGTGGCAATCACCGGCCTCGGTGTGGTCACCTCGATCGGCACCGGCAAGGAGGCTTTCTGGGAGGGTCTGCTGAAGAGCGAGAACCTCTCGCCTACTCGCCTGGTGGAGGACTTCGACCCCTCGAACTGGATGAGTATTAAGGAGGCCCGCAGGGCCGACCGTTATAACCAGTTCGGCGTTGCTGCGGCCCAGCTGGCAATGGACGACGCAGGCCCACTTGAAGTGGACCCCGCGCGTGCCGGAGTCTGGATGGGCACTGGCGTGGGAGGGCTTACCACCCTGGAGGGACAGGTCCTGATCGCGCACGAGCGCGGTCCCGACCGGGTGACTCCTTTCCTGGTCCCGATGATGATGGCAAACTCAAATGCCGCCACCATCTCCATGCGCTTCGGCTTCACCAACGTCTGCCAGGCCACCTGCACCGCATGCGCGGCAGGTACCCACGCGATTGAAAACGCCGCCAGGCTGATCGCGGCCGGCCGAGCTACGGTAATGCTGGCGGGCGGGAGCGAGGTGGCCACCACCATCACCGCCCAGGCGGGCTTCGCCAACATGACCGCCGCCTCTACGTCGGGGATCTCCCGGCCCTTCGACGTGGACCGCGACGGCTTCATCATGGCCGAGGCCGCCGGCGTGGTCGTCCTCGAGGAGCTTGGCCATGCCTTGGCGCGTGGCGCCCACGTCTACGCGATCGTGGCAGGCGCAGGCTCGAATGCCGACGCGCACCACATCACCGCACCCGCACCGCATGGGGTCGGTGCCGCGGCATGCATGGAGCTGGCCCTGATGGATGCGGGCATCACGGCGGACGAGGTCGGCCATATAAACGCCCACGGCACGTCCACCTCGTTGAACGACCGCTCCGAGGCGGACGCCATTGAAAAGGTCTTCGGAGACAGGCCGATCCCGGTCACCTCCCTAAAGGGCGCGCTTGGCCATGGCCTTGGCGCCGCGGGAGCTCTGGAGGCTGTGGGTGCTTGCCTCACGTTTGAGAACAACCTCATTCCACCGACGGCCAACACCAAGAACCTGGATCCCGATATCCATATCGACGTGGTTATCGGCAGCCCGAGACCGCTCCCCGAGGGTGCGATCATCTCCAACTCCTTCGGCTTCGGCGGCCACAACGGGACCCTGGTGCTGCAGCGCTACCAGGGCTGACGGCCCGAACGAAAGCACAGGCGCCCGGACATTCGTCCGGGCGCCTGGTCGTTTAACGCTGGCGAAGTGCGGCTTCGATGCAGTTGGCGGCCGCAAGCTAGCCTGTGCTTCAAATGCCCACTTCATCCCAAACACGCCAGCCTGGCGACCTGGCCATCGGCTCCTTCAGCGATACGGCACCCTGGATCGTCGAGATCGAGCACCTCGCCTGGCTCCCTGGAGTGGACTCGCTCCGCGCACGCAATCGCGCTCAGGTACCCAGGCTCATCGCCCACCGCCGCTCGCCTCAAACCCTGCGCACCCTCACCATCGCCTGGGGGATTGGCACGGCCCTTGCGGGCTGGCGCTTCCTAGACCGGCCCAAGGGGAATCCGGCTTCGCGCATCGGCCTCTCACGCCGGCTCAAGCAGACCTTTGAGCACCTTGGACCCACCTACATCAAGCTCGGCCAAATTATCTCCTCGGGCGAGGGGATCTTTCCCGAGGAGCTGGTGGCCGAGTTCAAGGAACTGCGTGACCGGGTAAAGCCTGAGCCGTTCGACGTCGTACGCGCAACCGTGGAGGAGGAGCTCGGCGCCGAACTGGAGGAGGTCTTCTCGGAGTTCGACACCCGCTCCATCGCCGCCGCCTCGATTGCCCAGGTACATCTGGCCAGGCTGCGAACCGGTGAGGAAGTGGTGGTCAAGGTGCAGCGCAGCACGGTCGCCGAGCTCGTCGCCAAAGACCTGGCCGCCATGAGCTGGATCGCTCCCGCGTTGGTGGGAAGGATCCCCGTCGCCGCCCTCGCCAACCCGCCCGCACTGGTGGAGCTCTTTGCCGAAACCATCAGCGAGGAGCTCGACTTCCGCTTGGAGGCCGCCAACATGCTCGATGTGGCACGCCTGCTGGCGGCAACGGACCAGCGCGCCATTGTTGTTCCCCGCCCCCATCCGCGCTATGTGACCCGCAAGGTGCTGGTGATGGAGAGGCTTTCCGGCTTCGCCTGGGACGACGCCATCGGCATGCGCAAGGCCGGAATCGACACCTCCAAGGTCCTGCGTGCCGCGTTGGTTGGGTTCATGGAAGGCGCCATGCTCTTCGGGATCTTCCACGGAGACCTGCATGGGGGCAATCTCATGGTCATGCCCGACGGCCGGGTGGCCCTCCTCGACTATGGGATAACCGGCCGCCTCAGCGAGGCCAAGCGCCTCGCCTTCCTGCGCCTGCTCATGGGCGGGACGGTGAATGACGCCCGGATGCAGACCGAGGCCATGCGCGACTTAGGGGCATTGCCGACCGACATCGACGTGGAGGCGGTCATCCGTGACCTCGGGCTGGACGGGCCGCCGCTCGACCCGTCTCAGATGACTCCGGAGGAACTGACCCGGGAGATCCGCGAGCTCACCAAGGCGCTGCTCGGGTACGGGGCCAAGATGCCCAAAGAGCTGATGCTCTTCGTCAAGAACATGATCTTCCTCGACGCCTCCATTGCCCGCCTGGCCCCCGACATCGATCTCTTGGCGGAGATCGCCTACCTGGCCGGATACTTCGCATCCAAGCATGGGGCACGCCTTGCCCAGGAGGTCGGTGTGGACCTTCGCGAGGTGCCGCTCGACCTGGCCTCGGTGAGGGGATCCTTCGGAATCGGCGAAGGCGAGGGGGGAATCACCTATCGCGAGTTGCGCGAACGGCGCGAGACCATCAGGCGCCGGATGGAGGAGTCGGGCCGTAGAAAACGCCGCCACTAGCGGCATCGAACCGACAATTCCCGGACTTTTGGCTATCGATAGTCCCATTAGGGACTTTTTGCCCTATCCCGGGCGAGGTGGCATAAGCGACACTCTTCTCTGAGCGCGGCTGTGGGGGCACAGGGTAGGCCGGGTTCCGCTTCGCGGTTGTCGAGAGAGAGTTGGCATGCACGAATTCGGGATCGCCGAAGAATTGGCTGTGCTCGTGGACCGGACCCTTTCGGAAAATCACGGCTCCAAAGTTCTCAAGGTGGTCGTGGAGACGGGTGCGGGTGCCGTCGAAGAGGTGAGCCTGCGCGCAGCCTTCGAGGAGGCGGCACGTGGCACCGCAATGGACGGCGCCGAACTGGTTATCGAAACTTCCGCGCGCGAGTATCACTGCTTCGATTGCGGAGTGGTCTTCTCAGCAGATGAGGGGTCCAACGCCTCATGTCCGGTGTGCGGCGGTTTTAACACCATCTCCGCCCCGAACCACGACGTCGTACTCAAATCGGTAGAAATCGAGGGATAGGTATGGAATACGACCGCCGCTCGCTCTTCGCTCGCGCCTTGGGTCATACCAAGGAGTTGCGAACCACGGAGGACGAGGCGCTGGCCCTGCAGCGTGCCTGCGAGGCCAGGCTGAGAGAAGTCGAGGCGATGGAGCCCCTGTCGGGGCTGGAGCTCGCCCCGCTCCTCACCGAGCACAAGCTCAGCCGCCGGGCCTTTATAGCCTGGACCTCGGCCATGACCGCGGCGCTGATGCTCCCGCCGCTTTTGAGGCCCCAGGTGGCCAAAGCGGCGACACTCCTCAACCGGATACCTGTGATCTGGATCGAAGGACAGGACTGCGCCGGCAACTCCGAGGCCTTCATCCGCTCCTCCGGCCCAACCGTCGAGGAACTGCTCTTCCAGACCATCTCGCTCGAGTTCCACGAGACCCTGATGGCAGCCGCGGGCATCCAGGCCGAGCAGCGCAAGCAGCAGGCGGCCCAGATGTACAAGGGGAGCTACATCCTGGTCATCGAAGGCGGCATACCCCTGGGGGAGAATGGCGGCTACTGCACCATTGGAGCCAGCGGCCAGACCTTCGTCGACGAGGTGCGCGAGCTCTCCGGCGGAGCCGCCCTGGTGCTGGCGGCAGGAGCCTGCGCGTTTTACGGCGGCATTCCCGCCTCCAACCCCAACCCGACCGATGCGGTAGGGGTCTCCTCGGTGGTGAGCGGCAAGCCATTGATCAACATTCCCGCCTGCCCGATGAACCCGGTCAACTTCGTGGGGACTCTGATCCACTACGTCCTGACCGGTTCCGCTCCGGCCCTCGACTCACTCGGCAGGCCGATCTGGGCCTTCGGAAACCTCATACACAACAACTGCGAGCGCCGCGCGCACTTCGACGCGGGTGAGTACGTGCAGCACTGGGGTGACGCGGGCGCGCAGAACAACTTCTGCCTCTACAAGATGGGCTGCAAGGGCCCCTTCACCTACAACAACTGCTCCATAGTCCGCTACAACGAAGGGACAAACTGGCCCATCGGCGTAGGGCACGGCTGCATCGGCTGCTCCCAACCTCAGTTCTGGGACACCCTGGCCTACGAGCGCCCCATGACCAATGCCAGCATCCACGCTCCCGGCCTGGCCGGCTGGGGTGTCGAATCCAGTGTCGACGAGTTCGGCCTCGGCCTGCTGGCAGTGGTTGGTGTCGGAATCGTCGCACATGCCATCGCCTCGGCCGCCGCCGGGCACCGGGCCCGCCAGACCGAGCCGCCCGCGGCCGAAGTTGGCGCAGCATCAACTGAAGACCACCAGGACACTGGCGGAGAGGAGTAAGCGTGGCATCGCGAATCGTTGTCGACCCGATCACCAGAATCGAAGGGCATCTGCGCATCGAGGCGGTGATGGACGACACCAACACGATCACTTCGGCCTACTCGGCAGGAACCATGTTCCGAGGCGTTGAGCTGATTCTCCAGGGCCGGGATCCGCGCGATGCGGGTCTCCTGGCAATGCGCATCTGTGGCGTATGCACCGGGGTTCACTACTGGACAAGTATCCGGGCCGTGGAAAACGCCTTCAGCGTGCGAATCCCCACCAACGCACGCCTGGTGCGCAACCTGATTACCGGCTCGCTCTTCATCCACGACCATCCGGTGCACTTCTACAACCTGCACGCGCTCGATTTCGTCGACATCGTCGCCGCGCTCTCCGCCGACCCCAAGAAGGCTGTGGACGTCGCCTACACCTACTCCAACTCCCCCTACAACGCGAGCATCGCCACCTATCAGGCGGTACAGGCCAAGCTGACCAGCCTGGCCAAGAGCAGCCTGGGCATCTTCGGCAACGCGTATTGGGGAAACCCCAGTTACCGGCTCACCCCGGAGGAGGACCTGGTTGCCGCCTCCCACTACCTGGACGCTCTCAACATGCAGCGCACCGCCGCCAAGATGATGGCCATCTTCGGAGGCAAGAACCCGCATCCGCAGTCGATCGTGGTAGGCGGGGTTACCTGCGTGGACGACATCCAGAACCCCGAGCGACTGGCTCAGTTCGGGACATGGCTTTCGGAGATGACCAGCTTCGTCAACGATGCCTACATGCCCGACCTGCTAATGGTGGGATCCAAGTACGCCGATCAGGCTCTTGCCGGCGTCGGCGAAGGGCTGGGCTCGTACATGGCGTACGGCCAGGGCCTGGAGATGGACGACAACCCGATCGGTCAGGCCAAGAACCTCTTCCCGGCGGGCATCGTCCTGAACAAGGACCTGACCACCGTGTTCCCCTTCGACCAGTCCAAGGTGACCGAGGACGTCACCCACTCCTGGTACGAGGGAGACAGCGTCCTCCAGCCATTCAACGGAGTCACCCGTCCCTACTACACCGGCCTGAACAAAGCCTCCAACGGTATCGCCTACCTCAAGACCGAGGAGAAGTACTCCTGGCTGAAGGCTCCAAACTACGACGGCCAGCGCGTGGAGGTCGGTCCGCTGGCCCGGATGATCGTCGGATACGCCTCAGGCGATGCGACCATCAAGGCCAAGGTCGACGCCCTCCTGAAGGCCGGCAACTTCCCGGCCACGGTGCTTTTCTCCACCATCGGACGCACAGCCGCTCGGCTGGTGGAGACCCAGGTGATAGCGGATGCGATGGTTGGATGGCTGAACGAGCTCCAGCACAACGTCGCCTCCGGTGATCTGGAGACCTGGACGCCCTTCGATTTCGCGCAGGTCTCGGCGGAAGCCAAGGGGTATGGCTTTTCCGAGGCGCCTCGAGGCGCTCTCGGCCACTGGGTGAAGATCAGCGGCGGGAAGATCGACAACTACCAGGCGGTGGTGCCCACCACCTGGAACGGATCGCCCCGGGATGGCCATGGCAGGCCGGGTGCGTTCGAATCGGCGCTGGTAGGCGTGAAACTTGCCAAGCCGGATGAGCCTCTGGAGATCCTGCAGACCATTCACAGCTTCGACCCCTGCCTGGCATGCGCCGTCCACCTGGTGGACGCGCGCGGCAAGGACCTCGGAACGTATTCGGTGGTTCCGACCGACGGCGCCTGCAGCGTCACCGGCTTCGGGGGCTAGGAGGCGGCCATGAGCAAGAAAGAGCTCGAACTCCGGCCCGGCACGGGCCCGACGGCGGACGACCAGCCGGTCGTCCAGGTGGTCCGGGTACCGCGTATGACGGCGACCTGGCGGGCCATCCACTGGTTCCAGGCTCTGGCAGTGGTGGTTTGCTTCATCACGGGCCTTTACATCGCCAATCCTTACTACTCCCCCAACCCGACGCGGATCGACGCGGCCACCTACTTCATGGCCTGGAACCGCGCCATCCACTTTTACGGCGCGCTCGTGCTGGACGTCTCGATGTTCCTCATCGCCTACCTCTACGTCTTTTCCACCAAGCACAGGGACATTACCGACCTAAGACCGAGTCCGGAGAACCTCACCGAATTCAAAGAGGCTCTCCTAAACTTCGTCACCTTCAACCGGCGCAAGCGACTGGACACCTCCAAGCGGGACCCGTTCCTGGCGGTGCTCTTCCTCATCTTCCATTTGATAATGCTTACCCAGCTGCTGACCGGCTTCCAGCTCTACGTGGCTTCCTACAGCGCCAACATCTCCGCGGTCGGAAGCTGGTGGCCGTGGCTGCTCCATTTCGTGACCGACTGGACGCTCACGGTGTTCGGCGGAAACGTGGGAGTACGTGAGACGCACCTGGTCACGGCTTGGATAATCATCGCCTGGGCCGTCTTCCACATCTACTACGAGATCTGGCGCTCGATCATGTGGAAGGAAGGTGACATCGTGATCTCCTTCGGAGGTTACAAGTACGTAAAGCGCTCCGGGACCAAGCATGTCTGAACCTTTGGTCGTCGGGATGGGGAACATCCTCTACCGGGACGAGGGCATCGGGGTATACGCCGCCAAATGCCTGGCCGCATGCTTCGACTTCGCACCCGGGATCGAGGTGGTCGACGGAGGGTTGGCCGGCTTCGGGCTGATGGAGCTGATCGGCGTGAACCGGCCGGTGATCGTACTGGACGCTGTGGCCACCGAAGCAGACCCGGGATCGATCTTTCGGCTGGACTCGCGGATCCTAGGGGAGCTCGGCCCCAACATGCGCCCTACAGCCCACGAGGTCGACCCGGTCCATCTCTTCAAGTTGTCAGCGGGCCTCGGAACACCGATGGACATGGTTCTCATCGGAATTGTCCCCGCAGACGCGCTCAGCTTCGAGCTGGGCCTCACCCCGGAGCTGGAGAAGCGATTCCCGGAGTTTGTCCTCGCCGCCGTGAGCGAGCTTGCCCGCCTCGGGGTGGAGGCGACCCAGCTGCGCGATATCGAGGTCTCGGAAATTGTCCGCTCCCTTTCCGAGGCTCCCAGATGAGCGGCTTTCCGCGCATTTCTGCCGCGCTCGCCCGCTATCGCATGGAGGATCAGGCGGTGGCGGTGGCCTGGCTATCCTTTGACGACCCCGACTCCATGATTGCCGCCCACGACCCCGATGGGAAGGTCTCCCCTCTCATCGGCTTCGATACGCTGCCTATGCGAGGCACAGACCTGCTGACCGCCGTCGCCGGGATAGACGAGAACGGGCCGCGCCTGGTGGCCAACTACCGCCTAGCCTTTCCCGATCTCACCGCCGCGATCGAATCCTTCGACCCGGGAGTCGGCGCCGTCTCCTCCAGCGCACCGGGCTGGCTCTTTGCCGCTGCATCCCTCCTTATCGGGATGGAGGAAGCGGACGTGACCGCAGCCATGGCTCCCGAGCCGGAGGCGGTGGAGGTGGACACCTTCGTCGCTCCCGGGGCCAGAGGCTACAGCCTGGAGGGTGCGCGGCTCCTGCGCAGCGTGATGAGCTACCGCTTAGCCGGCGTGGAGCGCCACGTTCTCGCACGTTCCATCTTCGTCTCGCTAGGTAACTTCGTCGGAACCGCGATGGTGCGCCTGCTCAAAGAATGGCAGCCCCGCGCCATCGTCTGTGCGGGAGACCTCTTCGCCCAGAACCGCATCCTCCGCGATCAGGCCAGGTCGGCACTGACTACGGTGCGGGTGCCTACCTACTTCCCCTCCCTCGAGGACCCTGATAACGCGCTGGTGGCCGAAGAGGAGCTGCTAAGCATAAGAGTGGGGCCGAGGTCCGGCTAGCCCGGCATTCGCGCGCCAACGGTTGGAGAAGGTCACATGTGCGTCAGCATTCCCGGAACGGTCCAAAGCGTCGATGGGCCGGTGGCAATGGTAGAACTGGGAGGCGAGTTGCGCCCCTACAACGGATTGCTCTTTCCCGAGCTGGAGGGTGGCGAACGCGTCCTGGTACACGCGGGCATGGTAATCCAAATCCTCACACCGGAGGAGGCGGCCGAGATCGACGCGGCCTTCGAGGAGCTGGCACGCCTCGACGCCGGCTGGGTGGTCCAGAGCGAGGAGTAACCCTTGGTGGCCACTCAAAGCAGCGCAGATGGTTCGGCGGCGCGCGGAAGGCGCCGCTTCGCACTCTACGCATATCCCCCTAACGAACTCGGCTACTGCGGTCCAGACGACCCCTCCCTGCTGACGGCGGCCGCAGGGTTGGATGCGTCCCCAACGGGCGGGCTGGATACAATCGCCCGCCAGTTCACCGGGGCCTGGCCCTACCTGAGCCTCATTGCGCGCGCGAACCACATAGCCGACCCCCTGGAGGATGCGGTGGTGGACGCCTACTGGCTGGGTGGCCCAATGGCCACCCGGGTAACCAAAGAGGACTTCGCCGCCTCATCGGCCGTGCGCATGGAGATCCGGACCGGGCGCCACGAAGAGGAGCTGGTCTCCCCTCTCGCACACGGCGCTCCCCTGCAGCACAACTACCACGTCTTTGTGGTCTATCCCTGGCTCGGTGTCCTGCGTCGGGGTGGCCCGGAGAAGGTCCTGTCCATCCTGGATGGATGCAGGATTCGCCAGGGCACACTGCTCTCGCTCGACGCCGATCAGGCCACGGTCGAGAGCCGCGAACTCGTATTCGACGGCCGCACCCTGAAGGAAGGCAAGCCCCGAGCCGAGAAGGTCCGCCTTGGCCTCGAGGCCATGGTGGGTCATGAGGTCCCACGACTCAAGATCGGCGACACCGTATCGCTGCACTGGGACTGGCTGTGTGAGCCCCTTTCGGCAGAGGAGGCCGGCCGCCTCGCAGAGTCGACGGCTCGGGTGCTGCAGGCGCTGCTCTAGCGGGCACTTTGGCCACCCTTCGAGGAGGCCCGGCTCGGAACCGCAAGGAAGGCGGCGCCGGAGAGACATAATCAGGCGCAATGGATTCCGGCGCCCAGGCACCGGGCGGCGAATGCCTGCGGTTCTCTTGGGGTAGCTGCCTGTGCGCATGAAGGAAAGACGGCGTTCCCCCTGGTAGGCCGTGTACGGATGGGTCGATGACCTGTGCAGCACCTGTCGTGCACGTGCCGGAAACTAATTAGTCGGCCGCTCAAGGTTGAGGCGGGTCAGGAGTTCTCGGTTGGCGAGACGGGCAGCATTGAGCTCCTCGGTGCGCTCGCCGAGTTGGATTCGCACATCGGCCACTTCCGACTCAAGGGAGGTGATCCGCTGGTGGAGTTGGTGGATGTCCTCTGGAGCGCCGAGCCCGGAGTCCCGCCAGGTCTGCTCGCCCATCAGCTCCGAGAGGCGACGCTCAAGCTGTTGCACGCGGGTGGCGAAGCGGGCACAGCGGGACTGGGCGGCGTGCAGGTCGGCCTGCAGCGATGCGCGGGTCACCTCTCCCTCAGCGCTTGGGCCCGACGGCTGGGCGGCGAGGGCGTGCACCTGGTCGAGCAGGTCACGGTGGCGGTAGAAAAAGGTCCGGTCGACTCCAGCTCGCCGGGCGATCCCGCTGACGGTGATCGCCTCGCCCGCAGCGCCGGCGGCTTGGATGGCGACCAGAACACGCTGGCGGTGCCGGTCGCTCTCGGCTCGCCGGCCTGCAACCATGGCGGTGGTGCGCCCGGATCCGGTCATGCTCGCGGCTGGCTGCGGGGTCCCAGGTCGACGGGAACACGACGCAGCCGGGGCATGGCAAGGGCAACGGCCCGGTGAGCCCGGATGACCTCGATGGCCTGGTCGACGCCGGCGCGTTCGGCTGCCTCGAGGTGGTCAAGACCGGCGCTGACGCTGGCGATGAGCGAGCGGATGCGGCCGATCTCTTCCTCGGAGGGCATGGCTTGGCTTAGCACCCAGTCGTCGATGTCGGCGGCAGCGAGGAGACGCTCCCGGTTTCGCAGCAGGTCGTCGAGGTAGGCGTGCAGGTCGGGCAGGTAAGAGACGTCAGTGCGGAAATGGTCACAGCCG
>JAJZLQ010000031.1 GCA_021850605.1 Actinomycetes bacterium
CGCGCCGGCCATCTCCACCAACTCTTCAACCGACACGGGGTGCTTGGATCCGCCAAGGTGCAGGTGGCGGTCGAGATCGAAGCCGGCGTCGTCGACCCAGTAGGGCTCAGCCAGGCCGAAGGGCACCTCGACCACCCGCTGCATGAAGCGCTCCATCCGGCCGATTCGAGCCGCGATCCGTTCCCTGGTCGCCTCAAACGGATCACGTCCGGCCAGGCCCGACTTGGCAAAGATCAGGATGGCCCCTATGTGCAAGTGCATGCCGGGTGAGTCGAAGTAGTAGAAGCCGGCGTCGAGGCCACTCATTCTTTCCATTTGCGGTGCGTCCTCGCTACGGGTATCTGAACTCATGCCGGCCTCCAGGCGGTAAAGAAGGGCCCGCCGCCCGCGGACTCGATGGCGATGTGGCGACTTACGCCGCACCTTGGAGTAACTGTGCCCGTTCGGCCAAGCAGGCGCGAGCGGGTTCAGCTCACCCCCGTCGAACCAAAACCGCCCTCACCTCTGCCGCTCTCGGAAAGAGCTTCCACCTCAGTCCAGGTGATGACCGGGACCGGCATCACCAGGAACTGGGCGATGCGGTCACCTGGAGTGACCGAGAAGGGCTGCTCCGGATCGGCGTTGAAGAGCGCCACCCTAAGCTCACCACGGTATCCAGAATCGATCAGTCCAGGAGCATTTGCCAGGGTGAGGCCGTACCGCGATGCCAGACCGGAGCGCGGGAGCACGAAGCCTGCATAACCCGGAGGTATCTCGATCGCAATTCCGGTGCCAACCGTGGCGCGCCCAAGCGGGGGGATCTTGGCTGCCTCGGCGGCGACAAGGTCACAAGCGGCGTCACCTGAGCGCGCGTAGGACGGCAGCACCGCGGATGCGTTGAGCCGGACGAATCTGACCTCCACCATCGCCACCTCCCGGCGCCTCAGGAGCGCAGCGAGTGCAGCACGGCGCCCGCCATGCTTCCGTCCGCCTTGTGATAAGGAATGAAGTCGCTACTCTTACCGAGCAACTGCCGGACCCGGCGCTGGGCGGCCCATACCGTACACAGGAGCATCGCCTCGCGCACGATATCGGTAGACATCTTTGAGACACCTTCAACCCGCTGGTTGAAGATGATCGGGACCTCCTTGATGCGCGCACCCAACAGGGTGGCACGAAAGACCATCTCGATCTGGAAGCCATAGCCGTCCGCACTCACCGTCGAAAGGTTGATCGCCCCGAGCAGGGAGGGGCGATAGGCCCGGAAGCCTGAGGTGGCGTCCATCACCGGCAGCCCCAAGGCGAACTTTGCGTATGTGTTGCCGCCGCGGGAGAGTGCCAGCCTTCCCGCCGTGAGCCCGGGCGAGGCTCCTCCGGGAACGTAGCGCGAGCCGATCGCCAAGTCCGCCCCACTGTCGAGTGCCGCGACGAGCTCTGGCAGTGCCTCCGGCTCGTGGCTCAGGTCCGCGTCCATCTCTATGAGGGCGGTCGCCCCTTCGGCCATCCCTTTCGAAAAGCCGTCCCTGTATGCCGAGCCCAGACCGGACTTGGCGGGACGAACGACCACGCTGACCATAGGGTCGTCGGCCCCCAGGGCCTCGACGATGTGGGCGGTGCCATCCGGCGAGGAGTCGTCGACGACAAGAACATTGGCGGCAGGCAGCGCCTTGCGTATCCGTTTGACGGCGTTGGCTATGTTGCCAGCCTCGTTGTACGTGGGGATGACCACCCACGGTGCTGCGCTCGGCCGGAGCTGAGTCACGGAACCTCCTAATTCGCCCAATAGAGCTTACCAACACCATGGTTAGACTCCCCTTTGTGCTTGTTTGGATGGACCTGGAGATGACCGGACTGGACCCTAAGCGCGACCAGATCGTCGAAATGGCCACCGTGGTGACCGACGATCAGCTCAACGTCGTTGCCACCGGTCCCGAACTCGTGATCGCGGCGCCGGAGGAGCTGCTCTCCTCCATGGACCCCTACGTGGCCAACATGCACAGGACCAGCGGGCTCCTCGAGGTGATCCGGGCCAGCTCGCTGACCCTGGCCGCCGCAGAGGCGCAGACGCTCGCCTTCTTGAAGGAAAGCGTGAAGGCCGCCAAAAGCGCGCCCCTGTGCGGAAACACCATCGGCACCGACAGGCGCTTCCTGGCCGAGCAGGCCCCTGCCGTGGAGGACTACCTCCACTACCGCTCGGTCGACGTCAGCTCCATCAAGGAACTCGCGCGCCGTTGGAACCCCGATATCGCCACCGGTGCCCCCACCAAGAAGCGCGGCCACCGGGCTCTCGACGACATTCTCGAGTCGATCGAAGAGCTCCGTTACTACAGGGATTCCTTCTTCCGCCTGGCCGGCAGTTAGAAGAGCTCCCGCTCCTCCTCGGGTCAGCGTTAGATTCTTGCTATGACCGACCTGCTCGCCGAACTGACCGCGGAGATGACGGCGCCGGGGCAACGCTACGAGACGATTGCGGAGACGGTCGGCGGCAGGCGTATGACCATCTGGAGGAATGCCCCGGCCTCGCTCGCGGAGGTTTGGAGCAAAGCCGAGCGTTTTGGAAATGCCTGCTACCTGGTCTACGAGGACGAGCGGATCACCTACCGCGAGATGGCGCAGAAGGTCAAGATACTGAGGGACGGTCTCGCGGCCAGGGGGGTGGTAAAGGGCGACCGGGTGGCGCTGGCGATGCGCAACTATCCGGAGTGGGTCGCCTCCTTCTGGGCGATAGTCACCTCCGGCGCCGTTGTCGTCCCCCTGAATGCCTGGTGGACCTCCGGGGAGCTTGCCTACGGCATCACCGACTGCGAGGCGAAGACGGTGATAGTCGACCAGGAGCGCCTGGAGAGGATGATGCCCGAGCTCATGGCGGAGCCGCCGCCCGCACTCGCCCATCTCCTCGCAGTCCGCTGCGAGACATCGCGGATCGCCGCCGCCCGAGGACAGCTCGCGCCCATGGGCATCGAGGTTATCCCGCTCAACGACCTCCTGGGGGCAACCGTCCCCACCCCCGCCCCCCCGGCGATCGCACCGGACGACGTCGCAACGATCTTCTATACATCGGGCACCACCGGGCGCCCCAAAGGCGCCGTTGGCACACACCGCAACATTTGCACCAGCCTCATGTCGCTCTTCTTCCTCAGCGCCCGCAACCAGCGGGCCTACGCCGCCAAGCCCGCGCCGTCGACACCAAACTCGGTTCTTCTTTCGGTACCTCTCTTTCATGCCACCGGCTGCCACGGCCTGCTGGTCCCCAACACCATGGCCGGCGGAAAGCTGGTGATGATGAGGCGCTGGAATCCCGAAAGGGCGCTCGAACTGATCGAGAGGGAGGGGGTGACCAACTTCGGCGGTGTGCCGACGATGGTCTGGCAGGCTCTCAACTCTCCCGAGCTGAAGCACCGCGACACCTCGAGCCTTCGCACCGTAAGCTGCGGAGGCGCGCCGGCGCCCCCCGAGCTGCTGCGGCGCCTGCGCGCGGGTTTCCCGGGTGCCATACCTTCCAACAGCTACGGCATGACCGAGACGTCTTCCGTCGCCACCAGCATCTCCGGAGGCGATTACCTCGGACGCCCCGACTCGGTGGGAAGGCCGCTTCCAGTGGTCGAGGTGAAAGTGGTCAGCGCCGATGGCGATCGGGCCGAGCCCTTCGAGACCGGCGAGCTCTGGGTCCGTGGACCAAACGTGGTGATCGGATACTGGAACAAGCCGGAGGCGACGGCCGCAGCGATACGGGACGGCTGGTTCAGAACCGGCGATCTTGCCTACCTGGACGATCAGGGCTACATCTATATCGTCGACCGAGCCAAGGACATGCTTATCCGGGGAGGCGAAAACGTCTACTCGGCCGAGGTGGAAGGGGCGTTGTACGAGAACCCCTGCGTGGCGGACGCCGCGGTGGTGGGTATCCCGGATCTCGAGATAGGCGAAGAGGTTGCGGCGGTGGTGCAACTCCGGCCGGGCTGCGAAACCACCGAGGAGGAGATCCGGGCCGGGGTGGCGGCCCGGCTGGCAGCGTTCAAAGTGCCGAGGTACGTCTTTTTCCACGCAGAGCCCCTCCCGCGCAATGCGGCGGGCAAAGTGCTGAAGCGCCAGCTCCGCGAAGAGATGGTCTCACGCCTGGTCCAAGGCTGAGAAAGGCGCTAATGCGCGCGTCCTGATAGGTTTAACCTGCAATGCAACAAGTTCCCGGTGCCACCCCCATCACCATAAAGGCATCCTTTGCCGGCCGCAAGCGGGCCTACGACGCCCGCAAGCGGGTTGCGCTGGTGGCCGCGGGAGCCTGGGTTTGGTCGCTGGTTCTCCTCGCCTTTTCCAGCATCGCGCCTGGAGCGGGGCTCCCCGCACTCGCCGCATCGATCGTCGTCGGCGCGGTCGCCGCACTGGCTTTGATTGTCTCGTTTCGCCGCGAAACCGCCCGCTGGTCAGTCGAGGGTGAGAGCTGCGGTGCCGAGCAGAGCTGCGGGAAGGAATCCTGCTCGGCTGAGGGTGGCAGCTGCCACTCCCGGCTGGAGCGTGAGATGGCTTCGAAGATCCTGGAGATGGAGTTCGAGCGCCTCCGGCTTACCCTTAGGGCCAAGTACGGCCCAGACCTTCTCTTCTTTGCTTTCTGGACGGTGCTCGGCTCGGCCATTTCCTTGCGCGCCGCAACGCCATCCATCGCTCTGGCCGCCGGGATCGTCGCCCTCGCATCTCTCGGCGTCCTCGCCGCCCGGGTACGTCTTTCGTCGCTCGTATTCGCCCGCTAAGGCCCCTATACGGCCACGAAATAGGGCCTTTGGTCCCAGAAAGATTATGAGACGGTAAAGGTTTTCTTTGGCCACTTGGCTCTTTCGAGTCGTTCGCTAATGTCTGCTTCAAGGCCGAAGCAAGGCGCAATCGACGCGTAATGCGGGCTTAGTGGCGGGCCGCCCCAATGACGCCGCCTTGAATACATAGAGGTTTGACCATGATGGCGCTGGATCTGGCGGGAAAAACGATCGCCCCCGAAGTACACCGCAAGCGGGGCAGGCCACGCAGCGTCGAAGCGCATCGCCGCATCCTGGACGCCACCCTCTCCATCTGCGCCACCGAGGGATATCGCGACCTCACCATCGAGTCTGTCGCACGAAACGCCGGCGTAGGAAAGTCAACGATTTATCGGCACTGGCGCTCCAAGTGGGAACTCATTCAGGAAGCCGTCGCAAGGGAATCCGAGAACCTCGGGCGCAACATGGACTCGGGCGACCTGGAGAAGGATCTCCGCACCTTCATTTCCAACCTGGTCCGGCTGCTGTCCTCCCCCACTGGAAGTGCCATAGCGCACCTGGTCGGAGAGGCGCAGTCCAACCCCACCGTTGGAGCGCTTGTCGCGGCCACTTGGGATGTGCATCGCCGCGGCGCGGTGGTCAAGCTGATCGAATCGCATCCGCCCGAGACGGAGGTCCGTGCCGGCGTCGATCCCGAGCGGGTATCCGAGGCGATCTTCGGGTCGCTCTTCATGCGCAGGATCATCATGGGGGCACTGCTGGGTGAAGCTGACGTGGATCAGGTAGCCGATCTGGTTCTGCATGGGATGTTGACGCCAACCTTGGCGCGCCCCTGAGTTATTTCGGCCCTGCGTCTTCCGCGTGCTCGGGCGCCTCGCAGACGTGACACTCCATCTCGAGCGTCGCATGACTGATGCCGAACTGCTCCGCAAGCCGCTCCTTGAGCAACACCGAGCGCGCCTGGGCTTCGTGCAGCGATATACCCTCGCGCATCACCAGGTGGGCCGAGAGCGCCACCGCGGTCGAGCTGAGATTCCAGACATGCAGATGGTGCACGTCCTCGACTCCCGGAACCTCCAGCATGATGCGCCGGATCTCGCCCGCGTCCACCTGGCTCGGCACCGCATCCATCAGCACGTTGGTGACGTCCAGCAGCACCCTCACCGACGCGAGGATCACCAGTATCGAGACCCCGATGCTCGCGAGCGGATCCGCCGCGACGAAGCCGTAACGCAGGATCAACAGGCCCGCCATCAGCGCCAGCACCCAGCCGATTCCATCGGAGAAGAAATGGATCAGGTTGGCCCGCACCAGTGCAGAGCGCCTGTCCTGGCGGGCAAAGGCAAACAGCGACACCAGGTTCACCAACACCCCGGCGATCCCGACTGCACTGATGTCCAACCCTCCGGAGTCGAGCGGTCCGACGAGGTGGTGTCCGACCAAGCGCATCACGGCGGCGTAGACAATTGCCACCGAGACCCCGATTAGCAACAGCGTGGTGACGAGCGCACCGAGAACCTCGGCCTTGACCATGCCGAAGCTGTGGCGTGCCGAGACGGGGCGCGAAGAAGCCCATGCCGCCAGTACGCCCACTCCAAGGGCTCCCAGGTCTGACAGAAGGTGAAAGGCATTCGAGATCAGCGCCAGGGAATGCGTCAGCAGGCCGAGGCCCAGACTGGCGGCAAAGAGGGCGAGATTGAGGAACAGCACCAGATAGAACGGACCCGAGCGGACCTCACCGCCACTTGCATGAACCGCGTGCTCGTGATGATCGAAGCCCTGGATTTCCGATGAATTCACTTGAAGCCCACTCCGCTCGCCAGTCTACCCGCACCGCCAGCAGCGCCCGGGATCCCCATCCGGTCGGCAAAAGCCGGTCCCGATCCCGGCCATAGGCGCCAGGGTGCGATATCGTGGCTTGAAACTGGCGACCAGCCCGAAAGGAGCCGAGATGTCTTTGCAGCTTGGGGACGTCGTCCCCGACTTCGAAGCCCCGACCACCCAGGGGACCATCCGCTTCCACGAATGGATCGGCGACGGCTGGGCGATACTCTTCTCCCACCCGAAGGACTTCACTCCGGTGTGCACGACGGAGCTCGCCGAGGTCGCGCGCCTCAAGGACGAGTTCGCGGCGCGCAACACCAAGGTGATCGGCCTCTCAGTCGATTCGGTCGAGAGCCACATCGAGTGGGAGAAGGATATAGAGGAGACTCAGGGTCAAGCGGTCAACTTTCCCATGATCGGTGACCCCGAGGCCAAGGTGGCCAACCTTTTCGGCATGATCCACCCCAACGCATCCAACACGTTCACGGTGCGCTCGGTTTTCATCATCGATCCGGCCAAGAAGCTGCGCCTCACCATCACCTATCCCGCTTCAACCGGCCGGAACTTTCGCGAGATCCTGCGGGTGCTGGATTCACTTCAGTTGACCGACCTGTACATGGTCTCCACCCCCGTCAACTGGAACCAGGGAGACGAAGTGGTGATCGCCACCTCCCTCTCCGACGAGGAGGCGACCGAGCGCTTCCCGAAGGGCTTCCGCAAGCTCAAGCCCTACCTAAGGCTCACGCCTCAGCCGGACCGCTGAGAGGCCGAGGAGCTACCGGCGGCATCCACTCCTACCGGCGGGCACCCTTGGCCCGGCGATCAGGTGAGGTCACGTCGGCAGGGCTAGAGACGCAGCAGGACGGCGGCTAACGCGGTGCCGCCCATAGCCCGGATTGGCCGAACTCCACCGAGCGGGTGTCACTGAACCCGCTCGCGAAGTCACGACGGCTCGTTCCCAGTTGGTAACCTACTGATTCCGCACCCTCGCTGCAGCTAGACCTAGCATGTCAGAGGCTATTTGCTAACCTGGCACTCTAAGTTACCGATGATATGCAACGGAATCCGTCGCCAAAAAAATATTTCTGCGCGTCACGGCGTGGTTAGCCCACGCTTCTTCGCATCTGCACCCCCTGTGAACAGCACTTTGATGATTGTATGCAAGTCTGCATAACTGAATGCGGGCCGTGGATCGCAAAGCGGAGAGAAAAGATGAACCGAAAGTGAACCCGCGGCGAACTCTTCGCCAACTTCAAGGCTATTTTTGTTGAGTCACCGCTTTCACAGGAGGTTCTAAGGAAAAGATGGTGTCCAAGAAAGTTCGCCGCATCGCTGCGGCCATGGCTTCCACCGCGGCGGCAGCAACCCTGCTAGCCGCTTGCGGTTCCGGAAGCTCTTCATCGACTGCAACCACATCCTCCGGAGCCACCAAGGTCTCCGGCGGCACAGTCAACTTTGCCGAGGGTCCCGGCGCGACCCCTAACTACATCTTCCCACTATCGAGCGGAGCGTACTTCTCCGTAACCAACCTGTCCCAGTTCCAAGAGCTGATGTACCGTCCGCTCTATTGGTTCGGCCAGGGCACCACACCTGTCATCAACTACAAGCTCTCGCTGGCCAACCCGCCGGTCTTCTCCAACAACGACAAGACCGTCACCGTCACCCTGAAGAACTACAAGTGGTCGAACGGTGCGTCCGTGGACGCCCGCGACGTTGTCTTCTGGATGAACATGCTCAAGGCCAACAAGGCCAACTGGGCGGCCTATGTCCCCGGCGCTTTCCCGGACAATGTCGTCTCCTACCAGGCCACCGGGCCCAACACCGTGGTGTTCAACCTGAATGGCAGCTACAACCCGACCTGGTTCACCTATAACGAGCTCTCCCAGATCACCCCGATGCCGATGGCATGGGATGTGACCGCAGCCGGGCAGACCGCACCGTCGGAGACCTCCACCACCGCTCCGGACCTCACCCCCACGGGTGCCCAGGCGGTCTACAAGTTCCTCGACGCCCAGGCCAAGGACACCGCCACATATACCACCAGCCCGATCTGGTCGGTGGTCGATGGACCATGGAAGCTCCAGTCCTTCACTTCGCAGGGCAAGGCGGTCTTCGTCCCGAACCCGACCTACAGCGGACCGGTCAAGCCGACCATCTCGAAGTTCGTGGAGTTGCCCTTCACCACCGACTCGGCCGAGTTCAACGTTCTGCGCAGCGGCTCTGGTCTCGACTACGGCTACATCCCCGTAGCCGACCTGAGCCAGAAGAGCCTGCTCACCTCGAGCGGATTCACCTTCAATCCCTGGATCCTGTTCTCGTTCAACTACTGGGTCGTCAACTTCAACAACCCGACGGTTGGACCGATCATCGACCAGGCCTATGTGCGTCAGGCAATCCAGCACCTGGTGGACCAGCCCCAGTGGATCTCGTCCTTCCTGAAGGGCTACGGGGTTCCCTCCTACGGCCCGGTACCGATCGTTCCCGCCAACAGCTTCGCTGACCAGAAGGAGCGCAGCAACCCCTATCCGTTCAGTGTCTCGGCTGCCACCGACCTGTTGAAGTCCCATGGTTGGACCATCAATGCCAACGGCACCGACACCTGCACGAATCCCGGTACCGGCGCCAACCAGTGCGGTAAGGGGATAGCCCAGGGCGCCCCGCTCACCTTCAACCTGCAGTACGCTTCGGGAGTTCAGGCGACGGACCAGATGATGGCGGCTCTGAAGTCCGCAGGGGCTCAGGCCGGCATCAACATCAACCTTACCTCCGCACCGTTTGACCAGGTCATCGGGAACGCGACGCCTTGCACCGCCACCCAGGCGGCCTGCAAGTGGCAGATGGAGAACTGGGGCGGTGGCTGGGTCTATGCTCCCGACTACTACCCCACCGGTGGTGAGCTTTACCAGACCGGCGCAGGGGCCAACTTCGGTAGCTACACCGACCCGAAGGCCGACAGCCTGATCGCGACCACCCACACCGCTCCGGCCTCCCAGACCCAGAGCGCTCTCAACGCCTATCAGGACTACATCGTGCAGAGCCTGCCGGTGATCTTCCAGCCCAACGCGGACTACCAGCTCTCCGAGGTGCGCTCCACGCTGCACGGCGTCCAGCAGAACGCCTACGGGAACCTGCTGCCGGAGGAGTGGTACTTCACCAAGTAGTCATATCGGATAACCGGCCTCCTGGCACAAAATAGGGGGCCGGCCTACCAGAGAGCGCCGGCCAGGCCACAGGCTGCGGTCGGCGCTCTCTCCATGAATGGTGGGGGCTGCCGCTTCCGCCGGTGCGCGAATCTTCGATGCGAATTCGCGCCGAAATCCCGCTAGCATCGCCATGGCCCTACAGTGATTTCTCTTGTTATACCGGTGAGGTGAGTCCTTGACCGCATACCTGATTCGCCGGGTGTTCCAGTCAATCGTCGTGCTGATCGGGGTGTCCATAATCGGGTTCATCCTCGAGCATCTTCTTCCCGGCGGCCCCGCCAAGGCGATGCTGGGGAACCGCGCCACCCCGTTGGCCATCAAGACCTTCAACCACGCCAACGGCTTCGACAAGCCTCTCGTGACCCAATACCTGGTGTACATGGGCCACCTGCTGCAAGGGAACCTCGGCTATTCCTACAAGCTCAACCAGCCGGTCTCCCAAATACTGGCGCGCGAGGTGCCCAAGTCGGTGTTGCTGGTCGGGTCGGCTCTGATCCTCTCTGTGATCATCGCCATACCCGTCGGTGTCTTCCAGGCGGTGAGGCGCAACGGGATCGTCGACTACGCCGCCACCTCGATCTCGTTCCTGCTTTATTCCATGCCCTCCTTCTGGCTCGGCCTGATCCTCATCATCGCCTTCGCCGTAAACACCCACATATTCCCGGCCCAGGCACCCCAGGGATCAACCATCGGACAGATCATCGCCCACCCCTCCGGCCTGGTCCTGCCGGTGGCGACCCTGACACTGGTGAGCTTCGCCTCCTTCTCGCGCTATATGCGTTCCTCGGCGATCGAAGCCCTGGCCCAGGACTGGATCCGCACCGCCAAGGCCAAGGGTCTAAGCCAACGGGCCATCCTCTTCAAGCACATGTTGCGCAATGCGCTCATCCCCATTGCCACCCTGGTCGGACTCAGCCTCCCCTCGCTGATCACCGCAGGCGTGGTGGTGGAATCGGTCTTCAACTTCCCCGGCACCGGCCTTGACTTCGTCACCGCCGCCACCACCGAGGACTTCGCACTTCTGCTTGGCATCATCATCCTGGTAGGCGTGCTCACGGTGGTGGGGAACCTCCTGGCCGATATCGCCTACGCCGTGCTGGATCCCAGGGTCAGGTACAAGTGATGAACACGCGCCGAGCCCGCACCGTAAGTCGCTTTCCCTCCGTTTGCCCAAGAGGTGTCCATGTCCGAGCTTGATGACCTGAGAGCCCCCATCGATCCCCAACAAGAGGCCGAAGCACTCGTGGACAAGGGTGTTCCCGCCGGTGGCGAGGCCTTCGAAACCGGATCACAGTTCAAGCTGATCCTGCAGACCTTCCTGGAAAACAAGCTCGCCGTGGTGGGCCTGGGCCTGGTCTTGGCGGCGGTGATCTTCTGCTTCCTGGGCCCACACTTTTACCACACCAACCAGGTGACCACCACCTACAACATCAACCTTCCGCCTGGCAAGGGGCATCCGCTAGGTACCGATCAGAACGGTTACGACGTGCTCGGCCGGCTGATGGTCGGCGGCCAGTCCTCCTTGGAGATCGGATTCTCGGTTGCCATTATCGCCACCCTCTTCGGTGTGGCTTGGGGGGCGGTCGCGGGTTTCCTGGGCGGCATCGTCGACACGGTCATGATGCGAATCGTGGATGCATTCCTCGCCATTCCCACCCTGCTTCTGCTCATCTACCTGGCCTCGGTATTTCACCCAACCCTGAAGCTGCTCATCATCGTCATCGCCGGCGTCTCCTGGCTCTCCCCCGCCCGTCTGGTGCGAGGCGAAGCGCTCTCACTCCGGGTACGTGACTACGTCAAGGCGGTGCGCGTGATGGGCGGAGGGTCGAGGCGGATCGTGGCGCGCCATATCGTCCCCAACGCGATAGGCACGATTGTGGTCAATGCGACTTTCCAGGTCGCGGACGCAATTCTGGTTATGGCGGTCTTGAGCTACCTGGGCCTTGGCCTTCCCCCGCCCGCGGCCAACTGGGGCGGCATGCTCTCCGACGGCGTCAACTACGTCTACGCCGGATATTGGTGGCTTATCTATCCAGCCGGATTCGCCATCATTCTTACGGTGGTGGCCTTCAACTTGATCGGAGACGCCATCCGCGACTCGCTCGAGGTACGCCTTCAGCGGCGTTAGCCGACATCCCCACGCCCGTACCACAAGGCCGGTGTGGGGTTACTAGTGGAAGAGGAATCATCCCTTGGCTCTAATTGAGATAAAGGACCTTCACACCAACATCAAGCTGCGCAACGCAGAGGTACGGGCCGTCGACGGCGTCAGCTTCTCCATCAATCCGGGCGAGACCGTCGGCCTGGTTGGCGAGTCCGGCTGCGGCAAGACCATGACCGGCATGTCCATCATGCGTCTCCTGCCCGTGGGCGGCTACATCGCCGGGGGGCAGATCCTCTTTGACGGCCGCGACCTGGCCTCGCTGAGCGAGCACGAGATGCGCAGGGTGAGGGGCAACGATATGGGGATGATCTTCCAGGACCCGATGACCTCACTCAACCCGTGCATGACCATCGGCAACCAAATCGCCGAAGCGGTCCGCCTCCACAAGGGGGTATCGAAGGATCAGGCCATGGCACGCGCGGTGGAAGTGCTCGACCTGGTCGGAATGCCCAAGCCGTCCGAGCGCATCAACGACTACCCGCACCAGCTCTCCGGCGGGCTCCGCCAACGCGTGATGATCGCCATGGCGCTCTCATGCGAGCCCAAGCTCCTCATCGCGGACGAGCCCACCACCGCGCTGGACGTGACCATCCAGGCCCAGATCCTCTCGCTGCTCGACGACCTGAAGAATCAGCTGAACATGGCCATGCTTCTCATCACGCACGACATGGGGGTGATAGCCGGCCGCGCCGACCGGGTCATCGTCATGTACGCCGGCGAGATCGCCGAGGAAGCCTCCACCGCTGAGATCTTCGCCCACACCCATCATCCCTACACCGAAGCACTGCTCGCCTCCATTCCCAAGATGGACGGCAGCTCCACCCGCCTCTACTCCATTCCCGGCTTACCGCCTGATCTAACGCGTCCGCCCGCAGGTTGCCGCTTTGCGCCCCGCTGTCGGCTGGCCGACGCGAACTGCGTCGCCAACCACCCCCCCGCCTCGAATGCCGGAGGCGCGCACGCCTACTCCTGCTTCCATCCGGTCGGTATCGAATCCGCGCCGGTGGCCGTCGCCTCCGACGCCACCGCTGCGAGCACCTACAAGGCCAAAGGCTCCCCACTGATGGTGCTGGACCACGTCTCCAAGGAGTTCGTGATCACCAAGGGGGCGATCCTCCAGCGCAAGGCGGGAACCCTCAAGGCCGTTACCGATCTCTCCCTTACCGTCTACGAGGGTGAAACGCTCGGCATCGTAGGCGAGTCCGGCTGCGGCAAGACAACGACGGGCATGATGATGGTGGCCCTGGAGGAGCCGACGGAAGGCACGGTCACCTTTGAGGGCGCGCCGTTGAACGGGATGAGGGGCAAGGAGATGAAGGCCAAGCGGCGCGATCTCCAGCTCATGTTCCAAGACCCCTATGCCTCCCTCGATCCCCGCATGCGGGTGGGAACCATAATCCGCGAACCCCTTGACATCAACCACATCGGCACCAGGGCCGAGCGCGAAGATAAGGTCGAATCTCTGCTCAGCGAAGTCGGCCTTTCCCCCAAGGCGGTGGAACGCTACCCGCACGAGTTCTCCGGTGGTCAGCGCCAGCGCATCGGGCTGGCCCGCGCTCTCGCTCTCAACCCGCGCCTGATAGTCGCCGACGAGCCGGTGTCCGCACTCGACGTCTCCATCCGGTCCCAGGTGCTCAACCTGATGAAGGACCTCCAGCGAGCCCATGGCCTGACCTACGTCGTCATCAGCCACGACCTCTCGGTGGTCCGCTTCCTGGCCGACCGGGTTGGCGTCATGTATCTGGGCAAGCTGGTGGAGATAGGCAACGGATTCGACATATACGAGAACCCGGCGCATCCCTACACTGCCGCACTCCTATCGGCGGTTCCGGTGCCCGAGCCGGAGTACGAGCGGAACAAGAGCAGAAGGGTCATCAAGGGCGAGCTCCCCTCGGCCATCAACCCTCCCTCGGGTTGCCGATTTCGAACGCGATGCGAGTTTGCTCAGGAGCTCTGTGCACGGGAGGAGCCGCCTATGGTCAGCTACGGCGGCGTCCACGAGGCGGCTTGCCATTTCCCCCTGATCAACCGGGTAAAGATCGGCAGCGCCTCGACACCGGCCTGACGGATTGTGAATTTGGTCATAGTCAGGTCGGTCTGGTAACGTTTCCATAGAGCTGGATGGGGATCCTTGCTGCGGTGTGACGGTGGAGTCCGCGCCTCTACCGTCCGCCGCTTCGCTTTTTAACCCGCCTGGGCATACCCACTACAGGGAAATGCAAGCCGCGGGAACCCCCTTCATCTCCAAGATCCTGCGCACCGAATACTCGGCCGAGACGCGCGTGAGCGTGCCCGCGTTGATGGATGCGACTATCGCTTGCACCACCTGGTCGAAGGTCTGGGCCTGGCCCGGGCCCGTCCCCGCCAGCATGACCATGTCGGTCCCCGCCTGTAGCGACTGCACCGCCGCTTTGCCCAGGTCGGGCTGGTATGCACTTATAGCTCCTGCCTCCAAGGAGTCGGTCATCACCACGCCCCCAAAGCCGAGTTGGTTGCGCAACAGGCCGCTGATCACCGCAGCCGAAAGCGAAGCCGGCACTGTCGCCGAAAGGCCGGGCACGGTCGCGTTGGAAACCATGATCGCCGGTATGCCCTCTTTGATGAGACGCTCGAAGGGCAGCAGCCCCGCCTTCTCAAGATCAGCGTAAGTACGAGTGCTGGCTGGGCCGTTGTCGGTGTTGCCGCTCGCGCCACCGAGGCCGGGGAAGTGCTTGGCCACGGGAATCACTCCCGAGGACTCGAGGCCCTTGGCAAAGGCGGAGCCGTACTCCCCCGCTATGGCAGGATCCAAGGAAAACGAACGAGTTCCATCCGGGTTGGTGGCTGACGGCCCCGGCCCTGCGTCCAAATCCAGCACCGGCGCAAGATCGGCGCGAATGGAAAGTGCGGCCATCTTCGCCCCGACCGTGGCGGCCAGTGACTGGACCTGCGCGGAGGACATGGTCGAAGCCATCTCCCTGGCGGAGGGGAGGTTGCCCACCTGGGCGACCAGACGCTGGACCGAGCCTCCCTCCTCGTCGGTCATCAACAGTGGGGCAACCCCGGCGGGGCCGGCAGCAGCCAGAGCGTGAAGTTGGGCGCCGAGATCGGCCGAGGTGGAGGATCCCATGAGAACCACCCCTCCCGCGCCTTCGCGGACCTGTGCATCAGCCGCCGTAGGCGCGGAGAGCAAGGCGGCAGTCGCCACCATCTGCGCGGCCAGGAGCGGTGTGCTCCATTGAGCGAGCCGGACAGCCGTTTGGCATTGCGGCGCGGTGGTTGTGGTGGCGGGCTGGGTCGTGGTCGGTGCAGGGGTGGACGTGGCGACGGCGGTGGTGCGGGGGGGCGCAGTGCCAACCGAGGAAGAGGCACCGCAGCCGGCCAGCATCGCCGCGAGCGCCACGAAGGTGCCGGCGCCGCGTAGCCAGGATTGCATTATCCTCGCCGGAGAATTAACAGCCACGACACTTCCGAGCCTACTGCAGCCTGAGGGCGGCCCTCCGGAGTGCAAGCGGCTGGAGCGCATACCCATGGCCATGCTCAACTTACGCTCTGCCAGGCATCCCGAGTAACGCCGGCCGAGCGGGTCCTTCAGCGCCTGAAGAACCGGGCAACGCGCGCTATGGCGGCCGCCAGCCGGTATGTCCGGGACTTCTCGATCGCCTCCAGGGAACGGCGCAGCTGATCGCTCTCGGCACGCGCGCGATCCAGGGCCGCTTGGCTCTCCATCCGGCTCACCGGAGGCCCGTCCAGGGCGTCACAAAGCCCGTAGACGTCGTAAACAAGCTCCTCCCAACGGTCCGCGTACACCGCGGCCAGCGCAGGAAACTGCCACCGCCCGAGGCCACCGGCATCCGTCTCCAGCAGGCTACGCAACCGCTTTGCAAGGGCGATCCGTGACTCCTGGGCATACAGGTGGCCCTTGGCCGGGTTATGACGATACCAGAAAAGCGGGTCGAAAATCACTTCGGTCCGCAGGCCCGCCAGCTTGGCGCGAAAGTGGAAATCCCAGTCCTCGAGTCTGGCGCCGTAGGTGTGATCGAAGCCACCCAGCGCTTTGAAAGCCTCCCTGCGCACCATGCAGTTGGTGTCGCCAAGCTGATTCTTCAGAAGGCCGGTGGGTCCATCGAGGCCAAGGAGGACGACCACGTCCCGTGCAGGCTGGTCCGGATCCTTCTCCACCAGCGCGCCGTCCCAACCCCCCAGGTTGCTGGTGACGATGTCGCAGCCGGTCCTCACCGCCGCCGCGACGAAGGTCGAAACCTCGCCCGACTTGGCCAGGTTGTCGGAGTCCATGAAAAAGAAGTACTCCCCCGATGCGGCTTCGGCCGCGGCGTTCCGCGCAGCGCCCTTGTAACGATGGGGGCGGCGCAGGACCTTGACCCCCACCCCGAAGGATTTGTTCTCCAACTCACCAAGTCGCCTGCGTGAGTGCGGATCATGGCTTCCGTCGTCGACGACTACCACCTCGAGGTGTGGGTAGTCCTGGAGCGACAGACTGTTCAGCATCTCCTCCAGGTTCTCCGAATCGTCCCGGTGTGCAATGCAGACCGAGACGAGCGGGAGCCGATCTTTGGGATCGCGCCCCCCTTGTGGCCGGCTCAGCTGCTTCGCAGCGAGAACTTCCATCCAGGTCTCCTCGGCCTGGGCCGGCCCACCGCCCCGGATCACCGGAAAGTCTGCGCCGGTCTTTGGCTCCTCAACGGGTGCGGTGCCACTCAGGATGCGCAATATCTCCCGCTCGAGGCCTTCCGGGAACGCCTCCACAACCCCGTTAAAATCCCCCACCGTTGCCGTTCCATCAAGCCGGCGGGCAACCTCGTCGCCGGTGCAAACCCGGATAAGTTGCTCGCCAGGAACAATATCGGGCCGTGCCACCACCGGCGCCGATAGGCCGCTGAGCGCCGTGGAGAGAAGATGCGAACCGAGCACCAGAGTCCTGGGCGGCGGGCTGGTCGAGTTACGCTCGGCGGCGTCGGCCTTCATGGCCTCGGCGTCCTCCGAGGGTGAGGCGAAAGGGCTGTCGGCCAGTAGCAGTAGGTCCTGCGGGTCACGGCCCAGACCTTCTCGCACCCTGTCTCGCGCCTCCAGCACGAGCCTCAGGAGTGCGGGATCGCCGGGATCGACCAGATAGACGAGTTCGGCCTGCTCCAGCACATTGCGCGAATCCTCATCAAGGCGGAGGGACGGTGTGCCCTTGAATCGAAGGGGCGGACCGGTCACGACCAAGTCGACCGCCTCGCCCATCGCCTCTTCCACCACCAGGGTGTCGATGTTCAACCTGCTTCCGAACTGGGCCAGAGCATCGGGGATGCGTGCTTGCCCCAGAGTGAAGCCGCCTATCGCAAATCGCGTTGAATCCAGCGCGAGCCCTTGCAGACGCGAGCGCGCTGCAAAGTAGGCGAGCCCGCCCAGGCCCGTGGTAATACACCAGTCCCAGCGCCTCTCGGACTCTTGCGCCTGGAGAAAGTCCGCGAATCGAGCCGCCTGCACCAGGTCGCGCGATACGCCCCTGAAGGTGCGACCCGAATCGAAGTGCACCACTTCGGCGCCAGGACAAGTGACGGCAACCAGCCCCACCGCCGCCCGACCGACTGGTGTGGCAAACACAGCGGAGTCGAGCGCGACGCTCACCTCAGCACCGCCTGCGCGCATCATCTCGGCCAGGGCGATAAGGTGCAGGGCGGGGCGCCCCCCAACGGAGGTCAGATCCGCCTCAGCCATCCCGATAAGCGCCTTGATTGCCAAAGCGGCTCCTCAAAATCGAAGGTCGCGGCCATGCCCTCGTGCCGGCGAACACAGACCATCCCCGGATACCGAAGCCGCCCCACGGGCAACCCTCGTCCCCCCGGAACCCGCCGCCCACAAAAGCTGCGCACGCGCGGCGCAATCATGTGCCGCACCCTGCGCAAACGTCCCGCGCGCATTGCCTTTCCCGCCACCCTAGCCAGATCACGGGTGTGCTCGAACCTGATTGCGCATCATGATCACAAAACCGGAACAGTGGAAGGCGCGTGACCAAGGGGCTCCGCAGCCAAGGCGCCCAGCACTGGCAGAGCCGCCATTTCATTCGAACGCGCTGGGGGGTCACGTCTCCTCCTATCGCGCGCACGCCATCGCGTTTATGGATACCAGGCTCCCGAGGCGCCATCGCACTCTGGGTTAGAATGGGGCCGCGTGGAGGCAAGTCGCTCAGCGGGATTGGTGATCATTCCCGCCTACAACGAAGCACCGGTCATTGGACGTGT
>JAJZLQ010000046.1 GCA_021850605.1 Actinomycetes bacterium
ACTCGGCCACCAGTCGTCACGACTTACGGCCTAGCACACCGGACCGCGGAGGTCGACCCAGGGTGGAGGAACCCGACCGGGGCAGCAATGCGGTTCGTGCCCGACGAAGGCACCTTTAAAGTCCACCTGGCATCAAGCCGACCTAGGGGTGTGGGAATCGACCTGGTCATAGTCGCGGACGAACGCACGAGCAGCAACGACTTCATCCGCCTCGCCCAATTGTCATCGGGAGCCGGCCAGCTGCTGGCATCGATCGGCTGCATCGCCTTGGATCAACGCGCGGCCGCACTCTGGTCCGCCGTTCGAGAATCCCCGTTCTTACAAGGCCGTGTCCCCGCCCGCGCGGGGGACGGCGCGACCGATGCCGGAGAGGAGCTGGCGGCTGCGGTCGAAGCCGGCTCAGCCTCATACATCGTCATCTCCGCACTTCACAATGTGGAGCTGACCCACCTGCTGGTCACGGCGGTTACCGCCGCCGAGCATCACGGCGTCTCGTTGTCGGCATTCCCCCTGGGGGACGGGGGCGAACTTAGCCTTATGCTGCCGCGCGACAGGTGGGCACCTCCCCCGGGCGGGGCAAGCGCGCCAAGTGCCCGATCGCTGGTGGAATCGGTTGCAGCACACCTTCTGGCTCTCGGCCCACCGGCGGCGGAGGCCGAAGTAACCAAGATCTGGGTGGTGGATAGGCGGACCGACGAGCGCCCCGGCGCCACACGGCAGCCCGGTCTCGCGCCCGTCCTGACCGTGGTCATCCCGACGCTCGACGCGTCCTCGGAGCGGACCTGCCGCCTGCTGGACTCCCTACGCAGCCACACGACGGTGCCTTTCCAGGTGGTCCTGGTCGACAACGGAAACTCCCCGCAGGGGTTCACCGCTCCGGTCAACACCGCGCTGGGGGCGGCACGCACCCGGTACATCGCCATCGTCAACGATGACGTTCTGGTGCAGGAGGGGTGGTGGCAGCCGCTCCAGGACGCCCTCGATGCCGGAAGTGCCCTGGTCTTCCCGCACACCCTGGAATACACGCGGCCCGACTTTTCCGCCTGGTGCTTTGCCATGGCGCGCTCGACGCTGGAGGAGCTCTCCCTGCCGTCGGGAGAGTTCTTCGACCCGGCTTTCACCATCTGGTTTCAGGACACCGACCTCTACCTGCGCCTGAAAGAACGTGGCCAGGCGCCCCGGTATGTTCCGGACAGCCGGATCTCTCACATCCCCTCGACAACGGTGGCCAGCGACGATCCGATACTGAAGCCGTGGATACGCGCACAGACCATCGCCGACCGGGATCGTTTTGTCGGCAAGTGGGGGCCGGGTGTACTGGCCGCCGTCGGCTTCGTCGATGCTCTCGACCCCCACCAGGCGAAGGAGCCGCTGTGACCGTCCCCGCCATGGCGGCGCCGCTACGACTTTCCCCGACGGGGGAGTGAAACTTGTTCGCCTTCGGAATCTGCATCGGCAACGAGGAAAAATACCGGAGCTACGCGCGACCTGGCCTCGAAAGGACCGTGCGTCCTGGCGACCTGGTGATCGAGTTGCGCCACCAGACATCGATACATTCCGCCTACAACAAAGTCCTGAACCACGTCCGCGGTCTGCCGGGCCTGGAATCCCTGGTGCTTTTGCATGAGGACCTGCAAATCTCCGACCGGCACTTCCGTTACAAGGTGGCCGGGGCGATGCAGGACCCCTCCGTGGGGGTCGCCGGGGCAATTGGCGCCGTCAACGTCACCTCGCTTGCCTGGTGGGAAGGCGAGATCCGCGGCGCTTTGGCCGAGTCGCGCTTCCGCGTGGAAGGCAACCTCGCCGAGAGGGAGGTTGAAACCCTGGACGGAGCGCTGCTTTGCCTCTCTCCGTGGGTGGTCAGGAACCACCGCTTCGACGAGGCCTACCAGGGATTCCACGGCTACGACGCAGACCTCTGCTTCTCGGTGCGCGCGACGGGCAGAAGAGTCGTGGTCGCAAGCCTCGAACTCTTCCACCACACCAAGGGGGGTTATGGCGACATGCGCTCCTATTCCTCGAACGACCGCATCTTCCGCCAGAAGTGGATTCGCACCCCACAGCCGTCCGCCTAAGCGCCGCGGATCGGGCGGTCCCGCTCGCAGCCGCCACCACGAAATGGAGCTGAGAAAATGTCGTCCACCCCAACCCCGTCCAGATTGACTTCGGTGGACGCGTCCTATTACCAGAACGCGCGGCCCGAAATAGTCGAGCTGGTCCCCTTCTCGGCCAAGCGGGTCCTCGAGCTCGGTTGCGGCGAAGGGCGCACCGGAGCTGCGATAAAGCACCGCCAAGGAGCCTCCGTCACCGGGGTCGAACTGGAGCCGGCGGTGGCGTGTATCGCCTCCGAGGTGCTCGACGAAGTGCAACAAGCCGATCTCGATGACTTCGACTTCCCGTGGGGGGACGCGTACTTCGACTGCGTCGTCGCGGCTGACGTCCTCGAACATCTTCGGGATCCCTGGCGAGTGCTCAAGCAGGCGCACCGGCTGCTCTCACGGTACGGAGTGATCGTCGTGGGCGTCCCAAACGCCGGCTCCGTCGAGATCATCTCCGGCCTGATACAGGGCCGCTTCGACTACCAGGATGCGGGCCTGCTGGACAGGACACACCTTCGCTTTTTCACTCGCGCCACCTTCACTGAGGCGCTCGTGGACGCCGGATTCGTTCTGGCCAGGGCAAAGTCGATATTCGCGGCGCCCTCGGTGGAGCAGGGCCTGGTCAGCAGTCCCGCTCGCGGGACGCTGGACATCGGGGGAGCCGCGATTCGCTACGAGAGCGCCGAACAGCTGCGGGACCTACTCACCTACCAGTGGGTCTTGGTCGGGATCAAAATGGATTAAGCGGTGTCGGGCCGGGGATGACGAGGACACGCACGCACCGCACCCGGCAAAGTGAAAGGTCCCGGCCTGGAATTTCAGCGCCGGTACGGCCCTGAGCCTTCGCGCCGATGCGAGAAACGCCTCTTAGGCGGCGCAGGCACCGGTAGAAACGGCAGCAGTCGAGTTCTGAGCGGCGCTGATCTGCTGGGCGACTGCGGGCATGGCCAGAGCGAAGCCAACGTCGGGATTGGTGGTCGAACGAGAGAAGACCACGCCGATCACGTTGCCTTGTAGGTCGACCAGAGGACCTCCCGAGTTGCCCGGGCGGACAATGGCCGCGATCTCGTAGACCAGCCGTGTGGTAACCCCTTGGTTGTAGATGTCACGGCCCTGCGCCTCGAAGGCGTCCATCACGCCGGCGGAGCTCGACGTGAGGGGGCCGCCGCCGGGATAACCCAGCACCACGCCCATTTCGCCACGAGTCTTGACCGCCGTATCCACGGTCAGGGGCTTCTCGTACATCCCGCCCGCCCTCAGGATCGCGATGTCCAGCTCGGGATTGAACAGCACCACGGTGGCCGGGTGCTGGCCCGAGGCGTCGAAAATGGAGATGTTGTGGGTTCCCGCGACCACGTGGGCGTTGGTGACCACCTCCCCGGGAGCGACAACGAAGCCCGACCCCTCCTGGATCTGGCCGCAACCAATGCCCTCGATCTTGACCACACTCGGTGCAACCCTGGAGACCACCGCCGCCACCTGGGCGGCCGAAGGCAGCGGTACCGGCCCGGAGATGCTTGGCGGCAGTGTAGCGAAGACCGAGGGGAAGCCCTCGGAGCTGATGAAGCTCTCGATCCGGGAGAAAACCGCGGGGGTGGGGGGCATCACCTTGGAGAGCGTCTTTACGATCTTCGAGCTCGCCACCTGCGACGAAATGCCGGCAAGGGGCAGGTTGGCCACGACGGAGCCGATCAGCCAAATGGCCAGGAGGGTGGCGACCACCGCGACAACGCTTCCCACCCCGGAGTCGACGCCACCCAGCTGATACTTGGTCAGCTTGGCGCCAAGCCGGTTCCCCAGCTGACGGCCGAACCCTCCGACAAGTGAAGCCGCGCCAAAAACCACGAAGAGCAGGACGACCGTACGCCAAAAGGAGGTGGCGGGAATCAAAGAGGCAATCGCGGGTGCAATCAACGCCCCGAGGAACATGCCCAGCCAAAAGCCACCGTAGGAGCCGAGCTGAACCGTGGCGCCGAGTTGCGCGCCGCGCACCGCCGCATAGCCGACACCGACGAGTATCAGCAGGTCCACCCAGTTGAAACCGGCGATGGCGACCGCCGCCAAAAGGTGAAGTCCGGTCAAACCGGCACCCTGGGCTGGGAAGGTTTCTTCGGCGGCACGTCGATCATTCTAAGGGCGACGCACTCTCGGCTTGCGAATTCGCAAGATAATGAGGGTCACTCCGCCACGAGCTCCAACTGGCTCTCGATCTGATCGCGATCCATCGGATGCCCGAGGTGGAATCCCTGGACCTTGTCTATGCCCAATTTCCGCATCAATCTGATCTGGCCGGCCTTCTCCACTCCGATGCCGACGACCTCGGCCTTCAGCGAATGCGCGAGCTCGACCAGGCCGGAAAGCACGCCCCATGAGCGGGAGTTCTCCTCCAGCCCGAGGACCATGGCCCTACCCAGCTTGACCTGGGAGACGTCGTACCGGGAGAAAACCGCCAGGGCACTGGCCCCTGAGCCGAACTCGTCCACGCTGAGGGCGATGCCCGCGGCGCCGATGCGGGCCACGGAGTCGTGACAGGTGCAGTCGAGATCGGGATGGATGTCGGAAAGTTCCACGTACACCGAGCCTTGCAGAAGCTCGAGAGCCTGGACCCTTTCGATGAGGGCGTTGGTCACCTCGGGCTCGTCCAACTCGTCGCCGGTGAGGTTTATATTGAGTGCGAGGCCGGAGTTGGGATAGGTCCTCAGCCAGCCGGCAAGAGCATCGAGCGCGCTGGAGATTACGAAGGTCCCCACCCTGGGGAGCCTGCCGATCTCTTTGGCTACTTGCATGAACTCGGCCGGGAAGAGCATTCCGCGGTCGGGATGGCGCATGCGAACCAGAGCCTCCACCCCTCCTATCCGACCGTTGTCGAGCGAGTAGATAGGTTGGAAGAGAAGTGCGAGGTCTTCGGAGTCGACGGCACGTCGCACCTCGTTCTCGAAAGTCTTGCGCGTACGGGCGTCCCTGGCGGACTCCATGTTCGAATAGAACTCAACCTTGGCCGGCCCACGCGACTTGGCACGCTCCTTGGCCGCCATTGCATGGGAGATGGCCTCGTGCGCATCGAGCCCCGCGTCGGAGAGAAGTGCCACTCCGATACTGGCGGTGACAACCACCTCCTCGCCTTCGGGCGCGACAACCGGGCTGTCCAGGACTTCCGCTGCGTCCTGGTCGGCAATTCCCGCGGCCAGGATTCCAAAACGGTCGATCTCCAGGTGAACCAGAATCTGGTCCGCGCCCAGGGAGTCCTCCAGGCGGTGACCCACCACCTTGAGAACCGCGCCGGCCCCGCCGGAGCCGATCGCCCGCTCGATGACACTGAAGCGGTCCACATCCACGACGATCAACGCCGCACCGGGAACGTCCCGTCCAAGCCTTGGACGGAGGAGCTCGTACTCGTGAAGCAGGTAGTCGCGCTGGCGCAACATCGTTACCGGGTCGAATCCAAACTCCTCGGGGGCCACCTCCTCCTGGTAGACCTGGTAATTAGGCTGCTCCGCACTCGGATCCGCCTGCGCGCCATCCCAGGTGACGTAGTCGTCCATGGGTTCCAGCGCTACCAGGAAGCTGTCAGGGTCTTCGGTTGATGCATGAATCAGGGCACGGACCCGTACGTAGGATCCGCCTCCCTCCATCAAGCGCACTTCAACCTGGGTTGCCTCGTTTTCGTCGAAGAAAGTCTGCAACGCCGCCTCGAAGAGCTCGACGTCCGAGGGATGCACCACCACAGCCAGGTCAAGATTGTCCAGCTCGTTGGGTCCGTAGCCGAGTAGAGCGGCGAAGCCTTGGCTAGTGGCGTTCACGCGCCTTCCCGCGCGCGCGAGGGAGACCGTCGCCTCCCCGGATCCAACTCCAGCGTCCACTTCGATGTCGGTCTTCATCAGCAAGCCCCTCCGGCAACCATGGCGTCGTCGCACGCCGATGAGCCGCTAAACGTCCACCAAACACGCCGGGTTCCGGCCCGGCAGGGCAGCTAAGCACCTCGGCGCGCTGGCTTAGATACGGTATCGACAACTTCGCCAGCAAATATGAGAGAAATTTGGGGCCATACCAGCTGTTCGAGCGGCCCGGACGTTCAGCCCGGCTCCTCCACGGGGAACGGACAAAGCTCGTCGAGCAGGGCGGAGACATCCTCTTCCACCTGATAAAGGAAGGCTCGCTTGGCAACCCGGCCATCGGCCCCGACCGCCACGAAAGCACGCCGGGCAACGAATCCGTAGCGCTCCCGCCCTGGCCTGGCCACCCCGTAGGCGCGGGCCAGGTAGCCGGATGCATCGCCGAGCACCTCCACCCCGAGGGTCTCCAGGTCCGGCATGCCGCCGGTGAGGGCCCCCTCGACTACCACCACCAGCGAGTACCCCGATGCCCGCCAACGAGTGACGCTCGCCGCCAGCGCTTTGCGTTCCAGCCTGTCGGCGGGTGAACCCGGTTCGAGAAGCCAGAAAACGGCCCAGGGCAAAGGCGAAGCCGGCGTCGGGCCACTGGCCCCCACTGCGCGCGTGGGAGGGTGCATGCCTAAGATATATAGCCGCCGCTCGCTTGGGCGCACAAGCCGCCAGGAGATACGTCCTGGCTTCCGAAACGGAGTGTTTCTAGATGCTGGCATCCGCCTTGGACGGGATCAGGATCTCCATTCATGTTCTTGCAGCTGCGATCTGGGTGGGTGGCCAGTTCACACTGGCCGGCCTTGTCCCCGCGCTGCGCGGTGCCGGCGAAGGTGTGGCCAATGTGGCCGCCAAGGCGTTCGCCCGCCTGTCATGGCCCGCCTACGCCGTGCTGGTTCTCACCGGACTGTGGAACGTTGCCACTTTCCAAACCAGCCAGACCACGATGGCGTGGAAGGTCGTCCTCGGGGTGAAGATCGTGGTGGTCGCCCTTTCCGGCCTTTCCGCCTGGCTGCACACCAAGGCCAAGACCCCTGCTCAGAACGCGGTTTGGGGTGCGATCTCCGGGACTTCCGCCGCCGCCGCGATGATCCTCGGAGTCTTTCTGGCCGGCTGACCAGATGGCCGGGGCCGGTCGCGGTCCATCTACGTGCGCCGGGTGCCACGGAGCCGCGTGGCGACACGCCGTGACGCCTGCGCCGTCTAATATCTAGGCACCCATTGGGCCAACGACGTCCCAGCGGAACCATTGGAACCCGTATGGCATTGGAGACTCGATTGGCTACTGGTGCATCTGCCCATCTTGGCAACACCCTGTACCGCCCGGAATTCGAACACGACGCCTGTGGCGTCGCCTTCGTGGTGGACATCAAGGGGCGGCGGTCACATGGAATCGTCGAAAAGGGCCTCACCGCGCTGATGAACCTCGAGCACCGCGGAGCCTCGGGCGCCGACCCGGACACCGGTGACGGTGCGGGGATCCTTATCCAGATTCCGGACGCCTTCCTCAGAGAGGTAGCCGGCTTCGACCTTCCCCGGGCGGGCCGTTACGCCTCCGGGCTGGCCTTCTTCGATCGGCACGGCGACACTACCTCGATAAAGAACGCCATCGCGGCCATTGCCAAGCAGGAAGCCATCGAGGTCATCGGCTGGCGCAAAGTCCCGGTCGACAACTCGACCTTGGGTGAGGGGTCGAGAGGCGCGGAACCGCACATCGAGCAACTCTTCATCGCCGCGGAAGGAAGGGCCCTAGAGGGGCTTGCCTTGGAGCGGCTGGCCTTCGTGCTGCGCAAGCGGATCGAACATGAGGTGGGCGGCGTCTACTTCCCGTCGCTTTCATCGCGCACCATCGTCTACAAGGGAATGCTCACCACGCCCCAGGTCAGCCAGTACTACTTGGACCTCTCCGACGAGCGCCTGGTCTCGGCACTGGCGCTGGTGCATTCCCGCTTCTCCACCAACACCTTCCCATCCTGGTCGCTGTCGCACCCCTACCGCCTGATCGCCCACAACGGCGAGATAAACACCGTAAAGGGCAACCGCAACTGGATGCAGGCGCGTGAAAGCCTGCTCTCCTCGCACCTCTTCAGTGGCGATCTGGAGCGCATCTTCCCCATCTGCACACCGGGCGCTTCGGATTCCGCAAGCTTCGACGAGGTGCTGGAGCTTCTCCACCTGGGCGGACGGCCACTGCCTCACGCGGTCTTGATGATGATTCCCGAGGCGTGGGAAAACCACCGGCACATGCAGCCCGAGAAGCGAGCCTTCTACCAGTTCCACGCCTCGCTTATGGAGCCCTGGGACGGTCCGGCCTCGATCGCCTTCACGGACGGCACCCAGATCGGGGCGGTGCTCGACCGAAACGGGCTGCGCCCCTCCCGCTACTGGGTCACCAGCGACGGGCTGGTGGTGATGGCCTCCGAGGTGGGAGTGCTCGAAATCGAGCCGGAGCGGGTGGTCGCCCGCGGACGCCTGCAACCAGGCAAGATGTTCCTCGTCGACACGCTCGCGGGCCGGATCGTCGGTGACGACGAGATAAAGAGCCGCCTTGCCGCGGAGCACCCTTACCAGCAGTGGATCGACCAGAACCTTCTAACCCTCGAAGACCTGCCGCCGCGCCACATGCTGGTCCCCCAGCACTCCAGCATCGTTTGGCAGCAGCGGCTCTTCGGCTACACCACCGAGGAGATGCGCATCATCGTCGCCCCCATGGCCAGGACCGGCCAGGAACCCATCGGCTCGATGGGTTCGGACACGCCGGTTGCGGTCCTCTCGGAGCGCCCACGCATGCTGTACGACTACTTTGCCCAGCTCTTCGCCCAGGTGACCAACCCACCCCTGGATGCCATCCGGGAGGAGCTCGTGACCTCCATGGCGGGCACCATCGGGCCGGAGGGCAACCTGCTCGCCCCCGCAGCGAGCTCGGTGCGCCAGATACAGCTCCCCTACCCGGTAATCGACAACGACGAGCTTGCCAAGCTCATGTACGTTTCCGAACCGGGGGGAACACCGGACTTCTCCGCTGCGGTAATCGACGGACTCTACCCCGTCGATCAGGGAGGTGCCGGCATGGCTGCCGCCCTGGAGGCAATCCGCGCAGAAGTAAGTGAGCGTATTGCCCAGGGCGTGAACATCATCATCCTCTCCGACCGACACGCCGACAGGACCATGGCACCCATCCCGGCGCTGCTCTTGACCTCCGCGGTTCACCATCACCTGATCCGCACCAAGAAGCGCACACAGGTGGCGTTGGTGGTGGAGACAGGCGAGGCACGCGAGGTTCACCACATGGCGCTCTTGATCGGGTTCGGAGCCGCTGCAATCAACCCTTACCTGATCTTCGATTCCATCGTGGATATGATCCGCGAAGGCGTACTTGAGGACGTCCCGCCACGCAAAGCGATCCACAACTACGTGAAGTCGGCGTGCAAGGGGGTGCTCAAGGTTATGTCCAAGATGGGCATATCCACGGTCGCGTCCTACACCGGCGCCCAGGTCTTCGAGGCGATCGGCCTGAAGACGAGCTTCGTGGACGAGTACTTCACCGGTACACCGTCCAGGATCGAAGGCGTGGGGATAGAGGAGATCGCCACCGAGGTGGCTGCTCGACATCACCTGGCCTTCACCGAGCGGCAAGCGGAGCTCGCCCACCGCGAGCTCGAGGTCGGTGGCGAATACCAATGGCGGCGCGAAGGCGAGTACCACCTCTTTAACCCGGAGACGGTCTTCAAGCTGCAGCATTCAACACGCAACCAGAGATTCGACGTCTTCTCCGATTACGCAGGACTCATCGACGACCAATCCAAGCGACTGGCCACGATACGCGGGTTGATGAAGCTTCGCACAGGCGTGCGCCCCCCGGTGCCGATCGAGGAGGTCGAACCGGTCTCTGAAATCGTGAAGCGCTTCTCGACCGGGGCGATGAGCTACGGATCCATATCCAAGGAGGCACACGAGACCCTGGCCATAGCCATGAACCGTCTTGGCGCCAAGTCCAACACCGGCGAGGGTGGCGAGGATCCCGATCGCTTCGTCCCCGACGAAAACGGCGATTCGCGCAGGTCGGCAATCAAGCAGGTCGCCTCCGGCCGGTTCGGAGTGACCAGCGAATACCTGGTGAATGCCACCGACATCCAGATCAAGATGGCCCAGGGCGCCAAGCCGGGCGAGGGTGGGCAGCTACCCGGGGACAAGGTCTATCCCTGGATTGCCAAGACCCGCTATTCGACTCCGGGCGTCGGGCTGATCTCGCCCCCTCCCCACCACGACATCTATTCGATCGAGGATCTTGCCCAGCTCATTTTCGACCTGAAGAACGCCAACCCCGAAGCGAGGGTGCACGTGAAGCTGGTGGCCGAGGTCGGGGTGGGAACGGTCGCCGCAGGAGTGGCAAAGGCCCACGCCGACGTAGTGCTGATCTCCGGCCACGACGGCGGCACGGGCGCCTCCCCGCTCACCTCCCTCAAGCACGCCGGCATACCCTGGGAGCTCGGACTGGCCGAAACCCAGCAAACCCTCATCGGCAACGGGCTGCGCGACCGAATAGTGGTCCAGGTCGATGGCCAGCTCAAGACGGGCCGCGACGTGGTGATCGCCGCGCTGCTTGGGGCAGAGGAATTCGGCTTCGCCACCGCACCGCTCGTTGTCTCGGGCTGCATCATGATGCGCGTCTGCCACCTCGACACCTGCCCGGTCGGGATCGCCACGCAAAATCCTGAGCTACGCAAGAACTTCAGTGGCAAACCCGAGTTCGTGGTGACATTCTTCGAGTACATCGCCGAGCAGGTTCGCTCCTATCTCGCCGAGCTCGGCTTCCGCAGCCTCGACGAGGCCATTGGGCAGGTGGAACTGCTGGACGCCACCGAAGCAATCGAACACTGGAAGGCGGCCGGTCTCGACCTCTCCCCGGTTCTTTCCACATCTCATCTGGCAGGAGAGCCGCCGCGCAAGGCTTCGGTGAAGCAGGAGCACGGCCTCGAGCGAGTGCTCGACAACCGCCTGATCGACGCCGCATGGAACGCTCTTGCAAATGGCAGTGCGGTGCGCGGCGAATTCGCGATCCGCAATTTGAACCGCTCCGTCGGGACGATGCTCGGCTACGAGCTGACCAAGCGCTGGGGCGGCGCGGGCCTCCCCGAGGCAACGATCGACTTCACCTTCACCGGGTCCGCGGGCCAGAGCTTCGGTGCCTTCGTCCCTAAGGGCATAAAGCTCACGCTGTTCGGGGATGCAAACGACTATGTCGGCAAGGGTCTCTCCGGCGGCATCCTGGTGGTTCGCCCCGATCCCCGATCAAAGCTGGTGGCGGAGGAAAACATCATCGCGGGGAACGTCATCCTTTACGGTGCGACCGGTGGCAAAGCCCTCATACGCGGGGTTGTCGGCGAGCGCTTCTGCGTACGGAATTCAGGCGCGACGGCGGTGGTCGAAGGAGTAGGCGACCACGGCTGTGAGTACATGACCGGCGGACGAGTGGTCGTGCTTGGCCCGACCGGGAGAAACTTCGGAGCCGGAATGTCAGGAGGAGAAGCCTTCGTCTGGGATCCTCACCGCAGCTTCGAAGAGCTTGTCAACCCGGAGATGGTCGACCTCGATCCGCTCGAAGAGGAGGACCGCAACTGGCTCTTCGAGATTATCTCCGAGCATCTCCGCGAAACCGGCTCCTCCCGGGCGGAAACCATCCTGGCCCACTTCGATTACGAGGTGGACAGGTTCGTAAAGGTCTTCCCGCGTGACTACAAGCGCGTTCTCATGGCCAGCCGGCGAGCATCGGTCCAGGGTGCCTGACGGCCGGCGAGAGTGACGAGAAGGAGAATCGATTCGATGGGCAATCCACGCGGATTCATGCAGTACCATCGCGACGGGCCCAAGCGGCGCCCGGCCGAACTGCGCATCCACGACTGGCGGGAGGTGTACCTCCCGTTCTCTGACGAGGACCTGACCACCCAGGCCGCCCGCTGCATGGACTGCGGCATACCCTTCTGCCATCAGGGATGCCCGTTGGGAAACCTGATTCCGGAATGGAACGACCTGATATACCGCAACGAGTGGAAGGAGGCGATCGGGCGTCTGCACGCCACCAACAACTTTCCCGAGTTCACCGGACGCCTGTGCCCGGCTCCCTGCGAATCGGCCTGTGTGCTCGGCATCCCGAGCGACCCGGTCTCCATAAAGCTCATCGAGCAGGAGACCGTCGAGCACGCCTTTGCCAAGGGACTCGTCACTCCGATGCCACCGGGGCCGGCCACCGGGTTTCGGGTCGCCGTGATCGGCTCCGGCCCGGCGGGACTTGCCGCGGCCCAGCAGCTCACCCGGGCCGGCCATGCCGTGACCGTATACGAGAAGGCGGACCGTGTCGGCGGGCTTATGCGCTACGGCATTCCTGAGTTCAAGATGGAGAAGCGCATCCTCGATCGCCGAATAGACCAGATGAGGGCCGAAGGGACCGCCTTCGTCACCGGCGTCGAGGTCGGACACGACCTGGATGCTTCCGAGCTGGCCGAGCGCTACCACGCCTTGGTTTTTGCCATCGGCTCGGAGCGCCCTCGCGATCTGGCCGTTCCAGGGCGTGAATTGGCCGGCGTATACCAGGCGATGGAGTACCTCCCATGGGCCAACCGGGTTCAGCAGGGTGACATCGACACGCCGCCGGTAAGCGCACAAGGCAAGCACGTGGTGATCATCGGTGGCGGCGACACGGGGGCGGACTGCCTGGGGACCGCCCACCGGCAGGGGGCGCTGAGCGTCACGCAGATCGAGATCCTCCCGAGACCGGGTGAGACGCGTCCCCCCTCCCAGCCCTGGCCGACGTATCCCGCCGTCTTCAGGGTTTCATCCGCGCACGAGGAGGGTGGTCACCGCCTTTTCTCGCTCAACACACAAGGCTTCGTATCCGACGGCAAGGGCCGGGTCTCAGCGCTCAGCGTGCACGAGGTGACGGCGCGAGATGGCGGCTACGTCAAGGTCGAAGGCAGCGAGACCGAGCTCCGCGCGGATCTGGTCCTGCTCGCCATGGGTTTCGTCGGGGTGGCTTCACAAGATGCGGTCTCCCAGCTCGGACTGGAACTCACGCCGAGAGGCACGATCCGTTCGGGAGACGACTGGATGAGCTCGCGCAGCGGTGTCTTTGCCTGTGGTGATGCACGACGCGGGCAGAGCCTCATCGTCTGGGCCATCGCTGAAGGACGCTCGGCGGCGGCGGCGGTCGACCGCTACTTGATGGGGACTAGCGACCTGCCCGCACCGATTACCACCAGCGCGGCGCCGATCTCGCTCTAGCCGGGAATCCGCGCGGCTAGCTTCACCGCCGATGCCGGAACGGCCTCGAAGGCAGCCGCCAAAGAAGGAAGGGTCAGGGAGGTGGGTCCACTGGTCACGACGGCGGCACCGCCCACAAGGATCTCGCCCGGGGTCATCTGGTAGTTGTCGAGAATCGCGTCGCGATGGCCCCAGCAACCCTTGGCGTTCGGAGATTTACAATCCAGGTTGATGGTGTTGTTGGAGTTGCCGCCCCAGCCGTCGTTGTACATCCAGTCGTAGTCCGCCAGTAGCGCGCTCGGGTAGCCTCCGGCCCAAATACTGTCATATGTGGTCCATGGCCCATCCGCCTTGCTGGGGTTGGGATCGACTCCGGCCCGTGCCGCCACCAAGGCATCCTTGTTGAGGCTCGCCACCATGCCGGAAATTCGCGGCAGCCCCCGCGAGGTGCGTTCCGCATTCGTAACAACAAGCAGCTGCATCGCCGGGCTGAGCGAACTGAAATCACCGGGAAGCTTCATGGGCGCCACCCCCTCCGCCCGATGCCGCTGGTTGATCTGCCCCAGGACCGCCTGGTTGCATGACGGAGTATTGATGAGACTGTTGGGATCGAACGACGAGGGATACTCGGAGACCGGGATTCCGGCGTTGGGGTCACCGGACACGCAGGTGTCCCAGGCGGTCTGGGCGAGGGGTGCATTGGCCTTTGGGTTGACCGGGGGTCTGGGTGCTGCGGCAGGAACCTCGTGACGCGTAAGGACGTATGCCGCCACCAACAGCGCGACGACTGCGATCCTCACACTGAGCTTGCGCATGCCGCCCCGCACTCTCCTTCTCGCGCAATCCTACCCAGCCGCTGCTTGAAGGACCAAGCAGCCCGCGGGGACGCCATTAGGTTTAAGAGGCGCAATGAGATTTAAGTACTTGTCCCTGCTGGCTCCCCTGGCACTGGCCGCTTGCGGCACCTCAACAGGCGGTCCGACCGGCTCCTCACTGCCGCCGGCGACCACCAACCTTCCAAACACGAGCACCAGCACCACGCTGCCCGTTACACCCGCCTCGACTGCGGTTTCCCAGCTTTGCAGCGCTTATTACCTGGTGCTCGCGGACAACGTCCTTGTCGGACAGATAGTCTCAGGTACTGCCACCGAGGCGAAGGCCGCGTCGGTCGACTACCTCCAGGCGCTGCACACCCTGAAGACGTCGTCCCTCTCTCCGCCTGCGCTGCGGAGCGGTCCGGTGATCCAGGCTATGGCAAAGCTGAGCTTTGTCGTAGGCGCGAGCCGAACGCCGGGAGTCCCACCGGCAGCGCTGGTCGCCCTTAGCGCTGCACTTGGCAGCACCTGCCAACCGGTAATCGCCAACTCCACGGAAGCTCCGAAAATGGCTTCGGCAGCCGCATCTACCGGATGGAGCTCGAGCTGCAATGGCAACGCTCAGACCCTGATATCAGCAGCGGACCCTAGCTACGGGGTGATCCAGACCCAATCGACGGCCGGGGTCACCACAAGAACGACTTGCGCTCCTGACGGATACACCGGCGTGCTTGAGCGGGAGACGGCCTTGGATTGGAGCGCCGTGCAGGCCTACCTCGGAGTGCCTTGCGGGCAGGCGCCGCCTTTCATCCTCTACAGCCTCTTTGGCAAGGGTGCGCTTGGGACCTGCTATCCCTCCTGAGCGTCGGCCTCCGCAGCACTCTCGCCTCGAAGGGAAGCCGACCTGAGCTGCACGCCGGTCGCGACGATCATTCGCAGGCTGGCGGCCAAGGCGATCTGGGTCTCGGTATCCATACCCGCTACGAGCCTGCTCTCCTCGCGGTTGTAGAGCGGAGCCACCTTCTCCACCACCCTCGCCCCTTCGTCATTGAGTGAGACGATGGCGCGGCGCCGGTCCTGGGGGTGCCCCTGGCGGGTGCACAGGCCACGGCGCTCGAGGGTCTTGACAACGCCGGTCAGCGTCCCCTTGGTTACACCTGCCTTGCTCGCCAGGCGCTGGGGCTCCATATCTCCCCACACCCAAAGCGTGAACAGAACGATGAAGGCCGTAAACGACAGGCCGTATTCGCCGAGCACCTCTCGCTCCATGTGGTATCGGAGAATGCTGGCAACGCGGTAGATGTTGGTCATCACGCCGCTCGCATGGACATCGGCTTCGTAGCTGCCGATGCGGGCACGAATATCCCGCTCCACGGAGCTGATCTCTACCGGTTCATCACCGATGAAGCCCCATGCCAATTATCAAACCACCAAACGCCATGCCCATCGGGCCCCAACCCGATGCTACTGCAAAGCCACCCGGTCAATCCGGCTTTGGCCGGTTCGCGGCCGTCAGCATTCTTACCCGCGCTCCAGGCCCGCTGTCTCCTCCCAGCGGGTGACTCCCCAGGTGAGGACGAGGAACGTGGCTTGAGATCCGCCCCGGGAGCCATGCCAATGCCGCTCCCCCGGAGGAACCACCACGAGAGTACCTTCTTCGAGCTCGAGCTCGTCCGTCTCCTCATTGCCCATAAAGGCCGTCTTTGAAAGGACGTAAAGCAACTGGCCACCGGGATGCGAGTGCCAGTTGGTCACGGTTCCGGCCTCGTAGGTAACCTTCAGAACGTCTGCATCGGCGGGATTCGCGGCAAGGCGAAGCGTCTCCATTTCAACCGGGCCACTGTAGCGTTCCGGCCTCAGTACGGCCTTCTCTCCTCGCTCAACGATCTTCATATGCTCAACTCACCGCCCTGTCTCGCGATGGGTCGCGACAGACACCCCTAGTTTTGTACTTGCCCACCGGCGAGAGGCGAGCATAGCCGTGTGAAATCCATCACAGCGGTCTGGCCAAGGCGGTTCAGTCCACCCCGTACCGTGCACTGCCAGGGAAAATACCCCGCACACCACCACGCGGATCGGCGGTGTCTCCCGCATACCTCGGAATGAGGTGAATATGGGCATGCATCACCGTTTGCCCGGCGGAACGCCCGGCATTCACGCCAAGGTTGTAGGCGTCAGGCGCAAATTCCTTATCCAGAACCTTTTTGCAGCGCGCAACGAAACCGTAAAGCTCTTCCGCTTCTTCCTCGTCAAAGTCGAAGAAGCTCTCGAGGTGCCGCAGCGGGACCACCAGCAGATGGCCCGGCGAGACAGGGAAGGCGTCGAAGAAGGCGGCGAAATGGCCACCTCGTAGGAAAAGCGCGTCACCCGCAAGAACTTCGCAAAACACGCACCCCATCACACGCCCAGTATTGCAGCTGCCGCCGAGGCGGGGCCAACGGATACGATGGGCCGCTCTACGGCTTGGCCGTTGGAGCGTCCGCCGCGCGTGGCCCGCGATTCGATGCACTGACAAGCCATGCACTCCTTGCCTTGTTCTTTTCGACCTGCACACAAGCAAATCGGACCGCTTGAACCCTCATTACCGAGGTCGCCTTATTTGACCTCGCCGCGACGGCGCTTCCAGGGTGTCGGCGGCCAGGAAATAATCCCATCTGGCGGCCATCAGCAACGCCCGACGTAGGGCCACCAATTGTCCCGGTGCGCGGCTATGGCTTTTCCCTACGCGCGGCCACGTAATTAGGGCGCCGTAAGGATAGGTTCCCCGGAACGGGGGCTCTCCTCGAGCTCGAATCGGAGTCGACGGCATCCGCACAAGCCCACGGAGGCCCCTTCCATGTTGTCGCAAGGAAAGACGATGGAGATAGCCGAACTCTAAGATTCGACCCACTCCTGGCCCACCACCGCCCAGCCGGCCGATGTGGATCCCAAGACCGTCAGGCGCACCCCCCTGGCGCGCCGGGCGGCGGGTTACCCGCCCGAGACCCGCGAAGCGGTGGCAGTAAGACCGCAGTGCACACCGGAAGCGAAGGATGCCAGGCGGCCCAGGACCGTTCGGGGCCACCTGCCGAGCGATACCCAATATCGCGCCGTGTTTAGGAACGGCTGCGTAACCTCCATGACGAACGGCGCGTCACATCAATGCGGGGCCGGGAGTCTCAAACACCGTGGGCGGGGTTCTAGCCGTATCGGCCGGGCGGTGAAAGCCGCGCCAGGGCGCGTCCGGGTTCCGAATGGGCGCAGTCACCGCGTGATCCTCTAACCACTCGCTGCCCAGAGGCCGCCTTGGGAATCAGTCGGCCATGGTGTCGAGAACCTCGTTCACATCCTGCTCGGTAGTGCGCGGGTTCACGAAGCAGAACCGCATCATCCGTTCGCCCCGGTAGGTAGTGGGTTGGACGAAGGCGACCTGCTCCTTTAGCAGTTTCTCGCTCCAGGCCACATAATCCCCGTCGCTCCAGCCACTCCGCCTGAAGACGACAACGGACAGCTCGGGCTCGATGGCGAGTTCCAGGTACGGCCGCTGCCTGACCTGGTCCGTGCAGTAGCGGGTAATTTTCAGCGTCTCGGCTATGGCATCGCGGTATGCGTCCGTCCCGTAGGTCGCGAGCGAAAACCAGAAGGGCAACCCGCGGACCCGGCGCGAGAGGTGATACGCGAAGCTGGCCGGGTTCCAATCCCTTTCTTTGTTCACGTCGTCGAGATAAGCCGCTTCCTGGGTCATGGCGCGTTCCGCATCGGTGGGGTCGCGATAGATGATCGCCGCGCAATCGAAGGGGGCGAACAGCCATTTGTGGGGATCGATCACGAACGAATCGGCCCGCTCGATTCCCTTGTAGAGGTCCCTTAGCTCCGGCTGGGTAAGGCCGGCGCCGCCATATGCTCCGTCCACGTGCATCCAGAGGTCGTGCTCGGTGCAAAACTCGGCAACCCCGGCAAGGTTGTCCACGATCCCGGTGTTGGTCACGCCGGCGGTCGACGCGACACCGAACACGCGAGCCCGGTCAGGCTCACTCAGCTCCGCCCACTTCTGACGCAGGGCCTCGCCCGTCAGCTTGCCCTTCTCATCACCGTCGACCAGGAACACTTCGATGTCGGTGATCCGAGCAGCCATTGCCACCGACGAGTGCGCGTCGCGTGAGGTGAGCAGAGCGGGCCTTCCCTGGATGCGTCCCAACCTGCGGTACTTTTCCCGCCCCGTCACCAGCCCCGAGAGGTTTCCGGCGGAGCCACCCGACACGAAGGTTCCACCAGCCCCTTGGGGCATGCCGGCCAGCGAGGACAGCCAGGCGAGGGCCTCGTTCTCAAGGTATACGGCCCCCGCCGCCTCGATCCAGGTCGACCCGCTGATGCAGGAGGCCGAGACAACGAGATCGAAGAGCGTCGCCGCCTTGGTGGGAGCCACCGGTACGAAGGCCCAGAAACGGGGATGGTCGGTGCTCATCGTCGCCAGCGCGTAGCCGTCGGCAAAGCGCTTTAGCGCCTCTTCGCCACCGAGACCCTTCTCGGTTATGTTGGGGCCATACAGGTCGTGAAGCTCCTGTGGGGTGGCGGGGCCGTCAAGCGGGATGGGATCCATGGCAATCCGCTTGAGCGAGTACTCGATGATGCTGTTAGCAAGCTTCTTCTCTGACTCACCGAATTCGTGCATCGTCGCATCATCCCCAAATTGCGAATGCGGCACCAGCCATGAGCGCCGCAGCCCGGGGAAGATGCTAGTACGGGCTTCAAAGTGCGCGCCGCCGCCAGGAGCGAGCCTCAAGGGGTCGGTGTTGGACGCACCAACAAGATGTCGTCCAGGTCATTTGCGTGAGCTCAAAAGAAATCCGTACGGCACTTTTCCAGCGCAAGAAAGGGGTGGACTGCGAGCGCTGATGCGCAATGTGATAGAGAGGAAGGATGCAACTCCACGAACACTCGGTGCGCACCTTGGTGAACGAACTCGAGACCAAGAGCGTCTCCGCCCGCGAGGTGGTACTCCACTTCCTGGATCGTATCGATCGATACAACCCCGCGCTGGGGGCGGTCGTGGCGACCAATCCCGAGCTAAGCCTGCGCCTTGCCGCCGAGGTGGACGAACGCCGGGCCCAGGGCCGATATCTGCGACCCCTCGCCGGCATCCCTTTCGTAGTCAAGGATCTCGAGGACTGCACCGGCTTCCCCACGACCATGGGCTCGGCATTGCGGGAAGGATCCGCCCCGGCGATGCAGGACTCCCTTCTTGTGGAGAGGCTGCGCCAGCAAGGAGCGATCCCCATAGGCAAGACGAACACGCCCGAGTTCGGCTGGAAGGGGACCACCGAGAACCTGGTCTTCCCACCGACCCGCAACCCGTGGGACACCGAGCGCACTTCGGGGGGATCCTCGGGGGGCACCGCCGCCGCTGTGGCGGCCGGCCTCGTCCCCTTCGGCACCGGCTCCGATGGCGGCGGATCCATGCGAATACCCGCCGCCCTTTGCGGCATCTTTGCGCTCAAGACCTCCACGGGGCGGGTTCCGGTACGCGGGCAGGAGCCTCCGAATTGGTGGGATCTGGTAACGGGTGGCCCCATGGCGCGCTCGGTCGGCGACACGGCATGGTTATACGACTTCTGCCTGGGGCCGCACATAGACGACCAGCGCTCCTTGCCCAAGCCCCAAAGCGACTGGGGCCTGGAGGTCATGGAGGAGCGCACCAGGCCGAGGGTGGGAATCACCTACGACTTCGGATATTGGAAGACCGACAGCCGGATCGTCGCCGGCCTCAATGCCTGCGTGGCGGCGCTGGAGGCGGAGGGCTTCGAAGTGGTCGAGGTTCCCAAGCTTTTGGAGACAGCCCCCAGCATCACCTGGATGAAGCTAGCCGGGGCATACCAGGCCCGCACACTTGGTTCCCTGGTTGGCACGCCCGACTTTGAAAAGCTGGACCCCGGCGTCCAGGCAATGGTGCAGAAGTACATAGGAATGAGCGCGCGTGAGTTCATCACCGCGCTCGACGACGCGTGGCGCATCTCGGCGCGCTTCTTTGCCGGCCTCGAACACGTCGACCTCCTCATCGCCCCGGTCACCGCCGGCCTCGCGCCGCGAATCGGAGAGCAGGGTCGCATAAACGACGAGGTGACGATCGACTGGATCAGCTATACGACTCTGGCCAACATGACCCGCACCCCCGCGGCGTCGGTGCGCATCGGCTCCGGGGACAATGGACTGCCGCTGGCCGTCCAGGTGATGGGAAAGAGGTTCTCCGAGATCGAGGTGCTTCGCCTGGCGCGGTTCATAGAATCCGCCTTCGGCGTCGCGACGCCGCCGGAATTCGACGACTGACACACCAATGCTGGTGCGCGCGGACAGAGGAGGAGGCGCCTCCTATTATTGGTGCTCGTAGGATTCGCCTCCTGGCAGCAGGAAAGCGGGTAACGACCCGGGAACGAGAGCGTGTCCATGGCTCCGGAAATGCCGGTTGGCGACTCTAAAGAACAAGCGCTGACAGAGCTGGAAATGACGCTGGCGCGCATGGGCCGCGTGCTACGGCGCATTCGCATCCCCAGCAAGTATCTCAATCGTGACATCGATATCAACTCCTTCTGGCAGCTGGCGCCGCTACGGTCGAAGAAGGCGCTGCGGCCGACGGAGATCGCCGCGCAGCTCGGGCTCGACAACTCAACCGTCTCCAGACAACTGCAAAAGCTCGAGGCCCAAGGGCTGGTCGAGCGCGCGGTGGATCCGAGCGATGCGCGCGCCCAGCTCATCAAGCTGACCGCCGACGGTGAGCAAATCCTCTCCCTGGTGGCCTCGGCACGCCGCGAGATGATCGCCGGGGTAATCTCGAACTGGAAGGACGAGGATTTGGAAGCGCTGCTCCACTATCTCAAGAGGCTTACCGAGGGCATGGAGACAGAGCTCTAAGCAGCGTGGCCCGGGCCGCGATGGCGAAGTTTTGCAGCGGCTCCGGTGCTGAAGCTTGCGCTCGTGAGGACACGACGCAGGTCAGGTGATGTGGATGATGGATTATCCGCAAACAGGGGAGGGCCCGACAAACGGCGGAGCACCGACGATCAGAGATCGCCTGGCAGTTGTTCGGCCCAAAGCCAGGCGTCTCTCGTTAATTCGGGGCCGGATGCCCAGCGAAGGGCTGACCGCCTTCATACTTTCCGGCGGGGGAAACCGTGGTGCAGTGCAGGTCGGCATGCTGTCGGCCCTGGTCGAGCGCGACATCTACGCGGACTTCATTCTGGGCACTTCGGTGGGTGCCCTCAACGGTGTGAGCTTCGCGATCGACCCCTCGCGGGCCACGCTGGCACGGCTAACCACGGTGTGGCTCTCGACTTCGCGCGACGCACTGTTCCCGCCCGCACGCTTCGGAACCACCTGGCGCTACGCCCAGAAGCGCCCCTACGTTTACCCGAATACCGGGATCGAGAAGTTCATCCGGGACAACGTTCCCATCGCCGACCTTTCAGAAACCGCGTTGCCCATGGAGATGGTGGCCACAAATGCAGCAACCGGCGAGCCGTTACGCATATCCACCGGCGATCCGGTGAAGGCGTTGCTCGCGACGACTGCCCTGCCGGGGGCCCTCCCCCAGGTCAAAATGGACGGAAACTATTACATCGACGGTGGCATCAGCGACGACATCCCGCTCATGCGCGCCGCCGCCTTGGGAGCAACTACGGTCTACGTGCTCCTATGCGGAGCCATGAACCGGGCCGGGAACAACCGGAGCCGCCCGATCGAAGCCATACTCGAGTCCTTCGCGCTCGCCAAGCTTGCCCGCCTCAAGGCGGACATCGCAGCACTGGAGGGCAAGGTCAAGGTGGTTGTTCTGGAAAGCCGGGCGGCGCAATCCGTAGCCTGGCTCGACTTCTCGCGCTCGGAATACCTCATCGAAGCGGGTTTCAGGGAAACGGCCAAGCAGCTGGCCGCCCTTCCCTCCGGTGTCCCGACCAAGCCGAGCCGCATCTGGGCTGTGCCCACCACGGCTCCAGCACTCCCTCTGGCCAGCCCGAACTAAGCCGCTCAGGCGGAATGGCGGTCAAGGATCTCCCGGATCGCTTCCATCGCCTCCGCATCCAGGACGTGCGCGCCCGCGGCCACGTTCGCACGTATCTGCTCAGCCGAGGTGGCACCGGCTATCACCGACGAGACGTTCGGATTTCCGAGCAGCCAGGCAAAGGCGAGGTCGGTAAGGCCGAAACCACGGGCCTTGGCAAAGGACTCCAGCTCTTCGATCAAGTCGAAGTTGGCCGAGGCCACCTCGGCAGGGCGATTGGCAAGACGAGTCCCTGCGGGCGGTGCCTCTCCACGGCGGAATTTGCCGGTGAGAAGTCCTGCGGCCAGCGGATAGAACGGCAGGATTCCGACGCCGAAGTGCTCGGCCGCAGGGATCACCTCTGCCTCGACCTCTCGCCGTAGGAGCGAATAGAGGTTCTGACCGGAGATGAATCGCTCACGCCCCTGGGCGCGCGCGATCATCTCGGCCTCCGCAAGTTGCCAGCCGGCAAAGTTCGAGGAGCCAATGTAGCGGACCTTGCCCTCCTTGATCAACTCGTCCAAGGCGGCAAGCGTCTCCTCTATGGGTGTATTCGGGTCGGGCTCGTGCATCTGGTAAAGATCGATGTAGTCCGTCTGCAGGCGTCGCAGCGAACCTTCCACCGCCCTTCGCACATAGCGCCTGGAGCCCCGAGCAACGTCGCCGGTCTGCATGTCCATACCGAACTTCGTGGCCAGCACGATCTCGTCGCGCCTTCCGCGCAACACCTGGCCCATCAAGGTCTCCGAGCCACCGAGGTTCCCATAGATGTCGGCCGTGTCGAACAGCGTTATGCCCGCATCCAGAGCGGCGTAAATGACCTCACGGGTCCGATCGAGATCCAGCCGACCACCGAAGTTGTTGCACCCCAATCCGATCTCGGATACCGTCAGGCCGCTTCTTCCCAGCTGTCGTGTCTTCATACTTCCATTCTTATGGAAAAAAGCCGGTTGTGAGCACGTCCGGGTCGCCGCAGTGCCTACTGGGGCAAGGGGAGCTCCGGATGCTCTCGGTGGAAAGCCAGAGCGACTTCCCTGGAAAGCTCCAGCAACGGCACGCCGAGTTCGGCCGAGGCCACGGCCAGATCGTCGAACTCTATCTTGGAGGAGTAGGGTCCGACCTTCACCCGATAGGCGCGTCCGGCGTAACGCACCTCCATTATCGTGCGCGATCCGGCGATGCGGACGAACGTCGAGACTCGAACCCCCAGCGACCCCGTAGCCCGCATCATCTCTTCTGCCAGCAAATCCCCCACCTCGTCGCGGCAAATTGCCGAGACGACCAGCGCCGGACGTCCTTTCTTGCCCGTCACGGGAGCTACCCAGGCGTCGAGTGCCCCCCGCCGCAACAAAGTCTCCAAAGCGGCGGCCACCGCCTCCCCACCACGGTCATCAAGATTCGTTTCGAGCAGCACAAATGCGCCCGATTCCGGCATGGTAGACGGCCGGACTTCCACAAGAGATGCGTACAGGACGTTTGGCCGATCGTCCAGCTCGAGGGTTCCCGCGCCCATTCCCGTAGCCAGCAGCCTGTAACCAGCCAGCTCGGTAAGGGGCCTGGCGGAGGCGGCCAGAAGCGCCGCACCGGTTGGGGTGGCCAATTCGTGCCCCGTGACCCTCGACGTCAGATCGAAGCCGACCAGATGGGCCAAGGTGGCAGGCGCGGGAACCGGAAGCAGGCCGTGCTCGGTCCGCGCTGCGCCGGTGCCGGTCTCGATGCTGGAGACATAGACCCTGTCGGCACCAAGGTGTTCCAGGCCCATAGCGAAGCCAACGATGTCGGCGATCGTGTCCCATGCCCCTATCTCGTGAAGGTGGACCTGGTCGATGTCCTGGCCGTGCAGCTGGGCCTCCACTCCGGCGAGCCGTGCAAGCGAATCCAGCGCGAGCGCTTGCGCACGCGCTCCCAAACCGGTGCGCAAAATTATCTCCCTTATCTCGCGGTAGTGCCGGGGTGGTTGCACCACGGAGGTCACAACCTCGACCGCGAGTGCGGACATCGCGCCGCTGACACGGCGGACCGGCGTCACCACGACCCCTTCCAACCCGGCGGAGGCAAGGGCGGAGTTCAGGCGTTGGATCGGCAGGCCGAGATCAACCAGGGCCGCCAGCGCCATGTCGCCCGAGATCCCGCTGGGACAGTGGAGAACGAGCGCCTTCAAGCACCGTCTCCGCTCTTCTCAGCCTTTCCGGCCACGATCCTCACCGCCGCGCAGGCTGCTCCGAAACCATTGTCGATGCCGACCACCGCCACTCCCGGCGCACAGGAGGCGAGCATGGACATCATCGCGGTGGACCCGGCAGCCGAAGCGCCATAGCCCACTGATGTCGGAACCGCGATCACCGGATTCTGTACCAGCCCCCCCAGCACGGATGGAAGTGCCCCCTCCATTCCGGCCGCGACGATCAGAACGTCGAAGGAGCGCAGCTCGCCTATCTTTCCCAGCAGGCGGTGCAGGCCGGCAACCCCGATGTCCGGCACGTGCTGGTAGGGAATGCCGCAGGCGCGCAGGGTGGCAGCCGCCTCCTCGGCCACCGGGATGTCAGTGGTGCCGGCCGTGATGACTCCAACGATTCCGGTACGACTTGGAGCGGAGCGAAGCACCACCGAGGCGAGCGCGTCGGGAAAAGCCACCGGGTCGGGGTGCACCCAGGACTCGGGATATACCTCCAGAAGAGCGGCGACCTGGGCACGTGCCGCCCTGGTTACAAGCACCGGGCCGGGGTCGGACTCAAGCATCTCGCCGGCCAGCGTCACCACCTGGGAGGGCGATTTGCCAGGTGCGAAGATTGCCTCGGGAATCCCGATGCGGTTATAGCGCAGGTGATCAAGCTCGGCGAATGCGTCCAATTTCTTCCCCATCTCAGGAGCGCCCAAGGAGGGCTCCGAGGAACCAGGCTATTTCCGCGTGGTGCGGACTTGACCGAGCGGCGGGCGCGGCCCCAACCGCACTATCGTCGAATCCATTATGACCGCCTTCACCTCCAAGCGAGTCGCCTACCTTGGACCAAGGGGAACCTTCACCGAAGAGGCGCTGCTCTCCCAGCCCGATCTCGCCTCCGGCGAGTTGGTGGAGATGGGGTCCATCGACAATGTTCTCGACGCTGTCGACAATGGGCAAGTCGACCTCGGTTTCGTTCCAATCGAGAACTCGATTGAGGGTACGGTACCAGCGACAATTGATTCGCTGGTGTTCGATCACGACCTCTACATCGAACGCGAGGTGGTGCACGATATCCACCTTCATCTGCTGGGGCTCCAGAACGCGACGGTCGAGGGCATCCGCGAGGTCCACTCCTATCCGCACGCCCTGGGACAGTGCCGCAAGTTTCTAGCCGCCGAACTTCCTGGAGCCGGCATCCACGCAGCCAGCTCGACCGCCGAGGCAGCCCGCCTGGTTTCCGAGTGCGGTGATCCACATCTGGCGGCTATCGCACCCCGAGCCTCGAGGGATATTTACGGCCTGGAAACGCTCCGGGCCGATATCGAGGACCACGGTGGAAACCAGACCCGCTTCCTACTTGTGGGCAAAGGGATGGTGCCGGCTCCCACCGGCAACGATAAGACCTCGGTGGTCTGCTTCCAGGTCAAGGACCAGCCGGGTTCGCTGTTCAGCATCCTGGCCGAGTTCTACGCGCGCAATATCAACCTCACCAAGCTGGAATCCAGGCCGAGCAAGAGGGAACTCGGCCAGTACTGCTTTGTGATCGAATTCGACGGCCACGTCGCCGACCATGACGTCGCCGATGCGCTGGTCGGCCTGAAAGGCAAACTCGCCGACCTTAAGTTCCTCGGGTCGTTCCCCAAAGTGCGGGACGCACCCGCACCGAAACGGCCGTCGGTCCCGGCCCAGGATGCGGCCTGGAGCTGGCTCAGCTCCATTAGAAGTCAGATCGCCGACCCGCGGGAGTAAAGTGTCTCTCCGGAGGGATGGCAGAGCGGACAAATGCGAAGCACTTGAAATGCTTTGAGCCAAAAGCTCCGTGGGTTCGAATCCCACTCCCTCCGCCAAGGGTTAAATACAAAACTGACGAGGTCACACCTACAAAAGTGCATCACCAGAATGCACCATGGGTGTGACCTTCGTGTTTTACCCGGCTTTGGCCCGCTGAGGCCGCCTCGAATTAGTTCCAGCCGACGACGATTGTGCCTTCGGGGTGATTTCGGCGGAGGCTCCGCCGCCCGAGGCGTTGGGCTGAGGCCCGCTCAGGCGGGTCGGTAGTCCCGGATGTCCTCGAACCTACGCGCCTGGCCCTCCGCCGGACGGGTTCGCCTTTTTCAGCCAGGCTCGCCAGCTTTCTAAGGTGGGCCGCGGCGAGCAGCAGGGCCACGAAGACGGCCTGTGCGGCGATGCCGCGCACCCGGCGACGGGCGGGAGCGGCCAGGGCCTGGCGGCTAGGGTCCTGAGAGGGAAGGGCCTCGAAGTGGGTATCGGCCAAGGTGGCCACGAACATCTCGGCTCGGGGGTCGTGCTCTAACAGCATGGACAGTCGCAGCGCCTTGGAGTGTTGGCGGATGCGCCCGCCAGATGCGGTAAACGTCTCTCCCGCCGTTGTTTGCCACTTCACGGGTCACCGTGCTTGGCGAACGCCCCAGTCCATGAGCGATGGCGCTCATGGACATCTGGGTCTTCAGGCCCAGGGCGATGGCTTCGCGCTCGTCGAGCGTAAGCCTGCCTGGCCGTGGCGCCCAGTAGTCGTCGCGCCCGTCGCGAAGCTGGGTGCCCGAAAGAACGACGTGCAGGTGCGACGGTCCCGAACAGCTGATCTGTTTGGCGATTTCCCGAAAGGTGCCGCCCTTGGCGCGCAGTCTTGGTCGTCTCAAGAAATAACGGAAAAGGCACCTTGCGGGGGGATCGGCACAAAGATGGTTTACGAACGGAACTGAAAGGACGGACGGACATGAGTAACGCTCCTCGAACTATCGCGGTCGTCGGCACCGGCGTCATCGGGGCCAGCTGGGCCGCCTACTATCTAGCCCGCGGCTTCAAGGTGGCTGCCTCCGATCCCGCAGAAGGAGCCGAAGGACGCCTGCGTGCCATGATCGACGAGTTCTGGCCTGCGCTCGAAACGATCGGCCTTGCGGACGGCGCGAGCCGCAAGAACCTGACCTTTTCCGCGTCGATTCCCGACGTTGTCCACGAGGCCGATTTCGTCCAGGAGAACGGTCCGGAGCGCTTGGAAATCAAGCGTTCGGTACTTGCCGAGATCGAAACGTCCCTGGCTCAAGACACCCTGATCGCCAGCTCGAGCTCAGGCCTGTTGATCTCCGAGGTTCAAGAAGGCATGAAACATCCCGAGCGCATGGTGCTCGGGCACCCATTTAACCCGCCGCACCTGATCCCCCTCGTTGAAGTCCTCGGGGGCCGGCACACCTCTCTGGAGAACGTCGACAAGGCTCTGGCTTTCTACACCGAGATTGGAAAGAAGCCGATCCGGATCAATAAGGAAGTGCCGGGCCACGTTGCCAACCGGCTCCAGACCGCGCTTTGGCGGGAAATGTTCCACCTTGTGAGTACCGGTGTGGCGAGTGTAAAGGACATCGATACCGCCATCTCCCAGGGACCGGGCCTGCGCTGGGCGCTGCTCGGCCCTTTCCTCAACCTGCACGCCTCCGGCGGCTCCGGCGGAATCACCCACGTTCTTGAACACCTGGGCCCAGCCATGCGAGAGTGGTCCCGATCGCTTGGCGAGTACCCCGAGACCGACGACTACATCACCACCATGGCCGAAGGCGTCGAGGAGGAACTCTCCGGCTTCGACTGGACAGAAACGCTACGGGAGCGCGACGAACTGGTGATCCGGCTCCTGGACGCAAAAAAGGACAGCCCACAGATCCCCTAGCGACGCCGGGTCATGCACCGACGGTCGTCATCAAGGCGAAATGGGTCGCGGATGCGACATCCTTCATCAGTCCTGGGGGCCTTCTCCGAAGGGGAGGCTGGCCCGCGTGGTAGCGGTCGGCGGTGCAGTTTTGGGGGCTATGCGGCGGGTTCGGGAACGTCCGCTCCGATGTGTTTGCGCAGCCTCGACCATGGTGCCGGCGTAGCGATGAGGCGATCAGCCAGCCGGGAGGCCACCGTCTCGTAGTTGACCCACCAACCCCGGAAGTCAGGCCAAGCCTCTTCGGCCGTGCGTTCCATGGGAAGCCGACGTCGGCCGGCATTGCGACCGCACGCTCGAACTCGGCGTAGCGAAGGTCGATCGGCCCCTCGGGACTGGGGCCGGGGTCGACGGTCCAGCCAACGGTGGTGCGGGTCCGGTCGAGGCAAATGAAGCCCTTACGCGGGCACAGGCGGGCGTTGGACCAGGCGGTGCTCGGTGCGACGGCAAGATGCAGGGCGGCCCCGTCGAGCATGCAAGTAGCGCCGAGAGCCACGAGTACCACGGCTCCGAAGAACGGAACAACAGCAGCACGGGATAGGACGTGTGGCTCTTGGCGATCTGGAGCGCCCATTCCTCCCAGGCCGCGTACAACTCGGGCAGGGTGTCGATAATGCCGACAAGCTGGTGGCGAGCGAGCAGTTCCGGCCCCCACGCGGGCAGACCGGACCTGCTCTCGAGCATGGCGAAACCCTTGCGCTCGTAGAAGTGCAAAGTCAAGGGCCGGGAGATAGGCGATCTGGAGCGCCACCACGACCACCCACGTCGAGCCCGCCGCGACGTCTATCGGCACGTCGGCCGGGCGGGCGAGGACGACGAATCCCAGCCGCACCGACCGGTCGACGAGCATCGAAATCCGCTCGAGTCGCGATGCCCGACGTGGGAGCACCATCGCGAAAAGAACCCCTTGCACGGTCGGGAGGATCACGACGAGGCCGACCGCGAAGAGGATCTGGCTCACGTCGTATCGCCTCCTTTGGGGTGAGACATCGACCTAGAGTACTGACGGGAGGCCGTCCACCTCCGGAAAGGGAATGGAAGGCCCGGATCGCTCGCCTTTGAGGTCTGGCGTGGTGAAGAGTTGGAGTACCGAGGCAGCTGTCGCACGCACCTCGCCGGGTACGAATCTTTGAAAAGAGGGAGGCAGGAGTGGAGAAAGAGCGGGCGCGGGAACTGCTCGAGGCTGAGCGCACTCGGCTTCAGGCCTTGCTGGCCGACGCAGCCAAGTCGGGGCGAGCCGACCGGTCAGCCGAGGACGAGCCCGGAGACTGGGGGGATCGGGCCGAGCCGCTCACGGCCGAAGGCACCAACGATGCCGTCGTGGCCGGGCTCAACGCCCGGCTGGAAGCCCTGAAGCGCGCCGAAGATCGCCTGGCCGCCGGAACCTACGGCCTATCCGTGCTGAGCGGGCGGCCGATCCCCGACGACCGGCTCGAAGCCGACCCTGCTGCGGAACTGACCATCGACGAGGCGAACCGACCGTGACGCCCTCGCCTACGTCCTCACAAGGCGGGGCTTCGCCGGTGCCGAGTTGCGTGCCTCTGGGCCCATAAGTTTGCGGTCTTTGGATCCGCCGACGCCATGAGGGGGGCGGCCGCGAACGCCCGGTCCCGCGATCGTGCTCCGTGGGCTATCCACCAGGCTTACTCGGTCGACGACCTCGGCGGATGGCAGGTATACGACGGCGCCACGACCGGCGGGTTCGACCAGGACGATCTCGACGGCCTGCTTGGCGGCATCTTCGGGCGAGGCGGTCGAACCGGCCCGGCCCGTCGAGCGGATCAGGTACCAATACCAGTGTTGGCGTGGGGGGTTACCTACAAAACTGACGAGGTCACAGCCACAAAAGTGCATCACCGGAACGCACCATGGGTGTGACCTTCGTGTTTAAATCCGGCTTCTGCACCGCTGACGCGGCCGGGGGTTGCGGTCCAGCGGGCGACGCGGGACGCGGGAGGAGGCGCTTGGGATCCCGCCGATCAGTCCTGGAAACGAACCGCTACACGCCTGCCATTGGTGGGAAGGGGAAGAAGCTCCGCTTCAGCCACCACTGCGTCGCGCTCACCGGGGGAAAGCGATCTCCACGACTGCACGACAAGACTGGTTCCGGCGCGGCGCCAGGTACCGGTTATCTCTCCTTCGATCAGGAGAGCTCCCGGCCAAACTCTCGAGGTCCAGAGCTGCGCCCGCCTCATGCAGTCTTCGACGAGAAGTTCCCGGTCACGATCCCAGGCCAGAAAGTACGCATCGCCACTGGGAACTAGGCGCACCGGCGCCGGTCGAGACTCCTCCTCCGCAGCAGTAGCCACGTCCGGTCCAAGCATCCACGCCAGTCCGATCGGGGTCTCGACCGGCAGGAGCTGGTTGGAGAGCGCCCGGAAGGCCGCCTGGGCCGCGGCCACGCCGATGCCCGCCCAACGGCCGAACGACTCGGCGGTAGTCGGACCGAAGACCTGGAGATACCGTCGGGCCAACTCCAGCCTTGCCTCCCGCGGGTCCACGTCTGGCGGCGGAACGGTCCAGACGGCCGGGCATCCGGCCCCTTCCCAGCGTATGAGTACCGTGCCGGTCGCCGCCGCATAGCGCAGCGCATTGGGATTCACGCCCAGTCCCGCCCCCGCCTGGTCGTAGGGCATCGAGGTGCCGGCGAGGTGGCTCTCGAGCCGGGCGGCAAGCTCGGTCGCACGGGCAAAGCCCTTGGCATCATCGGGCATGGTTCCCAGGGAGAACACCGCAATGTCGTCCTTGGCCACGGCGTAGATGTTAAACCGCGGACCCCAAAGCTGCACTAGCCCCGGCTCCTCCCAAACGTCGCGCCTGGTTCCTTCCATGCGTGCGTGGATCGAGAGCATTGCCGCCCTCGGCATCGAATCCTGCAGCCCGGCGAAGGCAGCCACGCGCAACGAGTCCGCCGACGGCGGGAGGCGCTGGTCGAGCGCCCCGGCACGTCGGCGGTAAGACAATATCTGCGATCTGGAAAGGACCGGTGGATTCATAGCGCGAATCTCCTTAGTCTCTCCGGGTCACCGAGCACTCCGGCCACGGCAGCCACGTCTGCTCAGCCCTGCAGCCAACTCAGCTCGGGACAATCACCCGTGACGTCGTGTATCTTCAGTTCCGGCCCGGAGAGCTCGACCACCGCGATCCATGGCCCCGCGGAACCGGCAGCGCTCTCGTGCTCCTCACGCAGGTGCCGGATGACGGCACCGAGCTTCTTGGAGGCGCCCTCGATCGACGCGCGCACGCCGCGGGCAACCGCCCGCTCGGCCATGGCCAAAGCACGCGGGTAGTCGGCGGGGGTGGCGATGCGCAGATGAAGCTGAGGAGCGCCCAGTGCACCGTGCTCGCCCTGCTCGTGAAGGTAGAGAGAGATGCGCTCGAATCCGAGTGAGAATCCGCAGGCCGGCGCCGGTCGTCCGAAGCGTCCGAGCATCTCGTCGTATCGGCCCCCGCCGCCGATCGAGAAACCCAGCTCCGCAACACCGAGTTCGTAGATTGGCCCGGTGTAGTAGCCCATTCCACGGATCACCGTCGGATCGAAGACCAGCTTTGTCCCCGCCAAGGCCGAGCACCTGGCGAGGGATGCGATGGCCTCCATGTCGGTAACAACCGTTTCGGCAAGGCCGATCTCCTCAAACAGGCCCATCGGAAGGTCTTCGGAAGCCGAGCTCTCCTCCAGGAAGCGAGCCAGGCGGCCGGTTGACTGCTCGCCGAGTTCCATTTGGGCTATTTCGGCCCGCACGCCTTTTGGCCCAACTTTGTCCAGCTTGTCCAGGGCAATGAGGACCGCCGCGCCTGCCACGGCAGGCACGCCCGCCCAATCCAGGACCGAATCCAGGAAACGACGGTCATTGAAGCGCAGAATGGGGTTCCTAACCCCCAACTTGCCCGCCGCCTCCACCGAGACGGTTATCAGCTCCATCTCGGCGAGGACGCCGGGTTCACCGATGATGTCTATGTCGCACTGCATGAACTGCCGAAAGCGTCCGCGCTGTGGACGTTCCGCCCTCCATACCGGACCAATCTGGATGGCGCGAAAAACGGGCGGCAGCTTGGGCTGGTTATGGGCCCAATAACGCGCGAGCGGAACAGTGAGGTCAAAACGCAGGCCGAGGTCCGCGAGCGTGTTCTCGTCCGCGCCGGCAAGGTCCAGCTTCTCGCCTCTTTTCAGAACCTTGAAGATGAGTTTCTCGTTCTCACCTCCGCCGGATCCTATGAGGCGCTCCAGGTTTTCCAGAGCCGGTGTCTCTATTCGCTGGAAGCCGCGGAGCGCGTATGTCTCCTGGATCACGCCCAGCATCCAGTCGCGCAACGCGGCCTCGATCGGAAGATAGTCCTTCATGCCGCGGGCAGGCGACGTCTCCATCCGCTCCAATCCGGCGCTCCTTGTCAAGCCAATCCTGATGCCAGGCTACCGGAGGCCGACGCGGGGCTCACGCCGAACGCGAGGTGGAACTAATAGCCCCCGTAGGACGATCCGCCCGACGAAGTCGAAGAAGAAGGCTTGACAGGAGTACCTCCCGGTCCCAGGACGTACCAAAGGCCACCAAAGGCATTGATCCCCTCACCGGCCACGGCGCCGGACGAGGTGTCGCCGGCGTAGGTGTAAAGCGGATGGCCATCGTATGTCAGCTGGGTGCCGCTGCCCCGGGGGATCGAGCCGATCAATGACGACTTGGCTCCCACCCCGGCCACCACGTGGTTGCCGCTCACCGGCGGCCAGAGCCCGGCGCAGCTGCCGTTGCACTTCGAAGCGGTCGGCGAGTCGGCGGTAAACATGTACAGCGTCTGGCCACTCGAGAGGGCAAGCACCTTTCCGTACTTGCTGGACTCAACGGTCAGTTTGGCTCCCGACCCCGTGGCAGCGCCACCGGCGGAACTGCTGGTTGAAGCTGACGCTCCATACCCGCAGGCCGCAAGCCCTGCGGCACTGGCGAGAAAGAAGACGGCCGTGCGAAAGCGTCGCGTGCCCATCGCACCCCCTTATGTTGCAAACAAGGCGCTCCCGACTGGCGCCAACCCCCACTCTGCCCCTACGGGTGGGCTATGTGGGGTCGCTACGCCAAATCCATGATCCCGCGAATTCTTATTAAACATGATCGGATTAGTCGGGTTTAGTCTCCAGGGGCCGTAGAATTTTCTCCGGACAACATTTCGAGGGGCTGGCCATGGACACCAAGCAGATATTTGAAGACAAGAGCGTCCGGCGCGGGGGGCGCTTCTTCACATTCCCCGACCCGGTGGACGAAGTGGCGGCCAGAACCGTGGCCGCAGGTGTGGTGCTACAGGTGGTCCTGCTCTTGGCCACACACAATCGCCTGATCTTCGTACCGCTCTGCTACGGCTTCCTTGTCCGGGTAATGGCCGGACCCAAGATCTCTCCACTCGGGCTTCTGGCTACCAAGGTTGTAGCCCCAAGATTGTCCGCCCACTCCAAGCCGGTGCCGGGCAAGCCCAAGCGCTTTGCGCAGGGAATCGGAGTGGTCATGTCGTTGGCTGCGGCCACCCTTTCGCTGCTCTTCTCCTCCTTCGTACCCGCGGCGATCGTGCTGGCGTTCCTCGGAGTAGCCGCCACGCTCGAGTCAGCCCTCGGCTTCTGCCTCGGTTGCAAGATGTTTGGCTGGCTCTTCCGCCTGGGCCTGGTCAGCTATGACGACTGCCCCACCTGCGTGATTCGATAGCCGAAAAGCGGGAGTAGCGAGGTTTTCCCGCCGGCGTAGGATGGGCTCATGTCCAGATCACCCGCGACTGCCAGCGCTCTGGCCGCCGCCCGCGGCGACGCTCCTTGCGACCTGCTCTTGACGGGCGGAAAGATATTCTCCACCGCCACCCGGGAATGGATCAAGGCCGACCTGGCCATCACCGACGGGATTGTCGTGGGGTGGGGTGCTCGCGAGGCCCGCGAGATAATAGACGTCACCGACATGTATCTGGTGCCCGGCTTCATCGATGCCCACATGCACCTGGAGTCCACCAAGCTCTGGGTGGACGAGTTCGTGCGCTCCGTGCTCCCTCTCGGGACGACCGCGGTGGTGGCGGATCCCCACGAGATCGCCAACGTCTTCGGGGTCCCGGGGGTTCGCGCCCTCGTGGAAGCCGCCTCAGGGCTACCTTTCAGCTTTAACATCGTCGCGTCCTCTTGCGTCCCCGCCTCGCCCTTCGAATCGCCCGGCGCAGAGCTCGGTCCAAAGGCGGTCCGAACCGTCATTGAGGAGCTCGGCGCCATCGGTGTCGCCGAGGTGATGAACTACCCGGGGGCGATCGCCGGGGACGCCGGCGTCGCCGCCAAGATCGCCACCGCCGGCTGGCGCCGCGTCGACGGACACGCACCCGGAGTGACGGGCAGGCAGCTGGACGCCTACCTGGCCGCCGGCATCGAGTCCGACCACGAGTGCACCACTTTCGAGGAGGCGCACGAAAAACGCCGGAAGGGCATGTGGATCTTCATCCGGGAGGGCTCCGCCAGCCGCAACCTTCTAGACCTGATCAAGACGGTGCTTATCGGTGGGGTCGACCGTGTCGCTCTCTGTACCGACGACCGTGAACCTTCCACGCTGCTCGGCAAGGGGCACATCAACGACTGCGTCCGAATGGCGGTGGCGGCAGGTGTCAGTGCCGAGGATGCCATTGTCCTCGCCACCTCCAACCCCGCTCAATACCACAACCTCTTCGACCTGGGCTCACTGGGGCCCGGCTACCAGGCCGACGTCCAGGTACTCGGCAATCTGGTCGATTTTCGCCCCGCGCTAGTGTTCCGGCGGGGCGTGCTGGTCGCCCGGGATGGACACCTCGGGCCCGGCACGGTTCCCGACCGCCCCGCTCCGGAATGGATGCACAGCAGCATCCACCTCGAGGGCGAGATTCGGCCGGCTGAGCTCGAAATCTCCATTGACGCCGCCAGCAACTACCGGGTCATCGAAGTGATTGAAGGCTCGCTTTCGACGCGCGACCTGCGGCTGAGTGGCCGAGAACTGGCCGGCTGTGCCCGAATCGCCGTGGCCGAACGTCACCGACGCACCGGCAGGATCGGATTGGGCCTGGTGCGAGGCTTCGGCCTGACCCGCGGAGCAATCGCCTCCACGGTCGCCCACGACGCCCACAACTTGATGCTGGTTGGGGCGATGGACGCGGGAGGCGCTCGCGATATGGCCGTCGCGGCGGATGCCTTGGCCAAGGCAGGTGGCGGTCAGGTGGCGGTGCTGGACGGCGAGGTCCTGGCGCTGGTTCCCCTGCCTATTGGCGGCCTAATGTCCACCGCCGCAGCTCCACGTGTTGCCGAGCAGCTGGAAGACCTGGAGAGAGCCGCGAGGGAGCAGCTGGGAATCACCCATTCCGCCCCTTTTATGACCCTTTCGTTTCTCGGGCTTTCCGTCATACCCGAGCTGCGCATTACCGACCTCGGCCTGGTGGACGTAGTGCGTTTCGAGGTGACCTCGCTCACCAGCTGAAGGTCCTCACCTCGTCCCGCCAATGCGGCAATGCTAGAGTCGGGTCAGTAAAGTTTGGAAGCAAACCGATCTCGGGTCGGTACCGGGACCAAAGGAGTAGCTATGGCGAATGCCGTAATTGTCGACGTGGTGCGCACGCCCGGCGGGAAGCGCAATGGGAAACTATCCGGATGGCATCCGGTGGACATGGCCGCCGAGGTGCTGTCCGCGTTGGTGACCAGGAACGACCTTGATCCTGCCCTGGTTGAAGACGTAATCATGGGATGCGTCATGCAGGTGGGCGCGCAATCGGTGAACGTGGCGCGCAATGCCGTCCTCGCCGCGGGTTTCCCTGAGTCGGTATGCGGCACCAGCATCGACCGCCAGTGCGGCTCGTCGCAGCAGGCGGCCGCCTTCGCGGCCCAGGCGATCATGGCGGGATTCCACGACGTAGTCATCGCCGCGGGCGTGGAGGCCATGACCCAGGTCCCAATGGGCTCAGCCGCCGCCAACGGCCCCGGAGTACCCTTCGGTCCTCGCGTCGCCGAGCGCTACCGAGAGGTGGGCGGGCTGGTGAATCAGGGCATCTCAGCAGAGATGATCGCAGACCAGTGGAACCTCTCCCGGGAGGAACTCGACCGATACGGCCTACGCAGCCAGCAGTTGGCCGCTAAGGCGCGGGACGAGGGACGCTTCGAGCGCGAGATCGTTCCCATGGCCGTCAAGGGGCCGGAGGGTGCCGAGACCGGCGAGATCCTGACCGCCGACGAAGGTATCCGCGAGACCTCCCTGGAAGCGCTGGCCAATCTGCGCCCCGCATTCAAGGAGGGTGGCAAGGTCACGGCCGGCAACTCCTCCCAGATCACCGACGGCGCCTCTGCAGCGCTCATCATGAGCGAGGAGATGGCAAACCGGCTTGGCCTCACGCCAAGGGCGAGGTTCGTGAGCTTCTCGCTAGCCGGCGTGGACCCGGTCACCATGCTCACCGGACCCATTCCCGCCACCCGGAAAGTGCTCGAGCGGTCCAAGATGTCCATCTCCGACATAGACCTGGTCGAGATCAACGAGGCCTTCGCCTCAGTCGTTCTGGCCTGGGAGAAGGAGCTGCATCCGGACATGGACCGTGTGAACGTGAACGGCGGGGCCATCGCACTTGGCCACCCGCTCGGCGCCTCGGGTACGAAGCTTCTTGCGACCCTTCTCTGCGAACTCGAGCGCTCCGGGGGCCGTTACGGCCTTCAGACCATGTGCGAGGGCGGCGGCATGGCCAACGCGACCATCATCGAGCGTCTGGGCTAACGAACCAAGCACGAAGCTGGAACTTACCGAAGGGCGCCCGCTCGGCAGGGGGGGCGCCCTTCGCCATTCATGTCCGACCCACGTGGCCGCCCAGAGGTTACCTCGGGGCCTAGGCGAAAAGGGATTCCCCGGTCAAGGTGGCGGGACGGCAGCTGGAAGGGATGGCAAACTGGGCAATACCGGTCCCGTCGGAAGCGGTCCCGAACACGTAGAAATACACCCCGCCCAGACCACCAAGACGCCCCGTCGCCCCAAGGTCCCCGTAAAAGGATGCCCAGGGCTTTCCGGTGAGAGGATCGCCGCAGTAGTTTTGACCAGGTCCACCACCCTGCTGGGAGATCCATAGGACTCCGGAGAGGACCCACGCCCTAATACCATTGGATCCCTCGACCAGGGTCGAGTGCCGGACCTCCATCGAAGGCAGCTGCACGCTCTCCACGTATCCCATGTTTCCTGTCGGCTCCGACACCCACATCAGTTGGTCAACAATGTCGCTGACAAAGGGGGTGGCGACACCGTAGAAGGATTGCGTGCTCTGGGCGATCACACTTCCAGTCCGCCCGCTTCGCAGCTGCACTCCTCCCACGCCGCCGGGGCCGGCCCACCCCACCGCAAGCTCGGTCGCCGCGGGGTCGTGTCCGAGGGAGGAGGAAACCGCCTGGCCCGCAATCGGGTAGCTGGCCTCCATGCCTCCGTTGGGAAGCGCGAGGCGCGTAAGGGTCTTTCCGCCCGCGACCCAGAGCGAGCCTGACGCCGTGGCGATGGAGGGCGCAAATCCTGACGGCCCGACGTCAACGGGCTCCGTGCCAAGCAGGGCGAGCGTGTTGGGATTGCGGCGCTCCAGCAAACCGCCTTGTCGCGTCGTCTCAGCGACCCAGAGCGAACCTCCTGCCTCGAGGGCTTGGTGAAATGCACCGGCCAACTGCACGGTGGAGTAGAGTCCACCCGTTTGTGGATCGAGCACCGAGAGGAGGTTGGGTTGGGAGTACTTCCATCCCCTGTGGTTCCAGGCAAGGTAGGTGTGGCCCGCGGTGACGGCCAGGCCCTGGCCGATAATGCCGTTCCAAGTGCGAACCGGCCCGCCGCCGGAAGGGGCCGTGGTCACCGGGAGGCTGGTCGCTGAGTCGGTACCCGTTGGCGGGCTTGCACCGCCGCTCGCGCAGGCCGCGGCAAACAGGGCAAGCATGGCGACGCCGGCGGCCGTTCGCGCCCAGCGCCCGGCCCGCGACGAGCCGCCTGTCTGACCGGAGAACATCTCCCACAGCCTTGCACAGAACCCTGGGGTCTGGAAAGTGGCCGTCACGGGGCTCTGCCCGCCCCCCGGGGTTGCACCCGGGTGTATCCGCTGCAGCCGCGGGCGGCGTACTGCGCAAGTGACTAACTCTGCGCCGCCAATGCCATCGCCGCGGTCGGAAGTGACCTGGGGCCGCGCGCGTGCCTGGCCAGGCTGAAATGAACTAGACGCCGCTTTGGATCGTCGATGAAGGAGAGCCGAGGCGCTCCATGACCTCGCGCGTCAAAGGTGGTTCAGTAAATACTCCGCGCGCCGGCGCGCAATCTCGCGCAACGTCTCGAATCCTCGCGGCGAGTGGCGGGAGCCGGGAAGCAGCATGAGGTCCACCTGTTTGCTCTCGCGTGTGGCCGCCTCGAGAAACCGTGCGGTATTCCTGAAGTGCACGTTCTCGTCAGCCAAGCCATGGATTACGAGCAGCTTGCCCGTCAGCGACCCGGCCGCTCGCGCCAGGTCGGAGCTGTCGTAGGCGTCGGCGCCCTCTGTCGGCATCCCCAGGTAGCGCTCCGTGTAGGCGGTGTCATAATAACGGAAATCCACCACCGGCGCCCCGGCTACGCCGACCTTGAAGGTCTCCGGCGCCCCGGTGAGTGCGCGAATGGTCATGAAGCCGCCATAGCTCCAACCGTAGATGCCGATCCGAGCCGGGTCGACCTGGTGATTCTCGATCATGTATCTCACGGCGAGCAACTGGTCTTCGAGTTCGGCGGAGCCAAAGCGCCGGTTCAGATGCGCTTCGAAGGGCTTACCTCTGGCCGCGCTGCCACGATTGTCGAGCTTGACGACCACGACGCCTTGCGAGGCGAGGTGCTGAGCCACCAGATCGGCGGTCAAGAGCTCCCAGGAGTCGTTGACCAGCTGGGCGTGTGGCCCGCCATATACGCTGACCACCCCCGGCCGGAGTGCCGGTCCCGCGCTCGTGGGAAGGTATACGGCTCCGTGGAGAGTCTCCCCTGTCGCGGCGGTGAGAGTGAAAAGCTTGGGGGGAACAAGGCCGAGGTCCTCCGCAGTCGGAGGTGCCGCGCCGATTCGGCGCACGGCTCCTCCGGCCAGGCGCAGCTCGCTACTGGCACCGGCGGTGCGGTTCGACCATTGGTCCAGGACGTGGATCCCGGTGGGATCCACGAGTGCGTCATGCATCCCCGGGGTTTCGGTCACGCGCCGCATCGAGCCCTGATCGAGATCGAGCCTGTACAGGTGGCGTTCGAGCGGGCCGGCTTCGGTCGCCATAAAAAAAGCCGCGCGGCTTTCCGGCAGGGCGGCAACGATCCTCGTCACCGTCCAGTCCCCCAACTCGTACAGCTTTACTCCCCCGGATGCTGCTATCTCACATAGTTGGGCAAAACCACTGCGTTCGGTGGTGGTGAGAAGGGACTCCTCGCCCATGGCGATCGCGCCGGCCGGAAGATTCACCCAGGGATCGCACCGCTCCTCATGGATTAGCGAGAGGGTCTCGTGCTTGAGGTCGTAACGCCACCACCTGAGATGCTGCTGGAGCCGGTCCAAGGTCACGGCCACCAGGTGCAGGTTTCCGAGCCAGAGCACCTTGGCAAGGTAGAACTCGTTCTCCTCGGGAAGCGGCACCCATGCCAGAGCACCGCCGCCGATCCCGGTTACACACAGCCTGACTTTGGCGTTTGCTCCGCCTGCAAACGGGTAGCGGTGCCGCTCCAAAGTCCAGTCATCGCCGCCCATATGGACCAACGGGAACTCCGGCACCGCGGACTCGTCCACTTCGGTGAAGGCCACGTGTGAGCCGTCGGGGGAGATCCAGAAGCCGTCCAGCCGATCCAACTCCTCCTGGGCGACATACTCGGCGACGCCGTAGACGGCCATGGGCGCCGAGTTGGCAAGCAGCAGCTTGCGACGGTGAGAGCCCAGGTCGATGCTCCAGAGCCCCTCGTCGTTGGCGGCCACCGCCTTGCGCCCCCCGGGCGCGACCGCAAAGGCGGAGAAGTGGTCGCCGGAAAAGTCGGCTATCACATGGCTACAGGTGGCATCAAGAACGGAAAAACTCCCACCGCGGTTGAGGACGACCAACGTGGATCCGTCGGAGGCCGTTTCCAGATCAAATCCGGAAATTCCTCCCCAGGTCATACGCAGTCGCTCGCGGCGCAGCTCCTCCTCCAGCGTCAGATCAGGTTGCTCCTCGCCCGCCGCGGCGATCAGCTCCTCCTCGCCGGTGGAGCAGTTGATACGCTTCAGGCTCAACTCCGCGCCCCGCTCCGGCCAGAGAAAGTAAAGGTATCCGCCATCGGCAGTGAAGCTTGGGGAGACGGCGCGCGTAAACCCGGGTATCGGGCGGGCTGCTATCGCCTCGGGGCTGAGTCTTATCTTCTCGTACACGTCAACAACCTAATGCCGTAAAGCGGCGCCCCCTTGGGCCGATCAAGCGGGCCCGGTCACCCGGGTCCCATTCACACGGGAAAGCTACGGGCTCGCAGGTTTTGCCGGGTGGTGATCAGCGGTAGCGAGTGGCGACCAGGAACCCTCCTGCCATGAGAGCCAGGCCGAGCAGGAGATACCAGTTGGACGCCCCACCGGGAAGTACCGTCAGATAGTTGAGCAGGATGACGAGGATGCCCAGGCCGAGCAGCGCCAAGAGTACCACCGCCACCCAAGGCCGCGACTTCTTCTTGGAGATCGGCACCGGCGGGGTGTAGCGCTTGGAGGCCCTCACGTTACGGCCGGCCCCCTTGGACCTGGAGCCGGTTCCAGGATGCAACCTCATGGACGTCTTCTTCGAGCGCGCCATCGGCCACTCTCTCCTTAGCTGCCGCCGGGGCGCCGGGCCACATAGCGTGTCTGGCGCCAATGATTAGGCTTCTAAAAGACTATGCGAACCCGCCCCCGGATCCTGGTTATAGACAACTACGACTCCTTCGTCTTCAATCTCGTCCAGTATCTGGGCGAGATGGGAGCCGAGCCCGTGGTCGTGCGCAATGACAAGCTCGACGCCCGGGAGGCCGAGGATGGCTATGCGGGAGTGGTGATATCCCCCGGCCCGGGAGTGCCGGCCGACGCCGGAGTCTCGGTTGAGGTTATCTCGCGCATGGCGGGGCGCGCACCCGTCTTCGGCGTATGCCTTGGCCACCAGGCCATGGCCGAGGCCTTCGGCGGAAGCGTGGTCAGGGCTCCGGTGCCCATGCACGGCAAGACGTCGATGATAACCCACGACGGATCAGGAGTCTTCCAGGGCATCGAAAGCCCTTTCCGGGCCACCCGCTATCACTCGCTTATCGTCGAGGAGTCCAGTCTCCCCGCGGAGTTCCGCGTGACGGCCAGGAGTGAGGACGGTCTCATCATGGGCATCAGCCATCGCGACTACCCGATCTGGGGCGTACAGTTCCACCCCGAGTCGATCTACACCACCCATGGCAAGGAGATGGTGGCGAACTTCGTCTCGGCTACGCACAGCGCCTAGGCGCTGCCCACCCTCACCATCGCCCTAGGGCAAGGATGTCGGCGTCGTGGTGGTGGTCGAGCTGGTCGTGGTGGTGGTCGAGCTGGTCGTGGTGGTGGTCGACGGGGGCCCTGATGAGACCACCACGTCCACGCTGGTGTTCGGGGCAACCTGGCTACCCACAGTGGGACTGGTCGAGATGACCGAGCCGTTGGGAACGGTGTCCGAGCTCTGATAGGTCACGTTTCCGAGCTGCAGCCCAGTGGTGCCAAGGGTGTTGGCCGCCTGGGCAAGGGGCTGGCCGACGACGTTGGGCACCGCCACCGTGGCGGGGCCGTTGGACACCGTCAAGGTCACGGTCGAGCCCGGCGCCGCCTTGGTCCCCGCGTTCGGAGTCTGCTTTATCACCACGCCGTTGGGCTTGGAGGAATTGACGTAGGTGGTTGCCACCGAAAAGCCCAAGGGGACCAGCTGGGATTCGGCGTTGCCGACCGTCTGGTTAACCACATTGGGAACAGACACCGGCGCCGGCCCGGAACTAACGGTCAGGTTTACGGAGGAACCCTTGTGCACGCTGGTTCCCGCGGCCGGGTTCTGAGAGATGACGGTGTTCTGGGGCACGGTGGAGGAGCGCTTGTAGGTGACTTTGTAGGTGAGGCCGTCCGAGGTCAGTGACGTGCCCGCTGCCGTCAGGCTGCTTCCGACCACGTTGGGCAGGGAGACGGTGGCCACCGCCGGCTTCGCGGTACCGAAGAAGTTGCCTTTCACGAGTGCGAAGATGCCGAAAAACGCCGCCAGCACCAACACCGCCGCGATTATGGCGATAATGGTCCCGCGCTTGTCGCGCTTGCGCTGCTTGTCCTCCGGGACCTGCTCCATAGCGGTAGTGCTATTCCGGAACATGGAGGGGATGGCCTCGGTGGCCTGGCCCTGGACACCGAGGCCGGCCATCGCCTCGGTGGCGGGACCACTCACAAGGTCACCCGCGTCACGCGACGCCTCAACCGGGCGCCGTTGAATGAAGCGCAAGAGATCGGCCCGGAAGTCCTGGGCGGTTGCGTACCGAGTCTCGGGGTCCTTCCGCATGGCCTTGGCCACGATCTCCTCGAGCGGCTTTGGCACATCGGGCCGCAGGGAGGAAAGGGCGGGCGCCTGTTCCTTGACCTGCTTGAGCGCGACCGAGACAGTGGAGTCACCCGTGAAGGGAGGCTGTCCGGAAAGCATCTCATAGAGAACTACGCCCAGTGAGTAGACGTCGCTTCGCCCGTCCAGCTGACGCCCTTCGGCCTGCTCGGGTGATATGTAGGTAGCAGTCCCCATCACCGAGCCGGTCTGGGTTAGGCCCTCGTTGGCGGTCTGAGCGCGTGCGATTCCGAAGTCGGTGACTTTGACGTGCCCGTCTTCGGCGATCAACACATTGCCGGGCTTGACGTCACGGTGTACGACACCGTGGCGATGGGCATAGTTCAGGGCGGACGCCACATCGGCGGCGATCGCCGCGGCATAGTCAAAGTCGAGTTGGCCCCGCCGACGGATGAGCGATCCCAGCGTCTCGCCGTCAATGAGTTCCATGACGATGAAGTAGGTGTTCTCCTCCCGGCCCCAGTCGTAGACCGAGACGATGTTCGGATGGGAAAGGTTGGCGGCAGCCGTGGCCTCACGACGGAAGCGCTCCACGAAGGTTTCGGAGGTACTCAACTCGGGAAAGAGCACCTTCAGCGCTACCGGTCGGTCAAGGAGAAGGTCGTGAGCGCGGTATACGTCCGCCATGCCGCCGCGTGCGATCTTCTCAACCATCTCGTAGCGACTACCGTAGGGCTGGGCCACGTTGCTCCTTAACCTTGGTTTCCAATGCCGAGTGCGGAGGCGAGGATCGCCTTCACAATCGGTCCCGCGTACTGTGCGCCGGTCGAACTAGAGCTGATGCCCGGTTGCGCAGGAACCACCACTGCGACCGCAATGCTGGGATTCTGAGCGGGAGCGAACGCGACCATCCAGTTGTCGTTGCCTTGAGGGCTGGTCTGATTGACCGAGGTCAAGTTTAACTGGGCTGTGCCGGTCTTGGCGGCTATGGACACCCCCGGCAGGGCGATGCCCTGGGCGGTTCCGCTCTTCACAACTCCCTCCATCAAGGTTGTCACCTGAGCCGCCGTGGAAGGGGTGGTTGCCACTCGCCAGACGTGGTCTGTGTAGGTCTTGATCACCTGCGCCTGCTGGTTGGTGATCTCCTTCATCAGGTGCGGCGCCATCATCACGCCCTTGTTGGCAATCGCGCTTACCACCAGCGCCATCTGCAGGGGAGTTGCCTGCACGTCGTATTGGCCGATGGCGGAATATGCCACGTCCGGCAGGCGGGTCGAGAGCCTTGCGGCGGAGGGGAAATGCGAAGCGGCAACGCCGTAGAGGTCCAGGGGGGGTACCTGGCCGAATCCGAACGCCTGCGCCTCAGCGGCCAGCGCGTTTGCGCCCAAGTCCAGTCCGATGGCACCGAATCCCGAGTCGCATGAGACCGCAAGGAGCGTCGGGATGGTTCCCCCACAAAGCTCGTGCGCGTAGTTGGCCAGGTAGTTGGTGGTATCAGGCAGCTTTAGCTCGGTCAGATACGGATAGCTCTTGGTAGCGAGCGAAGGATTGTGGTCATAGACCGCGGAGGAGGTCACCACCTTGAAGGTGGAGCCGGGCGGATAGCTGCGCCTATACGCCCGGGCCAGCATCGGCTGCGCCGGGTTCGCCTGATAGCTCTTCCAGGCGTTGTTCTCCACCGTCCCCGAATGGGATGCCAGAAGGTTCGGGTTGTAGGAGGGGCTCGAGTACATTGCAAGGATCGCGCCGGTCGAGGGGTCGATCGCAACCACTGCGCCGCGCAGTGTGCCTAGGGCATTGGCAGCCACCTGCTGCAGCTTGGAGTTGATGGTCAGGATCACGTTATCGGTGGTGACGGTGGGGTTGATGAGAGAGGAAAACGACGACGGAGGGGCGGTATGCGCGCTCAGATAACTGTTGTAGTAGGACTCAATTCCGTCCATCCCATAGATGATCGAGTCGTATCCGCTCACATCCGCATAGAGCATGCCGTGGGGATAGGTGCGCTGGAAATGATAGATGTCGTTCGAGGGAACCGACTCCGCAACGACCTGGCCGTCAGCCGTGAGTATCGCACCCCTGCGGGTCGAGAACTGGTTGGTCAGGTTGCGTGAGTTACCCGGGGCATTCGCGAGCTTCGTCGCCTCAAGCAGTTGTATGTGGTTCAGCTGCACGAAAAGCACGGCAAAGAGGAGTAGGAGAAAAACACCAAGGATACGGATGCGCTGCTTCATTATCCGGCTCCCGACTTCGCAGTTGTTGTCGTGGTGGACGTGGTGCCCGGATTGGCCTGTCTGAACTGCAGGGACTGTGCCTGAAGGTTGGATATGTACTTGGATGCGGCGGCGAAGCTCGGTTCAGGAACTCCGCTTCGCAGCTCGCTCGCGTAGGCGGACGGCAGCTCGCTGAGGCGGAGGTTACGCACTGTAACCAGGTGCGGAGCAAACCAAAGCAACCCACCCGGCCGGCCCTGGTAGATGGCGATGCGATTGTTGGATACACCGACGAAGTACGAGCCTCGCACGTAGTTGGTGATGCCGTAAACCCCGATGCCGATTACCAGCGCCAGAGCCGCAAGGAAGGCCAAGATCCTGAGAACGGTACCGGCCTTGGTGAAGTTCGAGCGCGAGAGTGGCTGGGGGATCTGCATCAAGTCCGGGCCCCCCGAGGACGCGGACTGCCTGGTAAAGGTGACAGGTGCAGGGGGCACGACCTTGCGAGGCACCGGCAGCTCGGTTCGGGCAATCTGCAGGGGGGACGGGACGACCTCGGGCTCCGGTGGCCCAAAGTCGATGACGACGGCCGTGGCATTGTCCAGGCCACCCGCCTCGACGGCACGACGGACGAGCTCTTCGGCCATCGACTTGGCATCCGCGCCACTCATGAGCACCGCGCCTATTTCGGGATCCGCAAGCTCGTTGGTAATCCCATCGGAACAGAGCAGTATCTTGTCCCCAGGTCGGGGGCGTATCTCCCACATGTCGGGCTCGAGATCACCAGCTACTCCGACCACTCTCGTCAGCATGTGGCGGCTGACGGATATCTCGGCCTCCTGTTGGGAAAGCTTTCCCGCTCTGAGAAGCTCACCCACCCACGAGTGGTCTTCGGTGATCTGAGTGAGGTCCGAGTCATGCAGGATATAGCCGCGCGAATCGCCGACGTTTAGGATCAGCACCCTTGGCGCCTCCGGTTCGTCGTAAACCACCGCAGCCACCAAGGTGGTGCCCATCCCGGCGAGCTCATTGTGAGCCTGGCCCTCGCGGAAGACGTCCTCGTTTGCTCCGGCCACCGCACTCTTGAGCGCGCGGCCGTCTGGGGCACCGCCAGCTCGGGAAACGAATCCCTCGACCGCGAGTTTCGAGGCAACCTCGCCGCCGTTTGCGCCGCCCATCCCGTCCGCAACCACGAAAAGCCGGCCATCGGCATAGAGATAGTCCTGATTGTTCCGCCGCACGCGCCCGACATCCGTGGCGTCGCCCCAAGTGACGTTCATCAGGTGATCACCTCGAGGATGGTCCTGCCCACGACAATCTTGTCTCCTTTAGAGATGGCCGTAGGCCGCGCAATCCTCGAACCGTTGAGAGTGGTGCCGTTCGTAGAGCCAAGGTCCTCGACCATAAACGATGAGCCATTTTGGAAGATCCTGGCGTGAACGCTGGACGCGAATTCGTCCTCGCTGAGCGGGATGGCACATGCGGCGGATCTGCCGATGGTCCCTTGCGAGCGTATTTCCGCGCTGTGGGAAGCGCCTCCCCCGGGTGGTGTTACGCGCAAGCGGACCATTGCCCCCGAAGGTGCAGGGCTAGGAGCAGACTGCATAGCCGGAGCCTGCCTAGCGGGGCGCCGGGTATCAGCGGGTATTTTCTGCGCTGTCGGCTTTGCCTGTACCCAAACGGCTCTGATCACGCGCAAAAAAAACAGCCAGATGAGGGCAATCAGTAGATACTTGAATAGATCTAGCAGGCCAAGAGGCATGAGTCACTGACGCCCTATTCGGATCTTCACGCCACCAACGTCGATTTCATCTCCCTCGCGGGCGGTGCTGTCGGTGACCGCCAACCCGTTCACGCGCGTACCGTTGGTAGAGCCAAGGTCACGAATCCTAACGTATCCGTCATCGCCCACGCTCACCTCCGCATGGCGGCGCGAAACCCTGGGTTCGTCGATGACGATGGTGCTTCCAGGAAGGCGGCCGATGGTTACCGGCGCATCACCGAGCGGGACACGCATTCCGTTGGGCATCTCCAGATAGAGATGGCCCATGTACTCCGGATCCTCCTGATACTGCGACTCGATGGCGAAGGTACCCCGCGGGATTTCGGAATCGACGTCGATGCCGACGTCAATGAATCCCACGAACTTATAGTGGCGCTCGCGGGCGGTCTCCTGAACCAAGGCCACAAGTTCCGAATGCAAGGCCGCACTAATGTCCGCCAGCGATTCGAAATCGTCGGGCGAGAGCAGGATCATATAGTGGTTTGGGACGATCGGGCCACGCACGCCGATGCGCTTTTCCAGCTCCATCTGCCGCACGACTTTCTTGCCGATCTCCGACGGCTGCAGCCCCTTGCGCGACAGCCGACCGAACGCGCCTTCGATCAGCCGTTCAATCCTGTTCTCTATGTCAGCAAGGTCCACGGATACAGATTAGTTGAAAATGTCACTTCTGTTCTGGCCGCGTCCCGCGACACTATGTCCTGAGACCAGCCTGAGCAGGACATTGCGGGCTGTCGGGCCCAGCCAAGGTGCCGACGGACCATAGGATCGAGGAAGAATTACGCTGCAAGGCGGCGCGGGAGGGCGATCGACATGAGTTCGGGCGGGGGGCGCTTGGCGGACCTGCAACAAGGCGATCTCGACCAAACCCAGATGCGGCTTTACGAGCTGATCACGGGCGGACCCAGGGCCGGGGACCAAAGCGCCTCCCCGATCGTGGATGAGAACGGCGCGCTGGCCGGCCCATTCGGCCCGATGCTCCTCAGCCCCGCAGTCGGGGAACCCCTCCAGGAACTTGGTGCCGCGATACGCTACCGTTCGACGCTGCCACCGCGGGTACGGGAAGCCGCGATCCTGCTGGTGGCAGCCTCCGAGGGGAGCGCTTTCGAGTGGTCTGCGCACCATCGACTCGCCACTGCGGCCGGCCTCGCGGAAACAGACATCGCCCTGATCCAGGCCGGGAGAGCCCCAGTCGGAATGACCCCGGAGGAAGACGCTTTGTTCGCGGCGGCCCTGCTACTGGTGCAAGGAGGGGCTATTGGCAACGCCCCATATGCCCGCCTTGCAGCCTCCGCCGGGGAGAAGGCGCTCTTTGAGTTGTGCACGCTCGTCGGGTACTACCGGACGCTTGCATTGGTAATGCGCTTGTTTGCCATCGCTTGAATAGCGCGATTCGATAATGGGTTCCCGGTGCAGTGCCTCAAATGTATGGGCATCGCAAACAGCAGGCATGCCAACCACCGCGCAATCGCATCCCTCAGTCACATGAGCTGAACTTATGCCCAGTCCCAATTGGTCAAAATGGTGGGCGAAGGGGGACTTGAACCCCCACGTCCTTTCGGACACAGGAACCTGAATCCTGCGCGTCTGCCTATTCCGCCACTCGCCCGGAGATATAAATGATAGTGCGGCTTCGCCAGGAGCAACCCGGCTAGCCCACCCCTGAAAGGGTGACACTGGCGGAGAGGGAGGGATTTGAACCCTCGGACCCAGTTTCCCAGGTCAACTCATTAGCAGTGAGTCCCATTCGACCACTCTGGCACCTCTCCAGGGTCCAGCGTGAATGACATTCTATCCCTAAGGCGCCCGGAGCTATCGCACCGGCGTAATGGCCAGTGCACACCACCCGGAATTGCCTCTGACCGTATCGGAATAAAGGCTCGAAGTGGAAGGTGTCGAGTAGGAGTTTCCCGCCAGGCTCTTGGTATTGCCCTCGGGGTCGAAGATCATGACCTGGGTAGCCCGGAAACAGAGCTGGGGATCTGGATGGCGTCGGCCACGATGGCCACGAGGCGACTTCCGGCTGATCGCCTCACATACATACGTGTCGTTGAATTTGCGGATGAGGGGCGGCCCGCCAGGCCAGCGAACAGGTCGATGCCCTCGGGCCGTCTCACGGCTGATCGCGACACGACCGACCTTGCCAGCTTTTCAACCGGTTCTGCCTAGACGCTGCAGGCTGCCCAAAGCCATTCTCTACTTTGGCAAAGACCGTCTATGCACAGCGAGGAGGTCCTAGTGGCCACTGGCGTCGGCGTAGGCCGAGCGCGCATGGGCTTCCACGGGGCCCTCGCCCTACGCTCGCCCCCATTGCGAAAGCCTCGACCTCCTAGGGGATCAGGTAGAGCCTGCGCGCCTCCGCCAGGACCCCACGGCACTGGAGGCATGTCATCTGATCCAACAAGCTCGCGATACCGGACTCGTTACAAGGAAATATGGCACCGACCTTGGAGGAATCGAGGCTCAAACCGGCCCTAAGCTTCGCCACCACCCCAAAGACGCGCTGCGACTCCAATGAACTATTGGTCTCCCATCCTGATGGGTTGACCAGCTCGAGGCTGCCGAAGGGGTCCGGGACATCGAGACCGAGCTCCCTTGCAACTATCCGATTGGCTTCGCCAACAATGTCCGCCGTATCCACCAGCCGCCCACCGCAGAAGTCCAGGGTTGCCCGGCCCACACCGGGCCTGAAAACCGGCACCGGCAAAACCAGTTCGTCTCCCGATACGATCATCACTATCAACGAGTCCGCGTTCTCGACTCGCCAGTAGTCGATCTCGTGCTCCTCCGCATCCAGCCAGCGTTCGCCGATCAGGTTCGCCCATTGGTTACGTACCTCGACGAGGCGCGATTGGAGTTTCCAGGTGGGTCTCGTGACTTCCATTCCCGAGAATTTAGCCATCTCGCCCGATCCGCGAGCAAAGGACGGCCCGCCGTGAGTGCCATTAGCTTGTAGCTCGGAGCCCGCCGCGCCGGCGGATCCGTCCGCCGGGTGTCCGTGACCCCGAGGAAGCCTTTGCCTAGATCCACGCCAAACCACGAGCGGAACCTGGCCCTGCTGGTGGCAGGCGCGTTTTTCATGGAGTTCCTGGACGGCACCATTCTCACCACTTCGATCCCGGTAATCGCCAGAAGCCTCGGAGTGGGCGCGGCCCGAGCCGGAATCACGATTACCGCCTACATGCTCGTGCTCGCGGTGCTCATCCCGCTATCGGGATGGATCGCCGAGCGATCCGGGACACGCCGGGTCTTCATCTCGGCAATTGCCGTATTCACCTTGGGATCCTTGGCCTGCGCACTGAGTGGAAGCCTCCTGGAGTTGACCGCCGCGCGAATTGCACAAGGGGTGGGAGGGGCGATGATGGTCCCCGTCGGACGACTGGCGGTGCTGAACTCCACACCCAAGGAGCGTCTGGTCTCTGCGATCGCCTATCTGACCTGGCCGGCACTCACCGCGCCAGTCATCGCCCCACTGCTCGGTGGTGCGATCACGACTTATGCGTCGTGGCACTGGATCTTCATCATCAACATCCCCCTCGGTATCATTGCCCTCGTGGCAGCCTGGTTCCTGGTTCCCGCAACCGCGTCTCGCATCGGCAAACCTCTTGACTGGAGAGGCTTTGCACTGGTCGGTCTGGGTTTGGGCCTGCTCGCTTACGCGGCCTCGGCGGCCTCGGCGGCGCATGTCGACTGGAGAGCGGTTGCAGCCGAATCGCTTGCTGGTACAGCATTCACCGCGGGTGCCATCCTCCACCTAAGACGAGCACTGAACCCACTACTGGAGTTCTCTCCGTTCGCGACGGAGTCGTTCCGTGTTGCGCACACCGCGGGAAGCGTTTTCAGGCTGACGGTGAGTGCAGTCCCCTTTCTCCTTCCACTCATGTTCGAGCTTGCCTTTCACTGGTCACCCATAAGGGCGGGCAGCTTGGTCCTGCTCTTGTATCTGGGCAATGTTGGTATAAAGCCACTCACCACCCCCTTGCTCAGATGGTTCGGGTTCCGCCCGGTGATGCTTGCCGCGACTGCAAGTCTGGCTGTTTCGCTGTTGCTCTCGGCGGCCCTAACCTCACACACCCCCATACTGGCAATTGGCGTGCTGATGGTTTTCTCAGGCGCTGCCCGGTCAGTCGGCTTCACCGCCTACAACACCGTCGCTTTCGCCGACGTCGACCAGGCCGCCATGAACCGGGCCAACACGCTCGCCTCCACACTGCAGCAGCTCGCCGCCGGATTTGGCATCGCATTGGGCGCGGTCCTGCTCCAGGCCGCCCTAGGATTTCGATCTCTCGAGATCGGACTTGGTGCTACCTCGGCCGGAATCGACCCCTATCGCTTCAGCTTCCTCGCTCTGGCTGCGCTTTCCGTCCTCGCGGCACTTGGAGCCGCACGCGCCTCCTCCGATATAGGTTTGGCCGCGCGCCCTCAACGCGCCTAGGGGGAGCCGCGGTTTTCGCGGCTAACGTTCCCGAGATGATCGGCCTTTGGCGGAGAACTGGAATGCTCGCGGCATTGGCCTTGGCCGCTGCCTCAGGCCTTGCGGGATGCACGACCAAGCGCCTGCCGACGACGCCGTCCACTTCGCCGGAGCCGAGAACCGCGAAGGAACTCCTTGCCGTCGCATCCATCTTCAACCGGGACTTCGCCGCCAACAACGTCGGGCCGGTCTATGCCCGGTGGGATCGACGCAGCCGAAACACCATAAGTGAAGCCGACTACGTGCTACGTCATCGCGAGTGCCCGTCACACCCGGGAACACCGGTAACCGAGAGTGCGGCACCTTCGGCTGGTGGTTGGTGGGAGGTACACTATTCCGTCGACGGTGTTCAGCTAACGGATTATTGGATCTACCAGGCTGGGGGCTGGCGTTTTGACCTGGTTCGCTCCAACCCAGATGCCGTGACTCTGTACAAACTGTCGACGGCGGCGTACATGCGGGCCGGTGGATGCGCAAGGTAGGCGCTACCTGGATCCACCTTCCAGGCGTCTCTTGAACCTAGTGGTCCACCTTGCGCCCGGGGCTGGCGTCGGAAAGCGCCCGTTCATGACCGATACCACGTCTTGAGGCCAAGGAAGGCTCCGAAGGCCACAAATCCGACGCCGGAGAGGCCGTCGATGGCGCGCCGCGCCTTCTCGTCAATACGGCGCCGCATCGCGGATACAGCGGCGGAAAGGACCGAAAACCATGCGAGCGATCCCAATCCCACGCCCAGAACCAGCAGGGCCGCACCGTCGGCGCCTTTGGTGAGGGTCGCCGACGAGGTGGCGGTGAATAGAGCCGCCCAGGAGGCGATGGTCATCGGATTCGATGCCGTGGCCACGACCGCGGTCGCAAAGGCGCGAACTGGGGAAGCAATCTCCCCATCACTCTCCATGCCGGCTCGAATTCGCATCGCCGACCACAGCGTCCTGACGCCCAGGCCGACCAGCACGGCGGCCCCCAGGAAACCAAGGGCCAGCCGCAACCGGGGTTCGGCTCGAAGCACGCCGGCTCCTCCGACTACGCCCATCGCCGCGTAGGACATGTCTATCAGTGCGGCGCCTGCGCCAATGGAGACCCCCACCACGAAGCGCCCGCGCAGCACACTGCGCATGCAGAGCAGCCAGATCGGCCCGACCTGGGCACCTACCAGAAACCCCGAGCCAACTCCTGCAATGAACGCAGCGAACACGCCCTAAAAGCTAGGCGCTGACCGGGGCCCTGTTGGTTGTGGCCAGGCCCGGGCATCCGTTCGGTCAGTTCCTCAAAAGGTGAGGGAGTTGGCTTGTAACAAGCCCCTCAAGCAGGCACCGCAAGTTGAGCGCGTTCGGCTCGAAGTTGGACGACCATCCCCCACACCACGCCAGACGTACTGGGTTGCTCGGGAAGATTTTATCTCGTTCCACACCCGGAGAAGCTATCGGCTCTCCTGTCGCCGCCTCTCTGGGGCGTGCCCGGTCCTGGCGGTCACGACTTGGACCCCGCTAAAAGCTGAAGAGCGAGAAAACCGCCCATCCAGCTTTGCCGGAGGGCGGTTCAAAGGCTGATCCCGGGGGCATCGCCAAGGTGCAGGGTTCTCATACGGATACTTTGGTGGAGATGAGGGGACTCGAACCCCTGACCCCCTGCGTGCAAAGCAGGTGCTCTTCCAGCTGAGCTACATCCCCGGGACGTGCGGAGTGGGGCTAGCTGGAATCGAACCAGCGACCTCAGCATTATCAGTGCTGCGCTCTAACCGGCTGAGCTATAGCCCCGGAGCCACATGAACAACCTAATATGACGGCCGTTCACTTGCTGTCGTCGACAACTCCTATGGATATCCCATTGCCCATCTCGGAGGCAAGGTTATAGATTGCCGCCGCCAAATAGGTAAGGACCGTCATTACGACGACCCACGCTATGCCGAGGCCCAACTGAATCACGAGCACCTGGGTCAGCCCAAGCTGGTAGTTGGTTGAGCCCACCAGTTGATCGATCAGGTGATTCGCCTTGGAGATGAAGCCCATTGATCCCAGCACGCCCCAGGCCACAATGGTGGCCACAAGACCTGCGGCGACCAGGCCGGTGTAGAAGATCGTGCAGACCCGTGCGACCGAAGCCAACGATACGTGCTGGATTCGAAGTTTGTGAACCGGGCGCGCACTTCGCTTCCCAGCCGCCGACTTCTTCCGTTCCTTGGCGGCCGTACCGCTGGTGTTACGCGCCACCTTTGCCGTCACCATAGCGCCAGGGAAGAACCTTTCAATCGCGGGTAAGCAGGTGCTCACCTGGATACGCAAATCCTAGCACGCGGCCTCAGATTTCTTCCTGCACAACCGGCGTGACCGAACTGACCTCGTGTTCGTCGTGAAGGTCGATTATCTTCACGCCGGTTGCATCACGCCCCTGCACCGCAACCGAGCCAACCGTGGTGCGAATAGTCGTGCCGCCGTCGGCCACAACTATCACCTCATCCTGCTGAGACACCGCAAAGGCGCTGACCAGAACCCCCTTGGAGTTGGTGAGTCGAATAGCACGTACGCCCATCCCGCCGCGCTGTTGCACCGAGAAACGGTCCACCTTGGTCCGCTTGGCATAGCCGGCGCTGGTTACCATCAGGACTTCCGAGTGCGTGCCGGTCTCGATCGCGGCGACAACGCGGTCGCCCGTCTTGAGTTTGATGGCGCGTACTCCCGAAGCGGAGCGACCCATCGGACGCACCTCGGACTCCGTGAAACGAATGCCCATTCCCTTGCGCGTGAGTACCAGAAGGTCGCTCGACGCGGGAACTACAAGCACCTTGACCAGCTCATCCCCTTCCCTCAACGCCAAGGCGATCAAGCCGTCACGACGGGACTTGTCGTATTCCTCGAGGAGGGTCTTCTTCACCAGGCCCTGCCGAGTAAAGAAGACGAGATACGAATCGGGGAAATAAGCCTTGGTATCGATGACCGTCGCAATCTGTTCGTCCGCGTCGAGGGAAAGTACGTTCACCAGGGCCATACCGCGGGCAGTGCGCTCCCGCACCCCGAGTTCGTGAGCCTTGATCCGATAGACACGCCCCTTGTTTGAGAAGAACAGCAGGTAGCTGTGGGAAGTGGTGTACAGAACCTCCGACACCACGTCCTCCTCCTTGATCTTGGCACCCTGAACACCCTTCCCACCCCTCTGCTGGGTACGGAAGACGTCCAGGCTCATGGCCTTGATGTAACCGGACTTGGTGAGGATTACCACCCGCGGCTCATCGTCGATGAGGTCCTCGTCACTGAAGTCGCCCGGGTCCGACGTTATCGCCGTCCGGCGGGGGTTCTTGAACTCGTCTCTCACCGCCGCCAGCTCGTCCTTCACCACCCCGTTCAAAACTTCTGGGTTGGCAAGCATTTCCTCCAGGAAGGCGATGGTCTCCCTGAGACTGGCCATCTCCTCCTCGAGTTCATGGCGCCCAAGACGGGTGAGGCGCCCGAGCGTCATGTCGAGGATGTGGTTTGCCTGGACCTCGGTGAACGAGAAGGGCTCTGCCATCAAGCCAGCACGAGCCGCGGGGCGGTCGTCGGAAGAGCGGATAAGGGAGATGACGGCATCGAGTTGGTCTATGCAGCGCAGAAGGCCCTCAACGATGTGTGCCCGGGCCCTTGCCTTGGCCAGACGGAACTCGCTTCGGCGCCGAACCACCTCGACCTGATGCCTCACGTAAGCGGTGAGGGCCTGCGACAGATTGAGCGTACGTGGAACTCCGTCCACGAGCGCGATGATGTTGACGCCGAAACGGCTCTCCATGGGCGTGAGTTTGAACAAGTTGTTCAATACCACATTCGGGTTGGCGTCACGCTTCAGCTCGATCACCAGACGATTGACACGTCCTGCGGAGTCGTTCTGCACCTCCCGAATTCCCTCTAGATCATGGTTGTTGACGAGCTCGGCGACCTTTCGCTCGATCTGCTCCACCGAAGTTTGATAAGGGAGTTCGGTGACCACTATCCGGTGACCACCGCTGCGAGCCTCCACGATCTCGGCGTTGGCACGGATGCGTATCGATCCCTTGCCAGTCCTATAGGCGTCCACGATCCCGCCACGTCCAAGAATCTTGGCTCCGGTCGGAAAGTCCGGGCCCTTCACGAACTCCATTAGCTCGTCCGGCGTCGCTTCGGGATGGTCGATCAAGTGGATAGCCGCATTCACCACCTCCTCGAGGTTGTGGGGCGGGATGTTGGTCGCCATTCCAACCGCGATGCCCTGCGAGCCGTTCACCAGGAGATTAGGGAAGCGCGAAGGCAGTACGGTCGGCTCCTGCTCGGTTCCGTCGTAGTTGCCCGTGAAGTCGACCGTGTCCTCGTCGATCCCCGCCATCAGCTGGAGTGAAATCGTGCTTAGGCGGCACTCCGTGTAGCGTGCGGCTGCCGGCCCTGTCTCGGGATCAGGGGAACCAAAGTTGCCGTGGCCATCGATCAGCAAATGCCTGAGGGAGAAATCCTGGGCCATTCGGACCAGAGCTTCATAGATGGCTGCGTCGCCGTGCGGGTGAAATTTGCCCATCACGTCTCCAACCACCTTGGAGCACTTGACGTGCGGGCGGTCAGGGCGAAGTCCTTCGGCGAACATGGAGTAAAGGATGCGCCGGTGCACCGGCTTCAATCCGTCTCTGGCGTCAGGAAGTGCGCGCGAAACGATGACCGACATCGAGTACTCGAGGAAGGATCGCTCCATCTCCTCCTGTATCTCGATTGGCTCGACGGAGCCTTGAAATAGGTCTCCCGAGTCTGGGGGTTGGGGGCTCAAAACTCTCTCCTGTTATCAGATGTCCAGGAAGCGGACGTCCTTGGCGTTGGTCTGGATGAAGCGGCGGCGAAGCTCGACGTCCTCGCCCATAAGGACGCTGCACACCTCGTCGGCCAGCGCTGCCTGCTCGACCGATATTTGCAGCAATGAACGCTTGCCGGCATCCATGGTCGTGTCGCGCAACTCGTCGAAGTCCATCTCGCCGAGACCTTTCAGGCGCTGGAACTCCTCTTTGTGATTTGGGTTGTCGACCATGAAACGAGCCTTGGCCGCATCGTCTTTCAAGTAGACCTTGGACTTGCCGACTCGCGTCGAGTACAGGGGTGGTTGTGCGACGTAGACGTAGCCGCCCTCCACCAGCGCTGCCATCTGCCTCAAGAAGAACGTCAGGAGCAGCGTGCGAATGTGGGAGCCGTCGACATCTGCATCGGCCAGGATTATGACTTTGTGATATCGGATTTTGGAGACGTCGAAGTCATCGGCTATACCGGCGCCGATCGCGGAGACCAGGGCCATGATCTCCTGATTCTTCAACATCTTGTCCATTCTGGCCCGCTCTACGTTGAGGATCTTGCCCCGGATGGGGAGGATCGCCTGTGTGCGGGGGTCACGCGCGTCCTTTGCCGAACCGCCTGCAGAGTTTCCCTCCACGATGAACAACTCGGACTCGGCAGCGCTCTTCGACGAGCAGTCGACCAGCTTTCCGGGAAGGCCTGCCCCCTCGAGGGCGCTCTTGCGTCTGGTTAAGTCTCTGGCGTGCTTGGCTGCGAGACGGGACCGTGCGGCCTGTATCGCCTTTTGGGTGATGAGGACGGCCTCCTTTGGATTCTCCTCCATCCACTCACCGAGTCGCTCGTTGGACGTGCGCTCCACAAGCGACCTGATGGAGACGTTTCCAAGGCGTCCCTTGGTCTGACCCTCGAACTGAGGGTCTGTAAGCCGTACCGAGATAATGGCGGAAAGGCCCTCGCGCACATCCTCGCCTTGCAGGTTGTCGTCCTTCTCTTTGAGAAGGCCGCGGGAGCGAGCGTACTTGTTGATCGCGGTTGTGAGCGCTTTTTTGAAGCCCTCTTCGTGCATTCCTCCATCGATGGTTGCGATGCCGTTCGCAAATGAGTGGATGCTCTCGTAGTAACCGGTGTTCCACTGGAAGGCGATTTCGACTTCCTGGTTTTCCTCGGCGGCTGCGAAGTAACCCACCTTCTTGAAGAGGGACTCCTTGGAGGAGTTGAGGTGGTTGACGAAGTCAATGATTCCGCCCGAGTAGCAAAAGCTCTCTGCGGAGGACTTTCCTTCGCGGATGTCGCGAAAGTCGATCCGCAACCCTTTGTTGAGGAAGGCCATGATCTGTAGGCGCTCGATAACCGTCTGGGCGCGGAAATCTATCTCCTCGAACACATTGGGGTCTGGCCAGAAGCGGACCGTCGTGCCGTGCTCCCGCTTGGACGACTTGCCGACTGCTACCAAAGGTTGCGCTACGGTCCCGCCCTCAACAAAGCTCATCCTGTAGGTCTTACCGCCACGGTCTATTTCGAGGTCGAGTCGTGTCGACAAAGCATTGACCACCGACACACCGACCCCGTGGAGGCCTCCTGATACCTTGTACCCACCTCCGCCGAACTTTCCGCCTGCATGCAGAACGGTGAGCACGACCTCGGCTGCCGACTTACCCGGATATGCGGGATGATCGTCGACCGGAATGCCTCGACCGTTGTCGATCACCTCCACCGAGCCGTCAGCCATAAGGGTGACGACGATGTGGTCACAGTATCCAGCCATTGCCTCGTCAACGGCGTTGTCCACCACCTCCCAAACAAGGTGATGAAGTCCGGTCGATCCGGTGGAGCCGATGTACATTCCTGGGCGCTTGCGGACGGGCTCAAGGCCTTCGAGCACGGTGATCGACTCGGCGGTATACTCCGCTCCTACTTTTGACGTGTCGTCCAATGAAGTCACTCTCTACCCACCGTCATCTACGCCTGGTGGCGCTTTTCACCTCGGCCCCAATGTCGCTGAAGCCGAAACCCATTTTCCTAAGCTCTCCGAGAATCCTCCCGGAGGCCATTGTCACTGCGGCCCGCGCCGCCGGCGTGGCAGCCGCCACCTTAAGGCGCTCGCCATCGATCCGAAGAGGCCAAGTAACGCTCGCCAAGGACTCCCCGGCAATCGATCCCCAGGCCTGACGTATCCTCTCCAGCTCCAGGCTCCCGTCCTTATCAAGGAACTTGGCCAGGATCCGAAGCGAATGGTCGATCCCATGCAGCTCGGGTGACTCGAACCCGAGCCGGGAGTACCTCACTGGAGGGCTCCCTCGCATACCTCTAACTTCAGCTTCACCCGCTCATCCAGACGATCACCGATGCTGGTCGTGACCAACACTTGCGCGGCCCTGGACGTCTCGAGCACCTTGTCGCTACGGCTCCGATCCAACTCAGAGAAGACGTCGTCCAAGAGAACGATCGGGTCCTCTCCGATTCGATCCCGCACCATCTCGTGCAATCCCATCTTCAAGGAGAAGGCGAGGGTGCGCTGTTCGCCCTGGGAGGCTTCGTAGCGAGCATCGAGGCCATTCAGGTTGAAGGCTACGTCGTCTCGATGAGGACCTACAGAGGTTGCTCCCCTCCTCAGATCCTCGCCGCGGCTACGAGTCATGGCCTCTCGCAAATTTTGTCCCCAGGTGGAGCTATAGGACAACGAAATGGTGTCGTTCTTTCCCGATATTCCAGCATACAGGTGGGACAGCACCGGCTCTATCCGAGAAAGCAGGCTCCAGCGCATCCTTGCCAACCTTTCTCCCGCTTCGGCAAGTTGCTCGTCGAAGACATCGAGCATCTCTGTAAGAGAAGAGGAGTTGGTTGCAGAGATCTGGCGTAGAACCGAGTTGCGGTGACGCAGGAGGGTGTCGTAATTTTCCACGGCCTCGGCCGCGCGCGGACCAAGAACTGTAAGCGCGCTGTCGACGAAGTCGCGCCGCTCAGACGGAGGACCAGCGATTATATCGATGTCGCGCGGCGTGAATATCGTCAAGGGGGCGAGCCTCGCCACTTCGCCGCGTGCCGCGGCGTTGTGATTCAACTGCAAGGCGTCCGAGGTCCCGCTCCTTACCGCCAACTCCACGAGCACCTGCCTGCCGGCCACCGCCAGCCCGATTCTCACCACGGCCTGATCGCAACCCTTGCGGACCATGGAATCCTTGCGTGCGTTGCGGAATGAGCGACCCGAGAGCGCGTAGCTGATCGCCTCGATGATGCTTGACTTACCCTGCCCGTTAGATCCGGTGATCGCGGTAACGCCAAGCTGAGCCGGCTCGAGGCGCATCGAGGCGATGTTCCGGAAGTCTGTAATATGCACGAACTCCGCGTACAACGCTTACCGCCTCACCAGCGGCTCGAAATATCCCGACGGCGCCTGTCTCCGCACTACTGGCGAATTGGCATGAGCAAGTAGGTGAGATCCGAGTTGTCTGCGTTGGAAATCTTCACCGCCTTGTTGGAGGCGGTCATCTCCATTGCCACATAGTCACTTGTCACTGCGTCAGCGCCCTCATTTAACAGCTCTGGATCGAACGCCAACCCTATGTCCTCACCAACGTAGGTGACGTCAAGTTCTTCACGGGCGGTGCCAACCTGCGGTATGTGAACGCTCATGACCATGGAGGTCTCGGTAATTTCCATCTTCAGGTTGGTGAGGTCGCGATTCTCCCGTGCCATGCGGCGCAAGCGTCTCAACGCCTCCATCATCTCCCGCTTCGGAGCGACCATGCGGTTCGGATAGCTGGGCTGCAGGATCTGGCGATAGTCGCGATACTTCTCCTCGATGAGCCTGGTCACCAAAAGGGTGTCGCCGACCTCGAAAGAAGCTTCTTTCGACGAGATGGTCACCTTGAGCTCGTCCTGGGCGGACTTGGAGCCCAGCATTCTTTCCAACTCGGAAAGAGAGCGTGCGGGAACGATTACCTCGCTATCGCCGCCCAGGAGGTTGAGGCCGGCAATATCGCGGATCGCCATGCGAACTCCGTCCGTGGCAACCAGGCGTAGGCCGGAGTCAGTGGCGGCGAATAGAACTCCGGTGTAGACGAAGTCGCGTGCGTCGCTCTTGGCCGAGGCACGAATCACCTGAGAGAGCGCGTCGCGCAGGTCAGATGGCTTCACCGTCACCGGCTCGGACTCGGACTGCGCTGTGTACGGGGGGTTGTAGTCGTTGATCAGGTTTACCGACATCTCAGCTCTTTGCGAGCGCATCGCCATGTTGATGTCATCGCCCTCGATCTCCACGACCCCTTCACCAAGTGAGCGGATGAGGTCTGAAGTGAGCGGAGACGGCACCACACAGTGCCCGTCCTCTATGCCAAACACCTCCACCCGCACTTCGATGAGAATGTCGGTCTCGTGTCCTGAAACGACCAGAGAGTCGCCGGTCAGGTCCAGGTGAACCCCGGAACCGAAGGATTTACTCTCCAACGCCCTGCCGGCAGTAGCGATGCTCTCGGCGAGGAGGTCCCTTTCACAGCTGAACCGCAACTAACAACTCCTTATTCATTGTTTATATGTGGTTGTAGTAATAGTCCTGTGGAATGTGTACAACCCCATCTTTCCCCAGGTGAAAGCGGATTAGTTGACACTCGGTATTCCACACAGCGCAACACCTCTGTGGATTCCACATCGGCAGCGCCCGCGAGTTTGCCCGTTGTTGGCCTAGTTTTCAACACTTGTTCACAGGAGCTGGCATAGTTATCCACATAGTTATTCACAGCTGTTGACTTCTTATCTTCGTGAGCAGCGCAGTTACGCGATTGTAGGTCTCGCGATCTTCACTCATCTGCCCTTCGACCTTGTTGACAGCGTGCATCACCGTCGTGTGGTCCCGATTGCCGAACTCCTTGCCGATTGCGGGGAAGCTGAGGTCGGTCAGCTCGCGGAAGACGTACATCGCCACCTGCCTGGCCTCAACCAGAGGACGCTTTCGGGAAGCTCCTCTGATCTCGAGCGACGTGAGGCCGTAGTAAGCCGACACGGTATCGATTATTTCCTCGGGAGTTATCGCCTTTACATCGGTGTCCACCATGTCCGCCAGTAATTCCTTGGCGAGCTGGGTGGTGATCGAGAGTCCGTTGAGGGATGCGTAGGCGCTTACGCGGATTAGTGCCCCCTCGAGCTCCCTGATGTTGTCCTTGATCGCTTGGGCGATGAACTGGAGGACATCGTCAGGTACCGGGGTAACCATCATGTCGCTCTTCTTGCGAAGGATGGCGAGGCGCGTCTCGACTTCCGGCGGCTGGACATCGGTTATCAGTCCGGACATGAAGCGGCTCCTAAGCCGCTCCTCCAGGGTCGCGATGGCCTTGGGTGGGCGGTCGGAGGTGAGGACCATCTGCTTCCTGGCCGCATGGAGGTGATTGAAGGTGTGGAAGAACTCTTCCTGAAGCGACTCCCGTGCCTCGAGGAACTGAACGTCGTCGATGAGGAGGATGTCGCATTCCCGGTACCTGCGTTTGAAGGAGGCGGTGTTGTTCTTGCGAATGGCATCGACGAATTCGTTGAGAAATGTTTCCGTCGATACGTATCTGACCTTGAGCTCCGGATAGTTCTCCAGCGCGTAATTCCCGATCGCGTGTAGGAGGTGCGTCTTTCCGAGGCCGGCTTTGCCGTGAATGAAGAGGGGGTTGTAGGAGCGGGCCGGGGTCTCCGCCACACTCAGGGCTGCAGCATGCGCGAAACGGTTGGAGGAGCCTATGACAAAGGCGTCGAAGCTGTAGTTCGGGTTGATCATACCCCTCTCCTCGGCAGACGTCCTGGCTTGCCGTTGGCGTTCCGGCCGGGGCTCAGGTGTGAAGAGCTCGTGCTCGTCTGGATCAAAGGTGTCCTGTGCTTCGCCATCTGATCGGTTTGCCGTTGATGCGGCGGAGATACCTAGGACAACCTTGGTGTCCTCGAAGCCGAGCTCTTTGAGCACCTCGTTGATCTGGCCCAGGTGCCTTTGCTCTATTCGATTCTTGGCGATGCTCGAGGGGACGTCGAGAAAGAGCCTGTTATCGGCAAGCCGAGATGGGACTACGGTTTCAAAGAGGGCGAGCCAGGAGGACTCGGTGATCCGGTCCATGATCTTGGGGCGGCACATCCTCCAGAGGTCCTCGGCCTCAGTCATAGTAAGAAAATCCCAGCTAATAGGCTCATTATGCAGGTTGGTGCCCTCACCTCGCCATCCTTTACGGAGCGTTGGGCGAAACATCCAGAGTCTAGGTATCGATCTCTGGCGAGGTTCCGGGGAAAGCGATCTTAGCAAGCTCTCAGCTCGCCTGGGTGAGATGAACGAGGTTCCAAGACTATGATGGAACCTTGTCCAAAAAGCGCACAAGCGCTTTTAGCCAAGATTTCGGAGTTCGCGTTGAAGAGAACGTTTCAACCAAACAACCGGAGGCGTGCCAAGAAGCATGGCTTCCGCAAGAGGATGTCCACTCGGGCAGGCCGTGCAGTGTTGAAGGCACGGCGGCTGCAGGGTAGGCAGCGTCTGAGCGCTTGACCGGAGCCGGGCTGGCCGGGGTGTGAAGTCGATCTCCAGATCGGCGGAGTTCGCGGAAGTCAGGGCGCGGGGATTCAAATATCGCGCCGGCGCTCTTTCCCTAGTTTTCCTGCCGGGAGACGAACCCGAGGTGAGGCTAGGGATGTCTGTCCCACGCAAGGTCGGCAAGGCCGTCGTGAGGAACAAGCTTCGTCGCAGGGTCAGAGCGATATTCCGTGAGCAGGAGTCTTCTATGGCGGCGGGCAGCTATGTAGTGCTCGCGTACCCGCAATCGGCCGCCCTGGATTACCATCAACTATCGGAGATCGTAACCTCGCTGACGGTCCGAGCTTCGCGAGCCGTTTCAAGTGCAAGCAAGACCATGTCAGAAGCGGTCGAGGAGCATCGGGTTTGAAAAAAGTAGTGCTGGGAGCCATACGTGCCTACCAGAAGCTGAGGGCGGGGAGGATAGCTCCATGCCGCTATTACCCGTCGTGCTCCAACTACGCCTATGAAGCCGTCGAGCTCCACGGGTCCGCCAGGGGCATGTGGCTGGCCACCAAGCGCGTGGCGCGGTGCAATCCATTCGGTGGCCAGGGGTTCGACCCCGTTCCAGAACCTAAAGGTACAAAGGTAGCCAAATGACTTACCTGGGCGATCTGTTCAAGCCCATCTTTGAGCTGTTGGCAGGACTCATAGCCATCTACTACGGGCTTGTCCACAGCTATGCGGGCGCAATCGCCCTGCTGACGGTAACAGTTATGGCTGTGGTGTGGCCGCTGACCCAGATGAGTACGCGCTCAATGCTGGAGATGCAGCGCCTTCAGCCCGAACTCAAGTCTCTGCAGGTCAAGTACAAGAATGACCGCGTCAAGCAGAACGAGGAGATGCAGCGCCTTTTCAAGGAGAACAAGGTATCCCCTGCTTCAGGTTGCCTGCCGATGCTGCTGCAGTTCCCCCTTCTCTTCGTTATGTACGACGTTATCCGGGGTCTTACCAACGTCCAGAAGAATGGCACTCCGGCCCCGAAGTACATTTCCCATACGACGCTTCTCTACAAGAACCTCGTTGCCGGCGGTGGCAAGATGCACTCGCTGGGCATCAATCTCGGGACCGCGGCCACGCACGTTCACAGCGGGTTCCTGACCGCACTCCCCTATTACGGCGTGGTCATCATCGCTGTGGTTCTCGTATTCATCTCGACATGGCAGATCTACTCCAAGAATCCGACTGCTGCTGCAGCAAATAACCAGGCAGCCATGATTATGAAGTACTCACCGCTGTTGTTCGGGGTCATCTATATCGGTATCCCGGCCGGTGTTAACGTGTATTTCGTGGTGTCCTCGCTTTTCCGTATCGGTCAGCAGGAGTTGATGTGGCGGCACGATCCGGTGCTTCGCAAGCACTCACTGGAGGCTCGTCAGAAGATGGTCGAGACAAAGGCGCTCGAAGACTCGGGACAGATCCCCAAGCAGCCGAAGCAGAGTATATGGCAGCAGCTCAAGGGGGCTTCTCAGCAGGTGCGCGAAGCAGGAGGAGAGGCGGACGGCAAGGCAGCGCCCCAGAAGCCGCGCGGCGGTGCGGCTGGGCAGCAGAAGCCCCGGACGACCCCGCAGAACCGCAACGCCAAGCGCAAACGTAAGTAGACAGGCGCAATAAGGCGCCTGCCGAACAAGGATTGATAGTCAACAAATGGAATGGGTAGAGACCACAGGCAAGGACATAAGGGAGGCCGTTACGGCGGCTCTCGACCTGTTGGGTGTGGATGAGTCGGATATCGAGTACGAGGTGGTCGAGGAACCCAAGCAGGGTTTGTTTGGGCGGCTGAAGCGGGAAGCGCGAATACGCGCCAGGGTTAAGCCGAGTATTCCGCGGCCAAAGGACAGTCGGCGTCCGCGCCGCCAGCGCGAGCGGGCTCCCAAGCGTAGCGATGGCACAACAGCCGAGCGGCAGGAGCGCCGACAGGCTCCAAAGGATGTTCAGGCCGAGAGGCCTGTTAGAAAGGCTCCGGCAAAGGTGGTTGAGGACAAAGTGGAAGAATCCAACGCACAAGGCGAGACGGTTCCCTTGGTTGAGCAGGCCGGAGCCGCACAGTCGTTCCTGGCCGGCTTGATGAGGGAATTCCAGGTCCCGGGCCAGGTATCGGTTCAGCACATCGAGGACGACAACATTACCGTCGCCGTGACCGGTGAATCCAACTACGGCCTGCTGATTGGTCCAAAAGGGCTGGTGATGAGCTCCATCCAGGAGTTGACACGGGCCTCGGTGCAAAACAAGTACCGCAGGGCCAACGGGCGGGTGTTTGTTGACATCGGCGGCTTCCGCGAGAAGCGTCGTGCGAGCTTGGAGCGGTTTGCCATAAAGGTGGCCGAAGAGGTCAAGGCGAGTGGCAAGTCCCGCACCCTGGAGCCCATGAACGCCGCTGACCGCAAAGTTGTTCATGACGCCATGGCTGAGATCGACGGGGTGTCAACCAGGTCCGAGGGCCAGGAACCACGCCGCTATATCGTTGTGGGTCTAGCCGAGGACATCCAGGAGGACTGAGGCCTGGATGGCGAGTCGGCCCGAAGGTGTGCTTGAAGAGTGGTATGCCAAAGGAAGGCTCGTTGGAGGGATCGGCTCCGAGCCACTAGAGCGTATGTTCGCTCACGCTGGGAATTACATAGATGTAATTAGAGAGCTCGCCGGGGACGGCGAGCTCTCTTTGTTGGATCTCGGTAGTGGCGTGGGAATCCCGGGGCTTCTCCTGGCGGTGGAATCACCCTCGCTCAGCATCACCCTGGTTGACTCAATGAGCAGGAGGACCAAGGTCGCCCTTGAGTTCGTGGCCAAACTCGGCTTGACGGAGCGCGTCGAGGTCATCAATGGTCGGGCTGAGGACCTTCTCGCTTCTCGGGCCGGGGAGTTTGACGTCGTTGTGGCTCGCTGCTTCGGCCCTCCCCCGCTGCTGGCCGAACTATCTGTCGGCTTTCTGCGCTCGGGCGGGTTGCTGATCGTTTCCGAGCCGCCTAACGCCGAAGGCGTCAGGGGTGCGCGTTGGCCCGCTTCTGGACTAAAGAAGCTCGGCTACGGTTTGCCGATGTTCTTCGATCGAGAATTTCACTTCGTAGCACTTATGCGGCAAGCGAAGATCGTCGGCGAGCCTCGTGCATATGCACGGATGATCAAGAACCCGGCTTGGAAGGTATAGGCCGCGTCTTCAGTCCTTTGCGGGTAGCAAGGGGGTCGCTTGTTGGGAGCTCGAGTTCTCGGGCGCTTTGCAGTAACTTGCGTACCGAGTTGGGTGCGTAACCCCGGTATCGCGGCTATCGCTACGGAGTGGATGTGTAAGGCGGGGCCTGCTTGGCCTTGGCGATCGCAGTTGACAACCTTGGTTCCGTCGACCACCATCTCCTCTTCTTGTTAAAGCGCCGTCCTCGCTTTCTGGCGCCTGCTGGACCTCGGTCCGGGAAAGTTTGGCATCAACTGCGTTATCGAAGGCGTGGAAACGAATTACCGGAATGGCCGGCAAGAGTTGGTGCGATACCCGAGTGGAATTGAGACGTTACGGGCAGCGGGTTGAACGGAGCGGCCCAGTCGGGCGTGACTGTGCAGCGCTGCAGACGGAAGGCGGCTGGTCGGGTCGCAACAGCAGGTCCCATTCGCCCCCGGGGGTCGCAACAGCGGGTCCCAATGCAACTTCTGGTCGACGAAGCGACGCGCCGCGCATAGGGGGCCAGTGCCGTTCGTTAAGGCGGGCATCCGTCGGGTGGTTCGCCGCACCGGGCGGCGCGGTTCGTTGCAGCGCTAAAGGGAACTCAGGGTGGAGGTCGCCAACCGCCGGGATCGATATGTGGTCTGGAATTTTACGAAGTGACCCGCGCCGGATGCTGGTGCATCACCTGGTTGGATTTGGCGCGGTATTACGGCGGTGGATTGAAGGCGTTTGTTTACAAGAGTGACGGGGCCGACAGGGACTTCGCATTCTGGCGGAGATAAAAAGGTGCGGAAACCCGGTGGGGGTTGGCGAGGGCCAGGGGAGATCCGTCACGGGCTACGGGCTCGAACGGACGGCTGGTGCGGCTAGAGCGTGGTCCGAGACGCTATTTGTTCGGCGATCCGCTTCAAGTCTTCAAGGTTGTCGAATTCGATCGTTACCTTGCCGCTGGCGGCGGGCGACGACTTTTTGCCCATCTGGACTTGGACCTTCGCGTCAAGCACGTCGGTCAACAAGCGTTCCAGTTCCACGATTCCAGCCGGCTTGAAGGTGGGTGTCGTTTTAGGAGGGGCGGTTACGGGCGTATCGGATTCACCCGTGCCGGACTCCTTCTTGATCAATTCCTCCAGCGCCCGCACGGAGAGTCCTTCGTCTGCGGCCAGACGTGCTAATCGTTCCTGTGCGAGGCGGTCGGGGGTTGATAGGAGTGCACGGGCATGTCCTGCGGAGATGCGACGTTCGATCAAGAGGCGCTGTGCGGCGGCGGGGAGTTGGAGGAGCCGAAGGGCATTGGTGACTACTGCACGTGACTTGCCAATTCGGGAAGCGAGAGATTCGTGGGTGAAACCAAACTCTTCTACGAGGCTCTGGTAGGCGGTGGCCTCCTCGATCGGGTTTAGATCTTCCCTGTGCAGGTTCTCGACCAGAGCCTGCTCGATGCTGACCTTCGCATCCGCGCTCTGGACGATCGCTGGAATGAAGTCCAAGCCGACGCGACGCGCGGCTCGCCACCGTCGTTCCCCCGCGATGATCTCATATTGACCATCTTCATGTTCCCTGACAAGTATGGGCTGTATGACCCCCATGGATGCGACTGAGGCGGCCAAGGCGGCGAGAGTTTCTTCGTCGAAGGACTTACGTGGCTGGTTGGGATTCGGTCGGATGTGCGTAGTTGGAATCTCGCGATAGGTGGCGTCGCGCGATTCCGTCTCGCTTTGGGGGATAAGGGATCCGAGCCCTCTTCCCAGACCCGGCTTTCGCACCATTAGAGAACCTCCCTGGCGAGTTCTTTGTAAGCCACCGAGCCTCTCGAGAGGGGATCGAAAGCGGTAATTGGCTGTCCGTAGGAGGGTGCCTCCGAGAGTCTTACGTTCCTAGGGATGATGGTTTTGCAGACGATCTCAGGGTAGTGGGCACGTACATCGGCGGCTACCTGTTCCGCGAGTTTGGTGCGGGCGTCGTACATGGTGAGAACGATGTGCTTGACCTCGAGGATTGGATTCAAGTTGGACTTCACCAACCTGACGTTTCGGAAGAGCTGTGTAAGGCCCTCCAGCGCGTAG
>JAJZLQ010000062.1 GCA_021850605.1 Actinomycetes bacterium
AGGTGCCGGACGGGGACGTGATGGCCTCGTTCGAGGTGCTCGTCGGTCATATCGACGCGCTGTTCGGTGTCGGGGGTGCGCCCGAGGGCGTAATCATGGCGGCGATGGCCAAGGCGCTTGGTGGTGAGTTCCAGGGCCGCCTGGCACCCCAGAGCGATGCCGAGAGCCGAATGGTTCGTGATTTCGGCGAAGGCGTCGCTGAGAGGGTGTTCGGGCAGGATGACCTGGTTACCGCTGAGCCCGTGGTGGCGATTACCTCCGTTACCGGCGCAGGGGTGCTCGATCCGGTGGTAAAGCGGGACAGTGGCTACTTCATCTCCACGGCGCTTATCCGCAACGGCAGCTACTCCGTCGTCTCCCAGTTTGCTTGAGCCGTAGCGCCGATTGTAAGGAAGGACCAACCAACATGTCTCATCGCATGGCAATGATCCAGAAGGCCAATCGCGAGCGCCCACTTACGCACACGCCGATGCTGGCGATCGCGGGGGACTCCGCGGTTGGCAAGACTACCCTGACCCGTGGTTTGGTCGAGGCTCTGGGGGTCGAGAACATCCGCTCTTTCTGCACTGACGACTATCACCGTTACGACAGGATCGAGCGCAAGGCGCTGCCTTTTACGCCCCTTCATCCCGAGTGCAACTATCTGCAGATCATGGAGCAGCACCTGCAGTTGGTCGCAATGGGCCAGCCGATTCTGAAGCCGGTATACGACCACCACCACGGCACGCTTGAGCGGCCGGAGCTCTTCGAACCGAGTGGCTTCGTGGTGGTCGAGGGTCTGTTCCCGTTGTGGTCCAAACTCTCGCGCGCCTGCTTCGACGTCACCGTTTACCTGGACCCGCCCGAGTCCATTCGCCGAGCGTGGAAAGTGAAGCGCGACGTGAGCCAGCGTGGCTACACCGAGGAGCAGGTCCTGGCTGATCTGGACAAGCGGGAGCCGGAGTCCGCCGCCTACATCCGCCCGCAGCGTGCTTATGCCGACATAGTCATAAGCTTCGGACGTGCCCATGCCGATGAGGACCCCAATACGCCGCTTTCCGCCTCGATCCTGCTTCGCCCGACCATTGATCACCCCGACCTGACTTATCTGCTCAGCTCGGATACGCGTGAGGCGATCCATCTGAAGCTGATTCGCGACGACGACGGTAAGCCGGTCGATGCTCTCCACGTGCACGGCCATGCCCCGGCCGAGGTCGCTCAGGAGGTCAAGATGGAGATTTGGTCTAAGCTCGGCATCGACGAGCCGTTGCCGGACAGCCTGGGGCGGATCAGCGACGATCAGAAGAGCGAGCCCCTTGCCGTTGCGCAGCTCTACCTGCTCTACCACTTGCTTCAGGCCTCGGCTTCCGCCTAGGCGCCTGCTTGTCCGGCGGTTCTGACCGTCAGCCTGCGCAGGAGATACCAGCTGCGCCCGCCGTCTGAGGTTAGGTATGTCAGGCTGAGGTAGCGGCCAGGGTCTGGGGCTTGGATTCCGCCGCTCGGAATCTCCGCGTCCACCTTCAGCCAGCCGAACCCGTTAGGCAGAACGGCCAGTCCCTGAATGGCACTTGTCATGAAGGCGGGCAAAGAGTCCAGATCGGGCGGGCCGCGGAGGAGGGATGTCGATGCGACGCGCCCCCCGGGGGTGCGCGTCTGCACCAATATCGCGCCGGGAAGGATGCTGCGTGTGGCCACGATGGCGGCACCCGTGTCTCCCGCGGCAAGTGTGAACCCTGTTCCAAGGGATGCGAGGCCCTCGCCACGTGTATCGGCCCCCAAAGTCCCGCTGGAAAGAGCGACTTTGTAGCCCTGGTCGCCGCTGGAGACGAAAACCAGGAAGCCGGCGGGGTGCGCGGACCCCTCGCCGGCCGGCTGACGTATCGTCTCCCAGATCCGGCTGCCACAGGAGAGGGAGATCTGTACTTCGCCGAGGAGGTTGGTAACGCTTGCCGGTGGTGAGAAGGCGAGCCCGCGAGTGGATGGAGCGACAGTCCATATGCGTCCCTTGGCGTCGGCCGCCAGCCAGGAACCATTTTGGGTGAGGCAAGCGTCCAGGTAAGGTCCGCTCATCGATGTGGTCCAGGTGTCTCCTTGGTCGACACTCAAATGGGCGTATCCGGCTGAGTCGATGCCCAGCCCCCGTCCCTGAGTGTCAAAGCGGACCTCCACCAGGTGGGTGCCTTTTGGCTCTCCTACCGTGCTCCAGGACCTGCCTTGATCGCTGGTTCGGTAGAGGGACGATATCCCCACCGCCCAGCCTGCTGCCGGACCCGGTATGTCGATGCTCCAGATGCCTGTCGGCACCCGGAGCGTGGTCATCCACCGCCTGCCACTGTCCTGGGTTACCGCGATTGAGGTTCCCGGCCAGGATTCGGGAGGGAAGCCCGCCGCCAAACCCCCGTCGACGCGCGGTTTGGGGCCCTGTCCCTCGACGATGAAGCCGGTCCTGGGACTGATGAACTGGATGGTCGGGCCCGCCCACACCTTGGTGGAATACGGCTGCCATGGGCTCGGAATGGGAGGCACCGGGGCCAGCGCCTGCATCTCGGCGGAGGAGATGGCACCGGTGGAAGCTCCGGTGGCCGATCCCCCCAGCTTGGGCGGCCTGGCTCCGGCAGAGTGCTGTGAAAATGCCAGCCAGCCTGCCATTGCGATGGCGGCGGCTACCAGGGCGCCCATCCGGCGCCGTGAAGTCCTAATGGTCATGAGCGGGCGGTGCCGCCGGCTGTCCCGTCAAGGGCGCCTCAATTCAGGCCACGAAGTACTTTGCCTGAGGGTGGTGGCAGACTATTGCCGTCGTCGACTGCTCCGGATGGAGCTGGAATCCCTCGGAAACCTCGATGCCTATCCTGTCGGCGCCGAGAAGAGCCACCAGCTTCTCGTTGTCCTCCAGGCGCGGGCAGGCGGGGTAGCCGAAGGAATACCTGCCGCCGCGGTACTTCTGGCGAAACAGGCCGGCGAGGCTCTCCCCGTCCTCGTTCACAAACCCCCACTCGGTGCGGATCCGATGGTGCCAGTATTCTGCCAGGGCCTCGGCCATCTCGACCCCGAGGCCGTGCAGTCTGAGGTAAGCCCCGTAATCGTTCGATGCGAAGAGCTCCGCGGTGCGCCGGGAGACATCGGGGCCCATTGTCACCGCTTGCATGGCAAGGTAGTCAACCTCCGGACCGTCGGCCGGGCGGAAGAAGTCCGATATGCACAGGTACGGGTCGCTCTTTTGCCGGGGAAAGTCGAAGGTCTCGATGATCTCGCCCCTTGTCGCATCGGAGAACACGAGTAGCTGGTTCCCGCGGGAACCCACTGCGAAGTAGCCCCAGGCGACCTTGGGAATTAGGAGCCCCTCCGCCTTCGCCTTGTCGAGCTCCTGACGCAGAACCGCCCGCACCCTCTCTTTGAACTCCGGGTCGGCTTCGCCCTTCTCCGGGCGGTAGCCCCACTGGTTGCGGAACAGGGCGGTCTCGTTGAGGAACTTTGCAATGTCGTCGATGGAGATTCCCGAAGCCACCCGAACCCCGACAAAGGGCGGGACAAAGACCGGATTGTCGATCGCCACCTCCGGGCTGCGCGATAACTGCGGCTCGGGAAGGAGCGCGCGCTGTTCCGACTTGCGGGGACCGATCTTGCGGGTTCCGATCTCCCGGCCGAACTCTTCGTCTCGCAGCGCCCCCGTCTTTATTTGCATGAGCTTGTCCATCACGCTCAGTCCCTCGAATGCGTCCTTGCCATAGAAGACGCGTCCCGGGTAGTTCCCGCGCAGGTCTCGCTCGACGTAGGTTCTGGTCAATGCGGCGCCACCTAGCAGCACGGGAATCTTCTCCAGTCCCCGGCTTGCCATTTCCTCGAGGTTTTCGCGCATGATAAGTGTGCTCTTCACCAGTAGCCCGCTCATGCCGATCGCGTCCGCATTGACTTCGAGTGCCTTGGCGATCATCTCGGAGATGGACACCTTTATGCCGAGGTTGTGCACCTCGTAGCCGTTGTTCGAGAAGATGATGTCGACCAGGTTCTTGCCGATGTCATGTACGTCACCTTTCACGGTGGCCAACACGACCGTTCCCTTCTTGGACACGGCCGCCGCCTCCATGTACGGTTCCAGGTGCGCAATGGCGGTCTTCATGGCCTCGGCCGAGGAGAGGACGAAGGGCAGCTGCATCTGCCCCGCTCCGAACAGCTCCCCGACCACCTTCATCCCGGCCAGCAGGTGTTCGTTGATGAGGTCCAGCGCACTGTACCCGTCCGCCAGCGCCTGGTCAAGGTCTGCGACGATGTTGGCACGGTCACCGTCGATGATGCGCCGGGCGAGTCTTTCGGTGACAGGAAGGAGGCTCAGGTCCTCTTTGACGGAGTTCGCCGCCGAGACGCCTTCGAAGAGGCGGATGAGCTCCGATAGCGGATCGTAGCCCTCACGGCGCCGGTCGTAAATGAGGTCAAGGCACACCTGCTTCTCCTGCTCGCCGATCTTTGAGAGGGGAAGAATCTTGGAGGGGTGGACGATAGCCGCGTCCAGCCCGGCGGCGGTGCACTCGGCAAGGAAGACCGAATTGAGTACGGCCCGGGCCGCCGGGTTGAGTCCGAACGAAACGTTTGAGAGGCCGACCAGGGTGAATACGCCGGGCAACTCCTCTTTGATGCGCCGGATACCTTCGATGGTTTCGATGGCATCCCGGCGGGATTCCTCCATTCCGGTTGAGATGGGAAGCACGAGCGGGTCGAACAGAAGATCACCGGGCTTCATCCCATAGCGCGTCGTGGCGACGTCATATATGGCCTTGGCTGCGCGCAGCTTCCATTCCGCCGTCCTTGCCTGACCGTCCTGGTCGATACAGGTGGCGACCACGGCCGCCCCGTACTTCTTGGCCAGCCGCAGAAATGAGTCGAGTCGCGTGCCTGGCCCGTCACCGTCCTCCAGGTTCACCGAGTTGAGGATCGGTCGCCCGCCGAGGTGCTTGAGGCCGGTCTCGATAACCTGCGGCTCGGTGGAGTCCAGGACGATGGGTAGCGTGGAGGCGGTCGCCAGGCGCGAGGCAAGCGCTTCCATGTCGGCAGTGCCATCCGCGCCCGTGTAGTCGACGCACAGGTCTAGGGCGTCGGCACCTTCCCCTACCTGGTCGCGTGCGATTTCCAGGCACACGTCCCAATCCTGGGCGAGCATCGCCTCCCTGAAACGTTTCGAACCATTGGCGTTGGTGCGCTCGCCCACGGAGAAATACGAGAGGTCCTGCGTGATTGAGGCCGCGCTGTAAAGCGAGGAAACGGCAGGCGGGGCATCAGTGGTGTGGGCGCGGGCGCGCTTGCCTGAAACAGCTTGAACAACCGCCGATATGTGTTCAGGCGTGGTGCCGCAACACCCCCCGACGACGCCGACTCCCATTTCCTCGACGAAGCGGTGCTGGGCCCGGGCTAGGTCTTCCGGGGTCAGGTCGTAGTGCATCTTGCCCTCAACCACTGACGGCAAACCCGCGTTCGGCTGTGCCGACACCGGGATCGTGGTGTTCTGGGTGAGGTAGCGCAGGTGCTCGCCCATTTCGCCGGGTCCCGTGGCGCAGTTCATCCCTATGACGTCCACATCCATGGCCCGCAGGGCGACGAGCGCGGCGGCGATTTCCGTTCCGGGCAGCATGCGGCCGGTTAGTTCCACCGTCACCTGGGTCTGGATCGGCACCCATAGACCCAGTTCGCTCATGGCTTCGCGGGCGCCGATGATGGCGGCCTTGGCACCGAGAAGGTCGTATACGGTCTCCACCAGGAGCAGGTCCACCCCCCCGGTGATCAAACCCTTGGCTTGCTCCTTGTAACCCGCCGCAAGTTCGTCAAAGGCGATTTGACCGAGCGAGGGGAGCTTGGTGCCGGGCCCCATAGAACCGGCCACGAAGCGCTTGCGCGAAGGGGAGGAGAACTCGGCGGCGACCCTCCTGGCGATCTTGGCCGCCTCCAAGTTGATTTCGAAGGTCGCGCCGGGGATCCCGTATTCCGATAGGACCACGGGGAAGGAGCCGAAGCTATTGGTCTCCACGACGTCGGAGCCGACTTCGAAGAAGCTCGCGTGGAGGTCGGCCACGACTTGCGGGCGCGTGAAGACGAGATGCTCGTTCAAGCCCTCGAACTGAGCGCCCCCGAAGTCTTCTGCATCTAGCTGCAGCAGCTGGAGGTTTGTACCGGTGGCACCGTCGAAGATTACGACGCGCTCCTTGATAAGGTCCAGGTAGTCGCTCATTTCACTCTCCATCTTGCTTCTATATAAGGCTAGCCGCGAGGTAAAAGCGTCGATGGCGACCCGTTGCGATAGCTTGATGGCGTGAAGATCTACACCAAAAAAGGCGATGACGGAACCACCGGCCTCCTTTATGGGGGAAGGGTCGGCAAGGACTCCTACCAGATCGAGTTGAACGGTGCCGTCGACGAGGCGCAGTCCAACCTCGGCTTCGCACGCTCCCTCGGCGAGCGGGGCTCGGAGCTGGACGAGATCGTTATTTCCCTTGAGGCGGACCTTTGGGTGCTGATGGCCGAGGTGGCGACGGGCGAGAAGTCCAGATCCAAGCTGGAACCGGGCACGACGCTGGTGACGGCGGAGATGGTTTCCCGCCTCGAGGGCCTGATAGACACCGCCATGGAGCGCTTCGAAATGCCCAAGGCCTTCGTTGTTCCGGGTTCCAATCCGCTTTCGGCCTCTCTCGATGTGGCGAGGACGGTTGTCAGGAGGGCGGAGCGTCTGAGCCTGGCCTTCATGCGCATCCACCCGGACTCGAGCGTCGGTCCATACCTCAACCGCCTCTCCGATCTGTGCTGGGCGCTCGCACGCTGGCAGGAGGGCGAGCATCTGCTCGCCAAGGAGGTTCGCGGAGGCGACGGCGCTAAGTTGAGCGAGGAGGGCTAGCGCCTAACCTTCCTCCCCGGCCGTACAAGACAGGAGCCAATTGGCATGTCCGAGATCGAATTCATCACAAGTTCGGTCGCCGATCCGGCGTCCGCTGTCAAGGTGGAGCTCGTCGAGGAGGGCGAGTTGCGCTCGCCCCTTGCCTCGCTGGGTGGGTCGTCGTTGGAGGATTTCTCGGCGGCCGGCCTCGGGTTCAACGCCAAGGCGGCCACCACATTGCTCATTCCCCTGGCCGGCTCCACTCCGGTGATCGCGGTGGGTATGGCAGCGGGGACCGAGGATGCCGATGAGCTGCGCAAGGTGGGCGCTGCGGTGGCCAGGGCCGCCAAGGGATTCGAGGATGCCTCGGTGGTCATCCCCTCCTACCTGGAGAATCTCGGGCCGATGTCGCTGCGGTACCTCACCGAGGGAATCGTTCTGGCGAGCTATGGCTTCGACAAGTACCGAACAGATCCGGAGGCGCTGGCCGCGGCGTCGAAACTGGGCCGGGTGACCTATGTTGTAACGGCCCCCGAAGCGATCGGCGCAGCCGAGGAGATTGCCCGAGGGGTGGCCGTTGCCGGAGCTACCTGCCTCGCGCGCGACCTGGCCAACGAACCTGCTTCGGCCATGACGCCGAGCATATTTGCCGCGCGTGCCAACGATCTGGTCTCGGCTCACCCCGAGCTCTCCATCGAGGTGTGGGACGAGCGACGAATCGACAAGGAGTGCCTGGGTGGTCTGATGGGAGTGGCGCGTGGCTCGACGGAGCCGCCGCGCGTGGTGAAGCTGACCTACACACCCAAATCTCCGGCCGAGAAGACGGTGGCGCTGGTTGGAAAGGGAATCACCTTTGACTCCGGTGGTCTCAGCCTCAAGTCTCCGGAGGGCATGACCACCATGAAGACCGACATGAGTGGTGCTGCGGCGGTTCTCGCCTCCATGCTCGCCCTCCCGGACCTAGACGTGCCGGTGAAGGTCGTCGGCTTCATGATGCTTGCCGAGAACATGCCGGGCGGCTCGGCGACCAAGCCCGGCGATGTGCTCGTGACGCGTTCAGGCAAGACAATCGAAGTGTTGAACACCGACGCCGAGGGGCGGTTGGTACTCGCGGACGGCCTCGCCCTGGCGACTGAGGAATCACCGGATTACGTCGTCGACATCGCGACGCTCACAGGTGCCTGCGTGGTGGCCCTGGGCCGGGAGATCGCCGGGGTATTCACCAATAGCCAGGAGCTGGTCACAGACCTTGGCTTCGCCGGTGACGTGGCAGGCGAGCAGCTCTGGCAGCTCCCATTGCCCGACCGCTATCGCAAGCACATTCGTTCCGAGGTCGCGGACATCAAGAACATGGGCGAGGCAGGACAGGCGGGCGCCATCGCCGGGGCGATGCTTCTAGCGCAGTTTGTCGGGAATGTCCCCTGGGCACATCTGGACATCGCCGGCCCGTCGCGGTCGGCGAGTGCGGACGGCTACCTGCCGGTGGGCGGTACCGGCTTCGGAGCACGGCTGCTCTGCTACTTCCTCGAGGAGTTCGGCGACTAACGGGACGGTCGGCGTTCGCGTGAGGGCCCATGGCGGCGACCGCCGCGAATTAGCCGGCTGGGGGAATTTTCGCAGGTGAGCGCTGACGAGTCCCGGCGGAGGCAAGCGCGGTACCACCGGGCGACGACATGCGGCCCCACCGCCCACGGCAGGGGCCGACGCCGAGGCCCGGTGGTACCGGGCCTACTTTGGTGTCAACGAATCGTCGAAAGGTCTCTCAGCGTGGCCAAACCAGTTGCAGGGCTTCAGCCGCGACCTGTGCATTGATTTTCCAGCGCAAGAGCGCTTCAACGGCCTCGCTCTCGCCCGCCTGCGTATCGACCAGCGAGACCGCGAGCTGCACGCTTCGACGGCGAATGCCCGTCCCGGGTTCGGCAGTGAATCCGTTGATCAGCTGCTCGTGCAATAACCGTAGCTCCTCGGGGAGACGTGCCAACTGCCGCTGGCTCAAAGGAGGGAGCGACCGCCTGACCGTCAGTACCCCGTTGGGTAGCAGGCGAGCCATATCGAATTGGATGCAGCGGTTCAGCGTGCGGGTGATGGAGTTGCCAAAGCCCTTGGGTGATCCGAGTCCGATCTCGCAGCTCATCTCCTTCAGCGAAAGCTCCTGGGCGTCGCCCTCGAGGTCGAACCGGTAAGCGAGCCGTCGAAGGAGGAAAATGCAGCTGGGACCGAGGATGGGTAACCAGAAATGCTCGACGTATGACGAGCGGGGGTCGAAGCCGAGCGACTCCACCATGGGGTCGATCCACGGTTTCACCAGAATCGACCCCAGTTCCTCCATCTCTCCTTCGAAGCCGCCCGCCGCCTTGCGGGTCGCCGCTGCGGTGTGGTCTCCCGAGGCGCCTCCGTCTGCCGCGATCTGGGTGAGATAATCCATCTCTCTCCTTTCCTGAATTGGATGAGACGAATATATAGCTAAACACACTCACGAAAGATGACAATAAACGAAAAACAACGAAGTGATTTGTTGGCTAGAAGCGATTGTAGCTAATGACGGACTCCGCCTGAAGCCGCGACCTCCTTGCCGCCGACGGAGAAGTGGCTCCTGAGCTGGGCTTGCCGATGGCAATTGCTCCGATCGGCTCGAGTGAGGCAGGGACGTTGAAGGCACTTTTCAGGGCGGTGACGCCCAGCGGGAGCCCGAAGAAAAGACATCCGAGGCCGGAGTCGATCGCGGCCAACTGCACCAGCATGGCGGCAAAGGCGGCATCGACGGTCCAAAAGGGGGCGGCAAAGTCCTCCGCCGTTTCGATTCCCGCATAGACCTTGTCGGAGGCATTGTATCGGTGCAGGTATGCCTCGCGGTTCTGGAAGGGCACCATCACGCAAGGAGCGTTGGACAGACCGGCTCGGGAGGGTGCGGCCAGCCACTTCGGCGACGCGACCGCCCCCCAAAAGCGCTCGAGGGAGGCCTGCTCGTTCAAGACCAACAGCCGGGTTCCTTGAGTGAAGCCGGCTGATGGCGCGCGCAGGGCTGCCTCCGCAATGCGGGCGACTGTCTCGGCCGGTAACGGATCGGGCAGGAAGTGCCGATGCATGCGTCGTGCTTTCAGTAGTCTGGAGAACTCCACGTATCACCTCGTTCGGCGCGCTTAGCGAACTGAGGTCCAGGCTAGGAACTCGCGGGCAGCGGCTCAATGGTCCTGGGGGCATCCCGGCCGCCGCCAGGAATGTTGACCTAACGAGTAGAGTTTCACTAAAGCAGGAACGTCAAAGGCAGGTGCCCAACGTGAGTGGTTTCAGGGATCTTCTGGGCTCGGTCAAAGGCCAGATACGGGAAGTTTCCACTGCGGAGAGCGAGGAACTGTTCGATCGCGGTTGGCTTGCTTTGGACGTCCGCGAGGCGGACGAATTCGAGCAAGGCGCAATACCCGGCGCCGTGTTCATCCCGCGCGGGAACCTGGAGCTCCAGATCGAGGCGCGGGTGCTGGACAAGTCGACCCCCATCGTCATCTATTGTGCGGGCGGCGTGCGTTCGGCTCTGGCCGCTCTCTCACTTCAGATGATCGGGTACCAGAACGTAGCCTCCATGGCGGGCGGATTCAACCGGTGGAAGGATGAGGGAAGGCTATGGGCAAAGCCGACCGTGCTCACTCCGGACCAACGCAATCGTTACCATCGTCACCTGCTTCTGCCCGAAGTCGGTGACGCCGGGCAGAAGAAGTTGCTCGACTCCAAGGTGTTGTTGCTGGGTGCAGGTGGCCTGGGCTCGCCGGCTGCTCTCTACCTCGCTGCCGCGGGCGTAGGGACCATCGGGATCATCGACATGGACGTGGTCGACGCGTCTAACCTGCAGCGCCAGATCCTCCACAACATGGAGCGGATCGGGGAGCGCAAGGTCGACTCGGCCAAGAAGACGATCACCTCCATCAACCCGGACGTGAACGTCGTAACCTACGACGTCCGTCTCGGCGCCAACAACATTCTCGAGATCATCGACGGTTATGACGTGATCGTCGACGGCACCGACAACTTTCCCACGCGCTACCTCGTCAATGATGCATCGCTCATCAAGCGCATCCCAGTCGTGCACGGATCCATATTCCGTTTCGAGGGCCAGGCGACGGTCTTTCACCCTTACGTCGGCCCCTGCTACCGCTGCTTCGTTCCCGAGCCCCCTCCAGCGGAGCTTGCCCCCTCGTGCGCCGAGGCCGGCGTGCTTGGCGTGCTACCGGGCATCATCGGCTCGATCCAGGCGATGGAGGCCATCAAACTGATTCTCGGACTCGGCGATCCGCTCGTGGGCAGAATCCTTGCTTACGACGCCATGGAGGAGAACTTCCGCACTTACCGGATTCGCCGGGACCCTGCCTGTCCGGCTTGCGCCATTGATCCCTCCAGGATCGTCATTGCGGAGTATGACGACCTGTGCATGCCGCATCCGCTGGAAGCGCCGGTCGGCTGAGTGCCACCGCTGGTGGGCGCGGGCCGGGGAATCTGCGGTCGCGCATGGACCAGGGGGCTGGGTTTTTCCGACCAGCCAGGCGACCGAGTATCATCGCTACATGGCTGATCGAGAATTCAAGACTGACTCAGGCATCGAGATCAGGCAGGTCTACGGTCCATCCGACCTGGAAGGTTTCGATCCTGGTCGTGCGCTAGCGGAGCCGGGCGAGTTCCCGTTTACGCGGGGTGTGTACCCCAACATGTACCGTGGCCGCCTTTGGACCATGAGGCAGTACGCCGGATTTGGAACAGCCAAGGCGACGAACCAGCGGTTCAAGTTCCTGCTCGAGGCGGGCCAGACCGGTTTGTCCTGTGCCTTCGACCTCCCGACGCAGATGGGCTATGACTCCGACCATCCGCGCGCGGCGGGAGAGGTCGGCAAGGTGGGTGTGGCGATTAGCTCTTTGCTCGACATGCGCGACCTGCTCGAAGGTATCCCGCTCGACAAGGTGACCACCTCGATGACCATTAACTCCACGGCCTCGGTTTTGCTGCTCCTTTATGAGCTTGTTGCCGAGGAGCAGGGTGTTGAGTCGCACAAGCTGGGCGGGACCATCCAGAACGACATCCTGAAGGAGTATGTGGCCCGCGGTACTTACATCTTCCCGCCCCGGCCCTCCATGCGCATCATCACCGACATCTTCTCCTACTGCAACGAGCGCATGCCATCGTGGAACACCATCTCCATCTCGGGATATCACATTCGCGAGGCGGGCTCCACGGCGGTGCAGGAGATTGCGTTCACTATCGCCAACGCCATCGCATACGTCGAAGCGGCGGTGCAGGCTGGGTTGGCAGTCGACGACTTCGCCCCCCGGCTCTCGTTCTTTTGGAATGCTCACAACAACCTCTTCGAGGAGGTGGCCAAGTTTCGCGCGGCAAGGCGTATTTGGGCTCACCTCATGGCGGAACGCTTCGGGGCCCGTGACAAGCGCTCTCTACTGCTCCGGTTTCATTCCCAGACCGGCGGATCGACGCTGGCGGCGCAGCAGCCGGAGGTCAACCTGATTCGAGTGGCCGTGCAGGCTCTCGCGGCGGTGTTGGGCGGAACCCAGTCGTTGCATACCAATGGATTCGACGAGGCCCTGGGGCTTCCCACCGAGCGCGCAGCAAAACTCGCACTGCGCACGCAGCAGGTCATCGGATATGAATCCGGGGTGACGGACACGGTCGACCCCCTCGCCGGATCGTACTTCGTCGAGTCCCTGACCAACGAGGTCGAGCAGCTTGCGCGGGAGTACCTGGATCGGATCGACGCCATGGGAGGGGCGGTCTCGGCGATCGAATCCGGCTTCATGCAGGAAGAGATCGAGCAGGCGGCCTATGCGTACGCCAAGGCGATCGACGCCGGCGACAAGGTCATTGTCGGTGTCAACCAGTTCAAGGAGGAGGGGGGCTCCGACGCCGAGGTATTCCCGATCGATCCCGCACTGCAAGAGGAGCAGGCGGCTCGCGTCAGGAAGCTCAAGGCGGAACGCGACAGCACGGTGGTTGCCGCGCGCCTCGCGGACCTGGAGGCGGCCGCGCGAGGGGGAGGAAACCTTCTTTATCCCATGAAGGAGGCTCTTCGCGCTTACGCCACCCTGGGCGAAGTCTCGGACACGCTCCGCTCTGTATTCGGCACCTACACGCCCAGGGGTTGATCGTTGGCCGTGAGATTCGTAATTCTGGGCGGTGGGCCCGCGGGAATCCAAGCCGCTACTCTTGGTGCGCGCTTGGGCGCTGAGGTGACCTTGATCGAGCGGGACATCGTCGGCGGTGCCGCCAACCTGTGGGACTGCATACCGTCCAAGGCGATGATCGCCACGGGCGATGTGCTAACCATGGCTCATCGAGCCGAGCGCATGGGACTCAGGCAGTTGTCTCCGAGTCTCGACCTTGCGGCGATCAAGGATCGCGTTACCGGCATAACACAACGCCTGGCAGCCTCCACGCTGTTGCTACTGGAGTCCCAGGGAGTTCGCGTGGTGGAGGGGAGCGGAAGGCTGCTTTCTCCTCACGAAGTCGTGATCGCCAGGCACGACGGCGAGACCGAGCACGTGGAGGCTGACGCGATACTTGTGTCCACTGGTTCGCGGCCAAGGATTCCCGAATGGGCGCAGGTGGACGGCGACAGGGTGCTCAACACACGCCAGGCCTACCCGCCCCCGGAGATCCCCGACCACCTGGTTGTCGTGGGCTCGGGAGTTACCGGCGTGGAGTTTGTCCACATGTTTCGTTCCCTGGGCTCTCGAGTGTCGCTGATCGTCTCACGCCAGCAAGTACTGCCGGCCAAGGACCCCGAGGTAGCCGCGACGCTCGAGGCCGATTTCCTGGAGTCGGGTGTGCGGCTGTACAAAGGGGCGCGAGCGGTAGGCGTCGAGCGGACCGACGACGGGGTGTCAGTGCTTTGCGACGACCAGCGGGTCGTCGCAGGCAGCCACGTGCTCTTGGCCATCGGTTCGGTTCCTAACTCCGATGGGATCGGCTTGGAAAAGGCCGGGGTCTTTGTCGACCACTCCGGCTACATTCCCGTAGATCATCATTGCGTTTCCAACCTGCGCCATATCTACGCCGCTGGTGACATATCCGGCAAGCTGCCACTCGCCTCGGTCGCTTCGATGCAGGGGCGTAAGGTCGCGGAGCATGTGATGGGTCTTGACTCGCGCACTCACCGCCACCTCGATTACGAGAAGGCCGCCTCCGCGATTTTCACGGAGCCGGAGATCGCTGATGTGGGCCTGGCCGAGGCGGAGGCCTTCGCCACCGGCCGCAAGATAAGGGTGACCAAGGTCCCTTTCGCGGCCAACGCCCGCGCGCTGATCGACGGGGACGCGAGAGGGTTCGTGAAGATAATTTCCGACCCCGCCACCGGGGTGGTCCTTGGAGGCTCGATCGTTGGCCACAACGCGGCCGAGCTGATATCGGTCATCGCCGTGGCGGTCACCGCCCACCTGAAGGTCGACGACATCGCCGAATCGGTGCTTGTGCACCCGGCGTTGGCCGAAGCCCTGGCCGAGGCGGCCGAGTAGGGCCCGGTCCTTCCGGCGTCAGGTGTTGCTCGCCCCTCCGGCGACCTTCTGCCTCAGCTCCTTGCGGGCGGCTCCATTCGCATACCTGGAGCGGAGCGCACTTTCCGTCGCCATCTCGACCACGAGGGCGGCCATGGCGTATGCCCCATCCAGCACCGCGCGGTCAGCTGCTTCAGTGACGCAAGCCGCGGTGAACTCGGGCTGGTGATTGACGGCGGGCCAGGAGTCGATGGATAAGAGCGGATGAATCGAGGGAACCGACATAGACACGTTGCCCATGTCGGTGGAGGCTCGCAGCAAGTGAGCCTCGTCCGCAGCGATCATTTCGCGGCCGCGTGACGCTGCGATCGCGCGCCAACGCTCGGCCATGACCTCGTCGGTGATCAGTTCCGAGTAGGGAGGGAAGGGGAGAGTGAATTCCAGGCTCGCCCCGGTGGCCACGGCCCCGGCTTCGAAGCAGGCACGGACTCGTGGGATCAGCTTCTCCAGGCGTGCAAGGGTGTCGGCACGGGCGATATAGCGCGCCGTCACCTTGGCCGGGATGATGTTTGGTGCGTCTCCGCCGTGGGTGACGATGCCGTGCACCCTCTCATCCGGTAGCAGAGTCTGCCTGAGCAGACCGATGGCGACCTGTGCCACCGTCATTGAGTCCATGGCATTGATGCCCAGATGCGGGAAGGCGGAGGCGTGTGCCTCTTTGCCCGTGTAGGTGACGTCGATGTGCTGGGCAGCGATGGTGGCCATGCGGTCGAACTCCGCAGGAGCCGGGTGCACCATCATCGCCGCGTCCACATCCTCGAAGACGCCGTCCTCGATCATAAGAATCTTGCCCCCGCCGCCTTCTTCTGCGGGAGTCCCCAGCACGGTGACCCTGACTCCCAGCTCCGATGCCAGCGGTGCCAGCAAGGCGCCTGCCCCCAGCGCTGCCGAGGCGATGATATTGTGCCCGCAGGCGTGGCCGACGTCGGGTAACGCGTCGTATTCGGCGCAGATTGCAATGTGGAGATCGCCGGCACCGGTGGTTGCCGAAAAGGCGGTCTCCATTCCGGCCACTCCACGCTTAACGGAGAAGCCGTGCGCGGCAAGGAAGTCGGAAGCAAGCTCACTTGCTTTGTACTCGGCGAAGGCGAGCTCCGGTTCAGCGTGGATCGAGTGCGAGATTCGGAGCAGTTCGGGCGACACTGAAGCCAGCGTTGTCTCCAGGCGCGTGTTGGGGTCGGTGGGCATTGTTCACCTCGTCTATCCGGGCAACTCTTGCATCCTAGAACGGCGCGGAGCACTTCCCTTGGGCGCAGTTGGCCATCGGAGGTAGAGTCTCACCTCGATGCCCAATTCACCCTCGCCGAGCCGCAGTTTGCGATGCCCTGCCTGCGCAACCGAGTACGAACTTTCGCTTTCCCGGGTCTCCTGCGAATGTGGATCGCCACTGGACCTCGTGGCGGAGCGGCGCCCGCTACCACGCTCTTTGGAAGGACGCGGTCCTGGCCTGTCGCGTTACCGGGAAGCAATTGCCCTTGCTGAATGGTCGCTGGAGCGCACCTATCTCGGAGCCGGAATGACGCCCCTGGTTGCCATGGGGGGCGGTCTCCACGTCAAGTGCGACTTCATTTCACCGACTGGCTCGTTCAAGGATCGCGGCGCAGCCGCGGTTGCCGCGGCCGCGCTCGAATTGGGTGCCGTAGAGGTGGTGGTGGATAGCTCCGGCAATGCCGCCGCCGCCTTGGCGGCCCACGCCGCTCGTGCGGGCCTGAGGGCGACCGTCGTGGTGCCCGAGGGAGCTCCGGAGGCGAAGCTTGCCCAGATCAGGGCCTACGGTGCGGCCGTAATGTTGGCACGAGGGCCACGCGAGAGGGCGAGCCAGTTGGCGATGGACTTGTCGCGGCACGAGGGCCGCTACTACGCGAGCCACGCCTACAATCCGTTCTTTTTGGAGGGCACGCGGAGCTGGGCTTTCGAGATCTTCGAACAGCTTGGAGCCGCTCCCGAAACGGCGGTCATGCCCGTGGGCAATGGGAGCCTCATGCTCGGTGTGTATGCGGGCTTTGCTCATCTTGTCGACTCGGGACTGGTGACCCGAATGCCTCGCTTGGTCGCCGTCCAATCCGAGAACTGTGCCCCGTTGGCCGGCCGTCCCGCCAGGCCGTTTGGTCACAGCCTGTATACGGATGGCATCGCAATCGCGAAGCCGGTACGTGCGCGTGCAATCCGCGACGCCATCGCCGCCAGCGGGGGAGAGGTGGTGGTGGTTTCAGATGCGGAGGTTCGGGAGGCTCGCCACTGGTTGGCGGCAGCAGGCCTGTGGGTGGAGCCTACCGCCGCCGCGGCTTGGGCTGCGGTGAGTCGGCCGGGTAAGAGCGAGGGGCACACCGTGGTGAATTTGGGCGGCGCAGGCTTCAAGCGCCCCTAGAGGTGGCGCCGCCCAAGGTCCCGCTTGGGCGCTGGTGGGCTACGCCGGATCTTGGGCGGGATCAGCATGCGCCGATGCCGGAAAGCAGTGTCCGAACCGAGGAAGATCGGCGCGTGCCGGTAGCCGTAAGCCCTGCTAGGAGATTACGACCACCACGTCCCCGGTCCCGACAGTGTCCCCGGCCTTCACCTTTATCTCGGTCACCTCTCCGGACTTGTCGGCGACGATGGCGTTCTCCATCTTCATGGCCTCCAGGACGCAGACGGTCTGGCCGGCTTCCACCTTGTCCCCTTTGGCCACCAGTAGTTTTACGATGGTGCCCTGCATGGGAACGGCAATTCGCCCCGAGCCTCCCGAGACGGTGCCGTGAGCGTGTGACCGGCTCTTGCTGGACCCCGGGCGCCGGGAGGGAGCTACCTTGGCCCCGTTTGGCGCGCCTACGCCCTCCCCGAAACCTTCGGGCAGGTAGAGCTTCACGTCGAAGCGCTTGCCGTTCACCTCGGCCTGGACTGTGCGCGCGACGGTCGGGCCCTCGTTTTCCCCGGCCGGCGTCGGCGGGTCGACCTTCAGGTCCCCAAGACCTGCGACGTCCTCCACCCACTTGGTGGAGTGTCGTGCCGCGGCAAAGTCTGGGTGTGAAAGGATGTGGACATGTGCCGGGATGGTGGTCGCGACGCCTTCGATCTTGGTCTCGTATAGAGCGCGGAGCATCCGCCTTCTCGCCGTTTCCCTGTCCTTCCCCCACACGACCAACTTGGCGATGAGGTTGTCGTAGTACTGCGAGACGGTGTCGCCCTCGAGATAGCCGGCATCCAGGCGGGTTCCGAAGCCATTCGGGGCGATGAACTTGGTGATGCGGCCCGGCGAGGGCAGGAACTTGCCTTGATTAGGGTTCTCGGCGTTGATGCGGCATTCGATGGCGTGCCCTGACCTGACGATCTCTTCCTGAGCGAAGCCGAGCGGCTCGCCTGCGGC
>JAJZLQ010000087.1 GCA_021850605.1 Actinomycetes bacterium
AAACCTGCAGCGGGGTGCCACCTCTTGCCTACAGAGGGCACGCGATGGGCATTGGACATTTTCCGCTCGGCTGAACCAGGTCGGCCGGAAAGCCCGAACTTCACCGCGCAACGCCCGGGAGGTGAAGTTCAGTTTGGATCATGGCCCGGGTCGGGAGAAGCCACTTTCCGTGGACGACCAAGCCGAGGGCTGCCAAAAAGGCACCATGGTACGCACCTACTGACCACAAGAAGCCGATCTGAAAGCCCACTCGGCAACGACGACTTGCTCTCCAAGCATGTGAGCTTGCGCTCGACCATGATCAACCGTGACGTGAGGGGGAGGCTCATGGACACCTACCTGACCACGCGGCTCGCGACCGGAGACGACGAGTCCGCGATCGTCACCCGCGAAACCCCCCTGCAGGCCACATCCCGGTCCAAATGAGCCAATTCTTGCCCTGGCCACCGGGGCTCCTCTGCGGCCGGTATGACTTGATCTCACAACAAATGGTCACCTCAGTACCGCGGCCGCCGCTCACGGCGGGGAATGCTTCCAAAAGACTCGGAACACATCTCCGGCCGACGAGTCCGCGCGCGCCTCTGCTTCATTAGCCAGCTCCAGTTCCTCCAGGCCACCCCACGGCTACGACGGCACCTCGCTCCTTCAATCCACCGACCGCGAATCAGTCAGTGCCAGCAGGACGAGGGATCCGAGGGCAGCCACCAAGAACCATCAAAGTTGTGGATGCCGCTTCGGCGGCAATTCCTTATCTTTTTCCCCGAAGTGCGGCGTCACCGCAATTCGCGGGGAGGGTCGGTCTCCTCCGTGGGCTCCACCAGGAATCCGCTGGTTCCGGCGCCTCTCCGATGAGCTTGTCCAACTGGTTCTAAGTAGCCAGGGCGGGCTCCGGACAAGGAGGGAACAATGATCTTTCGCAGACGGCTTCTAACACCGCTCGTCGCCGGCGCCTTGCTGGCTGGGGGTGGAACCGCTTTCCTGGCGACCAACTCGCAGCCCGTATCCGGTGAGGGCGTCTCCAATCAGGTGGTCGACGGGTACGCAATCAGCAACATCCACTACAACGTGGCTGTCCCGCCAATGCCGCTGGTCGACGTCCCGCCGCCGCCGAGTCACTTGAGCGTGGTTTCGGTCAGCTTTCGCGCGACCACGACGTGGAACGGCGAACTGCAGGCGCAGCAGGGCTTCGTCCGGCTGGATCCGCCACCCGCCGGGCCACCATTTGCGTGGACTGGATGCGCGATTTCGGCTTACCCGAACTCTTACACCACCGATTTCACCTGCACGCTAAACCCCGCCGTTCCCGTGAACGGCCCCGGTCCGGCAAACCAAGGGTGGATCGACAGCCTGCAGATCGAGGTCAACCAGTAATCCTCACCGCTACACGCTGACCGTGTCCTCGTTGAGGGCGGCAAGTACCCGCTTAGCAGGTACTTGCCGCACCGGTGTTTCTCGAAGCCGGAGATGAGATGAACCCCTTTCGAGCCATACGGCGACTTATCCTCGCCACCGCTATCGCGGCGCTGGGCTGGTGGGGCTTTGCGCCCACCGCCATTGGCGGTCAGGACACCTACATATTCCTATCGGGAACAAGCATGCTTCCTGCCTTCAGAACCGGCGACCTGGTGGTAGTCAGAAAGAATGCCACATACCCGGTGGGAGCCATCGCCGCCTACATAACCCCCCAACTCAAGGCCCCGATCTTCCACCAAATAATCGGCAAGGTGGCAGGCAGGTACATCTTCAAAGGCGAGAACAACGCCTTTGTCGACCCCTCCCGTCCCATCGCCTCCGAGATCGTCGGCCAGCTTTGGCTTGACTTAGGTCAGTTCGGAAAAGTCGTGAAATTCTGGCGCGCACCAGCGGTCGGCGCTACGATTCTGGGCACCTCAGGAATGTATGTGTTCTGGCCCAAGCGAAAGCTGCGCCGCACACGTCTGAGGAGGTACGGCTATGGGAATTGACGCCGCCGGCCAACTGCACGGGTTGCGTACGCTCGCCACGGTTGCGGGCCTGTGCATGATCGGAGTTCTCGCCTTCGGGTTACTGGGTGGCGCCGCGCTGTTGCGGCCGGTGGACAGCTTGGCCGGGCGCCCAACTACCTACACCAGCCGGGGCGTGCTTTCCTATGCCGGCATTCCGGATTCGAACTCGATTTACGGAACCGGAGGAGCGGCGAGCGGCATGCCGCTTTTCATCTCCCAGCTCAGCGCGGTCCGCTTTGACTATCGCTACCAGCTTGCCGGAGGAAGCACCAAGGATCTTGCCGGCACCATCAGTCTGGTGCTGGCTGTCGAGGACCAGGGCATCCGCCGCATCATCGCCCGCGTGGGGCCACAGCACTTCAACGTCCCCCGCGCCGCCATCCAGATCGAGCTGCCATTGGCCGCATATAAGGAGCGAATCGGCGAGCTCGATGCTGCGCTTGGGCCAGGGCTCTACGCTCTCGCGGTCGAACCGCAGGTGCAGCTGAAAGGCATGGCGGGTGGCCAGCCCCTCAAGCTGCACTTTGGCTCCCCCTATGCCTTCCAGGCAAGCGCCACTTCGATCGTCCCCGCCCAGGCTGGCGGTACGGTAAGCGCCACCGGTGTGTCGCCGGCGTGGTTCGTTCAAAGCGCAGCGCAGGAGGTTCTCTCAACCACGCCAGTCCAGTCCAGGATCGGAGTGGGGCCGGTCATGCTGCCTGTCTCCTCCGCCCGCGATATCGGTTTAGCGGGCTTCACTGTGCTAACGGCGATCGCCGCACTGCTCACATCGCGCCTGAGGGGGAAGCTTCGACACGACGTGCGACTCCAGATCGCCTGGAAACATCAGGGAAGCCTGATCAAGATAGAGCGATGGCCCGGTGGTGACTTCAGGGTGGTAGAAGTCGATTCGATGCCGGCGTTGGCCGGGCTAGCCAAGCGGCTTGAGGTGCCGATCCTGCAGCTGGACATGGGAGACTCCACCTCTTACCTGGTTCTCGACGGACTCGTGGGCTACAGGTACACGGCCCATTTCGCCACCGTCATGGCAGCGCGCGCCCGCAGATCCAAGGCTGGGATCAACCTCCCGCAGAACGCACCAGCCGTGAGCCCTACGGCCACGACAACCAGTCCGGAAGTTGGCTGACACGTTCATGACCCTGCGTGCACCTGTCCCCCGGAATCCGTGGAAAGTTCCCAGACAGTACCGGGCCCGGCCAGTTGGGACACTTGCACTGGCAAGTCGCGCTGGAAAGCGGGCCGAGCCTGGTAAGACCATCCGCGCTTCACCTCCAGGGGGCGGCCAGGAATTTTGCTGTGAGGTGAAAAGCGGCTCCAGGGACGGCTTAGCCGCCCGAAACGAGGTGAGGGGAGTGGACGGTATTGCGACGATCAATGGCACGCTTCGACGCGCCAGGAGCGGGCGCCTTTGGGGTTACAGCAGGGTCCGTTCAAGGCGGCGCGCACGACGGGGGATTTGGGGGGCCGTCGCCACCGGCGTGCTCCCGGCACTGGCGATCTGGTTCCTGCTGGTACGGCTTCCGGCGCTCGGCGACACGCAGAGCGGCCAGATCGCACAGTTTGTCGCTCTCGCCACGCTCGCGCTGGCCTTTGCCGCGACCACGGGATGCCTTGTTCTATGGCAGAGCGAGGCCGAATCGCCCCGTTGGCTCGTTGCCGGAATCGGCTTGCTCCTGCTTGGCTCGTTTCAGGCCTGGTACCTCGTACAAAGCTTTGCCCGGGGGATCACCGGACGTCCAGGCATGTCCCTCGTGTCCTTCGCCTGCCTGGCGACCGGGGTTTCGCTCATGGGCCTGCCGTCCCTCTGGATACTTCTTAGCCACCGTAACGCCTCACGATTGCGCAGTTGGCAGGTGGCGACCCTTGCTGGTGAAGCTGTCGGAGTCATCGTCCTGATCGAACTGTTCTTCAAGGGTGGGCTCCTGAGCGCGACCGCAGCAGGAGTGGTGGCGGCGTGCGTTTGTGTGGCCGGTGCGGCCGGCTACGCAAGTGCCTGGTGGATAAAGCGCGAGCAGGTGGACGCCTACATCTCAGTCTCGCTGCTTGGGCTGGCCCAGGCAGGAGTCGCCGGAGCCGCGATCGGGCCCCCGCTCGCCAGCGGCCCCCTTGCGGCATCACTGCTGCGCTTTATCGCCCTGGCCAGTCTCTGCATCGGCCTGGCGCTCGAATTCCGCCGGCGCGCCACCGAGCGTGACAAAGCGGCTCACGAGGCCGATTGGGCGGCCACCAAGCTCGAGCGCGAGCTAGAGGAGGAGAAGGCCAGGCTGCGCAACTCCAATCACGAGCTCAGATCGGTACTGCTTGTCGTCGAGGCGGGCGTTGAACTCCTCCGTGCCAGTGAGAAGTGCTTCAAGGATGAGGCGAAGGCCCGTGAGGCGGTAAGGCTCGTGCATCGAGGTGCTGAGGCGCTGGCTGGCGTGGTCCTGGCCGACGAGACAAACGAAGGGGACTTCGACGCGGTCGAGACCGCAAGTGTCGAGGTATCGAGCGCACGTGCGCTTGGACTTGACGTGAAGCTGATCGTCGGAGGGGACGAGATCCTCGCCCGCGGGAACCAGGCGGCGACTGCACGGGCGCTGAGGGTTCTGTTGGACAACGCACGCGTCCATGCCCCAGGCTGTGCTGCGTTGGTGGAGGTGGAAACATCCGGGTCCGAGGTTGTCGTCCGGATTTGCGACAATGGTCCTGGCACCGGACATCAGCGCGCACCGATAGGCATGAATCCAGGACGGAGTAGCCCTCACACCCAGCCCGCCGGCCACGGTCTGGGCTTGGCTATCGCCCGGGCCCTCCTGGACAATCAAGGGGGAGAGTTGATCACCGGGACCGCACCAGGAGGAGGAGCCCGCTTCGAGATGCATCTTGTCGCCGCTCCCGCGCCTTACACCTGTCCTCCGCCGGCTATGACTCCTCGGCAAGCCTGCGAACTCCAGGCCTGAAGGCGGACCTGACCATGCTCGTCGCAAGCCAGGCAGGGGGACTGAAACGGCAGGAGATTTTTGCCCTACTCATTGACAACCATGACCTGGTTACCAGCAGCCTTGCCAGCTTATTACACGCCCAGTCGGTCGAAGTGGGCGTCGCGGTCCAGAGGCCGCTGAGTGCCGCGGGCGTGCTTGCCGAAGCCGGCGCGTTCGTCGCGAATCGACCCGCCTTGAGCCACTTTGCACTTCTCGACCTCAACCTGAGTGCGGACCTCGATGGTGCAGACCTGGTGTCGCCGCTTATGCAGGTCGGATACCAGGTAGTCGTCCTGACCGGCGTATCCGACCGAATCCGTCTGGCCCGCTGCCTGGCTGACGGCGCAGCAGCCATCTTCAACAAGACAAGACCCTTCCACGAGCTGATGGAAATGATCGATAGCATTGCTGCGGGCGAGTGCGCCGTCTCGGCTGCCGAACGAGATCTGATGTTGCGTGAACTGCAGGCGCATCTGGCCCAGGTCACAAAGCTGCGTCAGAGCCTCTCACACCTCACCGCCGCTGAGGGGGCGGTGCTGGCAAAACTGAGAATCGGACTGGACGCCGAACAGATCGCGCGCGAGACCTACCTCTCTATCCACACGGTACGCAGCCACATCCACTGGATACTGGTGAAACTCGGCGTGCATTCCCAACGAGAGGCGATAAGGCTGGCCGAGGCCGCGGAACGGGGTGTTTGGCACGGCGGAACACAACCACCTCGCCCGCTTCGACCGTGAGCATCCACCGGCGCGCAATCGGGCTGGGCTCCGAGGTCACCAGATCCTGGTTCCAGCACCACCTGCCGGACCGCGCCTCAGGGAGGCCCGCGTCACCTACCCGAGGAGTTCCGCCCAGCCTTTCTTGCCAACGCCAAACTCGCACGCGAGTTCTTACGTGACCATGCCGTTACTACGCATACTTCGAGCGCACCGAGCTAATCGCCGATGACCGGCGTCGAGGGTGGAACATCCAAGCGGAACTTCGGACTGGGGTGCCGCCACGCCCCAACTAAACGGTCCATGTACGTGCCGAGGATCGGACTTTCCAACGCGGGTCAATCCGCTCGAACCCGTGCCCTAGCCAAGGCACAGAGCCTGGTGGTGCGGGGAACCACAGGGAGGGGGACAGGCGGATGCAGTCGAACCAACCCGCGGGCAAAGGTCGCGTTCGTCGGCGCCACTAACGGACCGCAGGTCCCGTACCGACTCGAGGAGGTCTCCCCCGCTGGTCCAGTCCAAGCCGGGTGGCGCCATAGCCGGCCTGGCCATCGCCTCCACGCGATCCGACCATCTTGGGGCCCCGCTCGGCCCAACTATTCGGAATCTTCCTATCCCTGATCCTGGCACGGGTAGCCCACCCGGGCCGCACGTTCACGGATCTGGATCACATCTGCCTGAACGCATCCAGTGAGAGCTGACCGGCACGGGAGGGGCATTAGCGAATAGCAGGCCCTGTGCTATCTTTTGCCCAAGGGGGATGCAATGGGCGTTAAGCGATATGCCGTTCCAGTGGAGCTGACCGGCTGGAAGACCCAGGACAACACCGGTGCCGTGCAGTTCAGCTGGGACTACGACTCGGGCCGGGAGAAGCTGCTTTCCCTGTACGACAAGGGCAAGCGCCGCCAATGGGATGCCAAGGTACGCATCGACTGGCAGCACCGAGTAGATCTGGAGAACCCGCTGGGCAGCGAGGACTATTACGTACCGATCTACGGCTCGCAGGTATGGGAGCGCATGGACACAGCCGCGCGCGGCGAGTTGAAGCTGCACCTCGCATCCTGGCAATTCTCCCAGTTCCTGCACGGGGAGCAAGGTGCGCTGATCTGCGCCGCGAAAATAGTGCAGAACGTCCCGGACATGGACTCCAAGTTCTATGCGGCCACCCAGGTGATGGACGAGGCACGCCATGTCGAAGTGTACTCCACCTTCTTGAACAAGCTGGAGCTTGCCTATCCCATAAATCCGAACCTGCGCAGCATCTTGGACCAGGTGCTCAGCGACTCGCGCTGGGACATGACCTATCTGGGTATGCAGGTGCTGATCGAGGGCTTGGCGCTGGCGGCCTTTGGAATGATCCGCAATCTCACCGGCAACCAGCTGGCCCGGGAGCTTACCGCCTACGTGATGCAGGACGAGGCAAGACATGTGGCCTTCGGGCGGAACGCACTACGCGACTACTATCCGCAGCTCTCTGAGCACGAGCGGAAGGAGCGTGAGGAGTTCTGCGCTGAGGCCTGCAACCTGATGCGCAGCCGCTTCCTGGCGCACGAGGTGTGGGACACCTTGGGTCTAGGCACCGACGAGTGCCTGGAATGGGTGGAGCGCTCGGAGGCGCAACAGGCCTTCCGGAACCTGCTCTTCACCCGCATCGTTCCGGTCTTACGGGACATCGGCCTGTTTGGCGAGACCATGCGCTCCGCCTTCGAGAAAATGGGCGTGCTCGGCTTCGCAGATACCGACCTCGATGCGCTAATGGCTGATGACGAGCGTGTGGCGACCGAGATCGATGGCGCCCGCCAGGCCGAGGTGTCGTCGTCCATCCGCGCCGCTATGGAGGACCAAGAGCACCTCAGCTGAACTTCGACGATGGGGGTATGAAGCGGTAGCCTGCCCCTCGCACGGTCTGGATCAAAGGCTCGTGCCCGCTGATGTTTATCTTCTTGCGCAGGTAGCCAACGTAGACATCGACGATGTTCGATCCGGGATCAAATGAGTAGTCCCACACGTGGTTCAAAATCTGGATCCGGGAAAGCACCTGGTGCGGATTGCGCATGAATAGCTCCAGCAGGGACCACTCTCGCTGAGCCAGCTCGATTCGCTTGCCGCCGCGGAAAGCGACCTTAGAGAGCATGTCGAAGGTTACGTCGGCAACCTCGAGCGTGGTGAGCGAAGCTGAATCGTAGGTACGCAGCGCCGCACGAATCCGCGCCAGGAGCTCATCGAAAGAGAATGGCTTGGTGACGTAGTCGGTGGCGCCGGCATTCAGACCCTTCACCTTCTCCGCCACCTCGTCGCGCGCGGTGAGGATTATGACCGGCTTGACGAACTTTTCCGCCCTCCACTGGGAAAGCACGGATTTGCCGTCGCGGAGCGGTAGGCCAAGGTCCAGCAGGACCAGGTCGATGTCGTCGGCCATGGTGGGAACGGCGCGCGCGGCCGACTCGCCGTCGGAGATGATGCTGGTGGCGTAGCCCTCCGCGCGAAGTCCGCGCGAAAGGAAGCTGGCGATCTGTGGATCATCCTCCACTATGACGATGTTCATCTCTGCTCCTTGATCAGCTCAGGACCGCCCAACCAGGGCCATCCGACCTTCAAACCCGGCTATCCGCCTGGCCGTAGCCGTTCGCCAGGCTGAGCGGGAGAACCACGGAAAACTCGGCCCCTCCGAGGTGCGAGCGGCCGACGAGGGCCGCCCCGGAGTGCGCCCTTGCCACCGCGTCGACGATGGACAACCCAAGCCCCGCTCCCTTGGCATAGGTCCGCGATCCCCGCTCGAAGCGCCTGAAGATAGCCGCCTCCATTCCAGGGGGTACGCCAGGACCGGAATCAGCGACCGAAATCGTTAGCAGGTGTGGGTCGGCACGCGCCGCAACCTCAATCTCGTCACCTTCACCGGTGGCCTTGACCGCATTCTCGACCAGATTGAGGATTGCTCCACGCAACTTGGGCGCGTCGATAAGCAAGACCAGATCAGGAGGTTCGACGTAGCGCCATGCACGTGGCGCCATCACCGAAGCGGCGGCAAAGACGTCGGCCATGAAGGCGCGCAGGTCCACAGGCTCGGGCTGCAGGAAGTCACGCTCCATGGTCCTGCCCAGCATGAGGAGCTGGTCGATCAGGCGGCTCATATAGGCGATCTCATCCAGAGCGTACTGGAGGCCCTCCTGGTTCTCGGGGCTCAGCGGCTCACCCAACCTCTCGATCAGCTCCAGATTCCCGCGCACTATGGTCAATGGCGTCTTGAGCTGATGGGAAACGTCCGACAACAGCCGGCGCTGCTCCTCCATGGTCGCATCCAGCCGATCGATCATCTGGTCGAAGGTTTTGGCCATGGTGCCCATCTCGTCGGCGGGACCGCTGTAATCGAGACGCCTGCTCAAATCACCTTCGGCGATCCCGGCCGCCGTCCGGGTTATCCCGCCGACCATACCGAGCACCCGCCGCAAAAGCAGATACCCGCTACCCACGGTGAAGGCAACCGCGATCGCGGCCTCGGCTATGGCAAGCAGCATCACCTGCCGACTCTCGGCAAGCAGGCTGGTCTCATCGGCCGCCACGATGAAGACCCCGACCACCTTTGCGCCCTGCCTGATCGGCGATGCAAGGACGAGGTACTGCTTGTGCCCCGCAGGCAGGCCTTGAATTGTCGTGACGGCCGGGGCGTGCGCAAGCCATGCCTTGACCTGGCTGGATTGCAGTAGCTGCTGAGAGCCACGGGAGCCAAGCGTGGCGCCTCCGGATATCCCGACCATGATCGCCCGAGAGGCATCGACCTGGTGGCTGGCTAGATATCTGGAGGTGGTCCCGAAGATCGACGAGCCGGGGCTGGCTTCCAATGCGCGGCTGTATTCACCGAGATCATCCACGAGTATTCCTCGGGTGATTGCCGTGGCGTGCGACTTGAAGGTCTGGGCCACCTGTACCGCTACTAGGCCGAAAACGGCAGCCGTGACGATGGATAGGCCCGCTATCAGCCGAGGCACCGTTCCGATCTTCCATCGCCCCATCCGTCGCACCGGCCCTCGGCGCCGCCTACCCCGTGCTTGCGGGGCAAGTCCCTCGGCACTCTCCGGGGCCGGGGGTTCCGGGCCGAGGGCCGTCACCTCGAGTGGCGCCTCCGCGCCACCTGGCGGGGCCCTCAATTGTCGCCGCCCGACGAGTCGGACGACTTGGCGGTGCTTGTGGTACCCGAGCCACCATCGCCGGAAGGCTGATTCGAATTCGTCGACTCGGCCGTGGTGGTAGTGGCCATGGTCGTGGCGGTTGTGGCAGGGCTGGTCGTGGTGGTTTTGGCCTCGGAGCCGGAGGAACTCTTGTCGCCGCCCTCCGGGCTGGCCTCGGGATTTATCTCGACCGGCGACGACGAGCCAGACTCGTACGCGAGCACCGGATTCGTCGGCGAAACCACGATCAACTTTCCCGCATCGGAGGAGCCACCGTCCTCGGTAGTAGTCGTGGCACCGGACCCCGGCGTACTCGGTACCGAGGAAGCGGGCACAACCACCTCTACCGCCTTGGGAATGGCTACACCGGGTGAGCGGGGAACGCCGAGTTGCAGGTAGGCGGCCGCGATAACCCCGCCCACCACCATCGGCACACCTATGCCCATGACCCTGCCCAAGGTGGCAGAGAGCGACTTGGAGTCCCTCATGCGCGCCTCTCCTGCATGCCTGCACCGGAGCCACGCAACCTCTGCTGGCTTCCGCGGGCGCGTCGGCAAAGCACCGCAAACCCGATCAGCTGACCCGTGTATGAGCCTTCATGACCCTGGGGAACAGAGTATTAAATGAAAATTAGAGTGTTCTTAGAAAGCGCGTGCCTCAGAGTTCGACGACCATCTTGCCCAGGTTCGCGCCCGAGAACAGGCCCAGGAAAGCCTCGGGGGCGTTTTCGAGACCCTTGACCACCGTCTCGTCATACTTGACCTGCCCTGCCTTTATCCAGCCGGTCATTTTCTCGGCGAACTCCCCGAGGGCCGCACCATGATCGCTGACGATGAAGCCCCGCAAGGTGAGCCGCCGTTGCACGACGCGGAATAGGTTCCAGGGACCGGGTTCGCGGGCGCTTGCGTTATATCCGGAGATCGAGCCACACATGACAAAGCGTGCATAGTCACGCGACGCCTCCAGCGCCGCGACGAGATGGCTGCCACCAACGTTATCGAAGTAGACGTCAATGCCGTCGGGAGCCGCCTCGGCGAGTAGGTGAACGATGTCGCCCGCGCGGTAGTCGATCCCGATGTCGAAGCCGAGCTCACCCAGCCGTGTAGCCTTGGCCGCACCACCGGCGCTTCCAATAACCCTCAGGCCCATTATCTTGGCGATCTGCCCAACGGTGGAGCCAACGGCACCCGCGGCTCCGGAGACGAAAAGGATCTCGCCCGACTTCGGTTCTGCGAAACGGGTTATGCCGATGTAGGCGGTAAAGCCCGGCATCCCGAGCACCCCGAGGTAGGCACTGGGCGAAACGCCTTCTACCGGATCGAGGCGACGTAGCGAGTGCGCCGGCTTAACCTCGTAGTCGGACCAGCTGGCCATGGAAAGCACAAGGTCGCCCACCGCCACTGACGGCGACTCGGACTCGAGCACCTCCCCTACCGCCGAACCGATCAGGGGTTCACCGACTTCGAAAGGGGGGACGTAGCTGCGGGCGGCGTTCATGCGCCCGCGCATGTACGGATCCACCGACAGGAAGCGCCAGCGAACCAGCACCTCTCCATCGGCCGGCGGGGCAACCTCCACAACTCGCGAACCAAACGTCTCAGCGGTGGGCATTCCCACGGGCCTCGAAGCGAGTGTAATCTGGCGTGCCTGCATGGGGCGGTGACCTCCGATTGAAGAAGCGAGGAACAAAGAGTAAGCACCCGGGCCGCGGAGCGCGACCTCGCCCCTCATCTTTGCACATGTGCCACCACTCCGCGAGCCCGAGACCCCTTTGCCCGGCCGCACCGGCCACGATAGGCTCAGCTGTTCGTATACCGCTTCAGGAAGAGCACGCGATGCCAAAGCGACAGATTCCACCGGGCATGCAATCCCAGCTTGACACGGCCTCCTATCAAGGTATGGCCACCTTTGCCCAGCGACCCCTGCTCACCGAGCCGGAGCAGCTGGACGAATGGCAGCCCGATGTGGCGGTGGTCGGCGCGCCATGGGACGACTCCACCACCAACCGTCCGGGGGCGCGCTTCGCTCCGCGGGCGCTCCGGGCACTGGCCTACGGGCCGGGCACCTACCACATGGACTACGGGATCGAGATCTTCGACGAGCTCGAGGTGGTCGATTTCGGGGATGCCATCTGCACCCACGGGATGTGGGAGCCCTCCGCCAAGGCCATTCGGGACCGGGTCGGTGAAGTCGCGCGGCGAGGAATCATCCCGCTGGTCATAGGGGGTGATCACTCGATCACCTGGCCTTCGGCGAGCGCAGTAGCCGACGCAGTCGGATGGGGAGAGATCGGCATCATCCACTTTGACGCCCACGCGGACACCGCTGAGGAGATCGGCGGCAACTATGCCAGCCACGGAACCCCGATGCGCCGGCTTATCGAATCCGGCGCAGTGATGGGGCGCCACTTCGTTCAAGTCGGACTGCGCGGCTACTGGCCACCCGCCGAGACGTTCGAGTGGATGGCGGAGCAGGAGATGCGCTGGCACACCATGAACGAGATTTACGAGCGAGGGCTTTCCGCGGTCATCGACGATGCCATCGAGGAGGCGACCGCCTCGCCCAAGGGAATCTATCTCTCGGTAGACATAGACGTTCTGGATCCGGGCTTCGCCCCGGGGACCGGCACACCCGAGCCGGGCGGGATCGCACCGGTAGACCTGCTCCGGGCAATCCGGCGGATCACCCGCCACGTTAAAGTCCTGGCCGTAGACATCGTCGAAGTCGCGCCCGCCTACGATTGGGCCGAGCTGACCATCAACAACGCCCATCGCGTCGGCCTGGAGGCGATCGCCGGCCTGGCCATGCGCAAGCTCGATGCCGCCAGGTCCTAACCCCTCAGCCGATCAGCTTCTCCACCAGCGAAGCCAGGTCATCGGATACGTGGGCGACACGGTCCTCCTCGCCCGGCGTGTCCTTGGTGACGCCCGACATCACCAGGGCGAAATCACACCCCAGCTGGCGTGCGAAGGCCCCGTCCGTCTCCAGCCGGTCGCCGACCATGAGGGTCGGGTCGCCGACCAGGGTCCGAACCGCGGCGGCCATAGGCGCCTCGGGCTTGCCCGCCCAGGTTGGCGTTACCCCTCCTGCGGCTATCACCGCCGCAATTATCGAACCCGCGCCGGGCAGCGGACCGTGGGGGGTCGGGTATATCGGGTCGGAATTGGTTGCAACCAAGCGGGCGCCCTTGGTGCGAAGCGCGCGGCAGGCCCGCGCCAGCTTGGAATAGCTGATCTCCCGGTCCCAGCCCGCCACCACCACGTCGACGTCCGAGCTGTCCACCACTTCCACGCCACGCTCGCCAAGGGCTTCGATTACCCCGGCGCCGCCGATTACGTAGGCGCGCTCCCCCGGCTCCACCAGGCTCGCCGCGGCACCCGCGGAACTGACCAGCTTCACGCGAGCCGAGTCCACGCCGATGCGTTCGAGCTTGGCCGAGTACTCGGCTCTGGTAAGCAACCCGTTATTGGTCGCAAAGGTCACCTCCACGCCCGCCTCCAGCAGCCGGCCTATGGCCTCCACCGAACCGTCGATAGGGTCGTCCATCAGCCACAGGACCCCGTCCAAGTCGATTACCCAGCTTTGACGCGCGCTCAAAGATCCTCCCCGGCCTCACATAGATGCAAGGTTCAATTCTACAGAGCATGCCCGGTAGTACCGGAAGGCCGCCGTACATTGGGGGTGCAATGCACACGTTAAGAAATTTCCGCGCCTTACGCGTCGACACCGAGGTGGTGGGAACGATCCAAGAGCTGCGGTCCGGGAGTTTCGGCCCGGGTGCGTTGGTGGAGGACGAGGAAACCGGCCTATACCTCTACGAGATGGCGCGCTGGAGCCAAAACGGCCACCCGCTACGGGTCGTAGGCGCAATCGGGGTCCTTGCCCTCGGATCCCAAGGCGGGCGCCGCCCAGCCGCTTCGGCGAAGTGGGTGGCCCCTCAGCACTCTGGACCGGAGCCGCCTCCGTCGTCCGGCAAGGGTGCGGCAGAGGCCGGCGGAATGCCAACCCAGGTCGAGGCCGCCTGGGCAATAGTGGAGACCGATGTCATCGATCAGGTCAACCCCTATCGCATCGGCCCTATCGCCCGGATAAATGACGCAGAAGGTGTGGCCCACCGCTTATATGCGCTGGTGCAGCCGGCCGCGATAGATATGGTCCGCCAGGCGGTGGAGGACGTCCAGCCCGCCCTGCTTGGGGCGAGGCTCCCAGATGCGGATGTTGCATCGGGAGCGGAAATTCTGGCGTTTGTATGTCAGGCCAAGGACCTCGCCGACCTCGTGCGCCCGGTGCATCGCATCTTCCGCGGCCCCGGCGTCGGCCGGGCCTTTGACGCCTTGGTGGATTCCTCGACAACTCTGGCGGAGCCTACCGCGGAAGCTCACTTGACGCTCCACTTCCGTGGGCGCAGTACATGGGTTCCGGTCGGCAAACGCACTTCGGAAACAGTCGCGCAGATGGAAACCTACTTCGCCGGCAATGACAGCGTATTGGTGGAGCACACAGGCGACACCGGGCGCCTCGAGATCGCGGTAAAGTCGGCCGAGGCGGTGGCCATGAACTGCCCCGTGCTCCCGGTGGAGGAGATCGTTGCGGCCGCGCGCCTTGGGCGTCAACTGGAGCCGCCGGCGGAACTCCTGCATCCCCGGCCCCTCGCCTCTCTTATCCTTGGCGAGGCTCCTTAACTGAGCCGACCCTCAGTTCGCGTGAAGGTTCTGGTACAGCAGTACCAGGCCGATGATGGTGCCGTAGCTGATTACGAGCCCGCGTAGCAGGCCGGCCCGCATCTTCCGGGCAACCTTGGCGCCAGCGAGACCGCCGATCAGGAATCCCCCCGCCATAACCACCACACTGAGGTATGACACGTGCGCGAAGACGACGAAGACCAGATCCCCGGCGGTGGCGATCACTAGCGAGAGGGCCACCTTAACCGCGTTATGCTCCTGCAGGCTGCCCTCAGCGAAGATGGAGAGAAGCGCAAGCAGGATGATCCCCAGTCCCGCTCCGAAGTACGAGCCGTAAACCGCAGCGATCCCCACTGCGGCAATTAGGCCGACCTCGGACCCCTCCTTGCGGTGCAGCATGGCGAAGAGGGCGGCCACGTGGCCGCGAAATGCCAGCAGGGCGCAGCTGCCCAGCACCAGGAAAGGCACCACTGCCTTGAACACCGATGCCGGCGAGAGCAGCAGCACGGCAGTACCCAGCAGTGAGCCGAAGATGGCCGCAACGCCGGTGTGAACAATCTTGGAGCGCTGGTGGCCCAGCAGCTGCCTGTAACCGAGCGTTCCACCCAGGTAGCCGGGCCAGGAGGCCACCGAGTTGGTCACGTTGGCAACCACCGGTGGCAGTCCCACCGCGAGAAGCGCCGGAAACGAGATCAGCGAGCCGCCCCCCGCAATGGAATTCACTGCGCCCGCCAGGATCGCCGCACCGACCAGGAAGAGAAGCTGGACCAGGTGAAGGCTCACCTGGTCCACTCGAAGTACGAAGACACTGTGCCGCTAGGCAATGTCAATTGCGGAGTCGAGATAAACGTCTTGAACCGCGTTGAGCAGCGCAACGCCCTCCTCGCGCGGACGCTGGAACGCCTTGCGGCCGACGATGAGGCCCGAACCCCCGGCGCGCTTGTTCACCACCGCGGTGCGGACGGCGTCCGCCATGTCGCTCGACCCCTTGGATTCGCCGCCTGAGTTGATTAGTCCGATCCGGCCCGAATAGCAGTTGATGACCTGCCAACGGGTCAGATCGATGGGGTGTTCGGTGGTAAGCCTCTCGTATACCAGCGGATCCGTCCGCCCGAAACCGATCTTGATGTAGCCACCGTTGTTCTCGGGAAGCTTCTGCTTGATCACATCCGCTTCGATCGTGACCCCGAGATGGTTGGCCTGTCCGGTCAGGTCGGCCGAGAGGTGGTAGTCGGCCTCGGCGGTCTTGAAGGCCGGATTGCGGAGGTAGCACCAAAGGATTGTGAACATCCCCATCCGGTGCGCCTCGGCAAAGGCGGCTGACACCTCCTGGATCTGACGGGTGGCGCCGGCGGAGCCGAAGTAGATCGTCGCCCCGATTCCCGCCGCACCCAGGTCCCATGCCTGGCGTACTTGACCGAACATTACCTGGTCGGCATTAGCGGGATAGGTGAGCAGCTCGTTGTGGTTGAGCTTCACGATCATCGGAATCTTGTGCGCAAACTTGCGTGACACGATTCCGAGGCCGCCCAGTGTCGTGGTCACACCCGAGCATCCGGCATCCATCGCCAACCCGACGATCTCCTGAGGATCGAAATAGGCCGGATTCTTCGCGAAGCTGGCAGCCCCCGAGTGCTCTATACCCTGGTCGACCGGAAGGATAGACAGGTAGCCGGTATTGGCCAGTCGTCCGTGCCCGTAGAGCGATTGCAGCGAGCGCATCACCTGCGGATTGCGATCCGAGTAGGCAAATATCTCGTCCACCACCCCCGGGCCTGGATGATGCAGGCTCTCCTTGGGAATGCCGAGGCATTTATGATTTAACAACGATTCGGCCTGGTCGCCCAAGAGGGCTTCGACATTCTTTGCCATCGCATGCTCCTTAGGGGAATCGATGCAGGGGCGCGTCCAGAGACCGCGCCGTTGACGATTAGACCCTAGCGCAGATCAGCCAGGCGCTCGGCGACGTCGTAGAGGCTCGGATCCTCTTTGGCCACCAGGCCAAAGAGCCGCCGCGCATGCTCAATCTCGCCCACCTTCTCGTACAGGTCGCCGAGCATGTACCACTGGCGCAAGTCGATTAGGCGAGGCTTGGTGCGATTCGGCTTCTCGAAGCGGGAAAGCAGCTTTATCGCGTCCGCATACTCCTTCTGATCCGACAGCGAGCCGGCGTAGACGATGCGAGCCTCGGCCATGACCTCCGGGGAGGGCGACACGCGGCCCACCTCCTCGTAGATCTCCTTGACACGGTCATGCCTGCCAAGCGCGCGATAGCAGTCCGCCATCACCGGGCCCTGGTCGAGTGAGCCGCTAGCCTCGGCAGCCGACTCGAGGAAGCCAATGGCCGCGGACCAGTTGCCCAACCGGTAGTGGGTAAGCCCGAGCAGTTCGGTGATGCTCGGCGAGGCATTGGCAAAGCGCGTCGCCGCATCCAGATGACGCTTGGCATCGCGATAGCGATCCGCCTCGTAAGCACGAATCGCCTCGGTGAGCTCTTTCCGCAACGCATCGGTCTTGTAGGCCGACAAGCCTCGTGGAACTTCCTCGCGCAGTATCGCCTCCACCGAGTAACCGGTCCGGTCACGTCGGCGTGTGGGAGCCTTGGTCGCAGCGCCTTCAATCTTCGGGTCGGCCACCCACTCATCCATGGGCGCGGCGCCCGTGTGCCGGTGCTCCGCCTCGTCCCCACCCACGTACTTGCGGGCTCCGTCAAATGGACGTATCCGCGCCGCTCCTTTGGAGGTGAGTGCTCCCCAGCCTTTTCGCTGCACACCCTGCCCGTATCCGCGGTCGCCCTGGGGGGCCTCCCTCCCGGACTCCGAACCTCGTGGCTTGCGAGTGCGGCCCTGGCCCGCGCGTGGCACGTATCCGTCGCGATGACCTCGCTCCGAACCAAAACCCGAGCCGGGTACGTACGGTCGGCGCCTGGGTCCGCGCTCCTCGGGGCGCTCACCCTCGAAACCGTCGGCGTAGCGCTCGCCTCTAACGTCACCTCGGAAGCCACCACGAGACTCCCGCCGGGCGCTATCCTCGCGCCCCCGGTAACCGGATTCACGGGGGCGATAGGGGCGATCTCCGCCTTCACCACGGCGCTCGAAGTTGCGGCCGCCGCCGGTCTTTGGTCGGAATTCGCGGCGCGGGCCGAAGTTGCGCTCTCCA
>JAJZLQ010000025.1 GCA_021850605.1 Actinomycetes bacterium
CGCAAGCTGGGGTTTCATCAAATCCGGCACAGTGCAGGATGTAGCATGGGTGCTGGTGATCATTGGCTTCGGGGCCAAGCTCGGCCTGGTCCCGCTGCAAGTCTGGATACCCGTCGGCTATCCGGCGGCTCCCGGGCCTGCGCGGGCTGCCATGGCCGGAATCGCGGCAAATGTCGGCGTATATGGATTGTGGCGATTCCTGGGCACGCTGGGACGTCCGCCGATTTGGCTCGTGATCGCTGTCCTTGTCGTCGGTGGAATCACCGCCTTGCTCGGCATCACCTTCGCGGGGGTACAAGCCCGCCTCGGTCGGGTGATCGCATATTCGAGTATCGAGAATGCCGGCCTTATAGTCACGGGTTACGGCGTGGCACTGGCTGGTTCCTTCGTCGGATCCGAGCTGCTCATGGCGATCGGGCTTCTGGCGGCAACGCTGCAGGCGGTCACCCATGCAATCGCAAAGACGGCCCTCTTTTCCTCTCTCGCCGGGATCGAGGCCGCCGTGGGCACGGACGACCTCGAGTCGCTCCGAGGCGTAGGCAGGCGCATGCCATGGAGCGGGGGCACTTTCGCGATCGGGGCGCTCACCTTGACAGGCCTCCCCCCGACCATCGGCTTCGTGTCGGAGTGGTTCGTCCTCGAAGCCCTCATGCAGCAGTTCCGGCTTTCGGGCCTCGCCATCCGGCTGGGGCTGGCCGCTGCCGGCGCGCTGGTTGCGCTGACGACCGGGCTCTCAGCCGTGGCCTTCATCCGAGTTCTGGGGTTGACCATCCTCGGCCGTCCGACCCGCCGGGTTCTCGAATCCGCCCGTGAGCCGGGCATCTTCGCCAAGGCAGCCATGGCCCTTCTCTCGCTATCCTGCCTTGGCATCGCAGCATTAAGCCCTTGGGAGATCCGCATCATCGCAAAGGGGCTGGACCCGATAATCAGACAGGGTGCGGTTCTTCAGGCTTTGAAGTCGCCGTGGATCCTGCAACCCGTCTTCCCGGGATTCTCGATCGTCTCACCGTCATGGCTTTGGCTCGCAATGCCGGTGGCGTTCGCGGCGGTGTTCGCGGGTGCGATCGCACTGTCCGGGGGACGTTACCTGAAGGTGCGCCGGGTACCGGCCTGGCACTCCGCGACTTCAGGTGTCTCAGGCGCCGCCGAGTACACGGCCTTTGGCTTCGCAAACCCGCTCCGGCACGTCCTTGGAAACGTCCTGGGCACTAACCGATTGACCCTCCCAATCCAAGGAGGGGACGACGGGCAGGGTGAGCACCTCCATTTGGAGACGGTCACTCGCGTTGTCGAGCCGGTCGAGACCTACCTTTATCGCCCTTTGCGGGAGGCCGCCCTTGCGGCGACATGGGTTGTGAAGAAACTCCAATCGGGTCGGCTCAATGCCTACGTCTCTTACATGTTGATCGCACTATTGATCGCGCTGGCGCTGACCGCGGCACTGCGCTAACAGGAGGCATCATGGACATTGCGGCTCCCTCCGGCGAACCTCCCCATACCGGCTCATTCCGGAGGATCCTTGTAGGTTTCGATGGCTCAAACGCGGCCTACGACGCCCTCCGAGCCGCCATCGCGCTGGCGGCGGACCTGAGAGGCGAAGCCCACGTGCTGCTGATCGTAAGGCCATCGGCTCACAGCGAGACCGAAGAGGAGTCACTCCGTGCCGCCGAAGCGGAGCGAGAAAACCTGTCACAGGGCTTGGCCCAGGTGCCCACTCCCGAACAGGTCGAAGTCTCGACCGAGGTACTCTTGGCCGACAACCCCGGGAAAGCCATGGCCACCTATGCGGCGGAACACGGCTTCGACATCGTGGTGGTCGGCGGTCACGGCCGAGAGCAGGTCATGCACCGCGGAATCGGCCAGTCGCTCGAAGAATTGTTACGCCACCATCCCTGCCCGGTACTCGTGGTCTGAGACACGGTTACAACTGATCCTTCAGCCGCGTTTCCCAACTTGAAAAGAAGGTGATGCCGGTGCTTATTGTCACCGACGGAGCGGTCGACCTGCCCGCGACGCTGATGAGCTCGGAGGCCTTGCGTATCGTGCCGGGAAAGGTTTGGGGCGGGGACGCGGGGTTCGTCGGCGGCATCGCGGAATTCTGGTCCATGCTGCGTCGCGGCTATTACCCCTCCACCACGCCACCGACCGTTCAAGAGCTTGCGGCGGCGTACCAGCACTCCGGATTGGTTATGGCCATGCATGTGTCAGGTCGACTGAGCGCGACCCTTGCGCACGGCAAGCAAGCGGCCGAGCTATCAGAGTCCGAGGTGGTTCTGGTGGATACCGGCTCACTGAGCGTGGGTGCCGGCCTCGCGGTCGACGCCATCCACGCCGAGATGCTCGCCCAATCTCCCAGGCAGGTGCTGATCGAGCGCGCGCTGCGGCTGCCGGAAAGCCTCCATACCTTCGCCTTGGTGCAGGAGGTCGAGAACTTGCGACGAACCAAGCACGCCGGTCTTCTACCCTCTCATCATCTGGCGCGGAACCACCCGCTATTGCTTGCGATCCGCGGTCGGGTGGTGCCGCTGGGCCAAGCCAGGAGCCGCAAAGCGGCCATCGACCAACTGCTCACCCACGTCGGCCATGTTTCCCGCGGCCACCTCGAGGGGTGGGCAATCGGTCATGGTGATGCATCGGACATCGATGCGGCAGTTGAAAACATCTCCGACGCACTAGAACTCGCCCCCCGCTTTTGCACCTTTCTCGATCCGACCGTAGGGGTGCACCTTGGCCCTGAATCCCTGGTGGTCGGGGTCC
>JAJZLQ010000065.1 GCA_021850605.1 Actinomycetes bacterium
GTCGCAACCGGAGATCTGGCCTAGGCCCGGCCACAAAGGCGTTGGATGCCGGAGTGATGCGGCGCGGCATCGAATAGAGATGGGGACTTGCAAATGGCCGGCGAAGAAGTTATCAGCCTGGATCAATGGATCCCCCAGAGCCCGGCAAGAGTCTGGCGGGCGCTGACCGATCCATCCCTGCTCGCCCGCTGGTGGGCCGCCGGAGACATCTCGCCCGTGCCGGGACACCGCTTCAACCTGGATATGGGCGCTTGGGGAAACCAACCCTGTCGTGTCCTGGAGGTCGATCCCGGTAAGTCAATCAGCTACACCTTCGCCGAGGGAGCGCTCGACACCATCATCTCCTGGACCCTCGAGCCCGATGGCACCGGAACCAGGCTCCACCTGGTGCACTCCGGCTTCGACCTCGACTCCCCCGATGGACGGGTGTCCTATGCGGGTATGGGGCGAGGATGGCCTGGCGTGGTGGAACGCATCGCCCACATCCTCGAAGCGTCCGGGCCCGGTGATTCATAGCGCAAACGGGCGCTCGACGATCCGACGGAGCGGAGCCGGGATCGAACAATGGACGCGGCCCCGAGCAGCGCCGCAACGGGCGCCAAGCGGCACCCCCGGCTACGAACTCGGTTGCATGGCGCATCGGGCGCCCACGGGGCTGGTTGGAGGCGGCGACCGGAATCGAACCGGTGTACAAGGCTTTGCAGGCCTTTGCCTAAACCACTCGGCCACGCCGCCAGACGCCTTCGAGCGCAAAAAAGAACTTAGCGGGCCAGGGACCATTTCCGGCAAGCAGGGCGGGCACGGCCAATTCCCCCTTGGCGGTGGCCCGCCATAGGCTAGACACCGTGAACATGCATTCGCCTATCGCGCCTGGCCGACTAAAGCACTGAAGCCAAGTGACGCTCGAGACCGACACACACGGTGCCCCGGCACCCGCCCCTAAGCGCCGCCGCTTGAGCAGCAGGCAGCGCAACTGGATCCTGGGCGTGGGGCTGGTGGTGTTCATCGCCGGGACTTTGGCGGGTATACCGATCGGCGCCAAGCCCCGCCCCGGGGTGCGCATACCGCTTCCCTATGTCACGGTGGCCACCGCATTCGCTCCGCTCGATCACAGCGGTGTGGTTCCCTCCAACATCTTTGCCGCCACGGTCGTTCCACGCTCCGCGGTGGTGACGGCGCGGGAGAACCTCGACAACGACAACGGGCCTTTCGATCGTTCGGTGACCTTTCAGGTGCCGTTGTCCACCCCTAGCCTGATCGCCTTCGAAAAGGCGGTGCTCGCCCACTTTGGCTGGAGGGTCAGCCAGCAGACCCTCTCCAAGGGTGTGACGACCTTCTATGCCGCCAAAGCCGGCAACGACGGCAGTTATTGGGAGGTGGCCGCGGCCATCGCTCCCGCCGCCGTGCGTAGCCTCAGTTCGGCAGGAGCAAAGAACGTGAGCCAAATCTCCGTGCGGCTGCTCCGGCAAAGCTTTTCCTAGAGACTCACCAAGGACTTCCCATGACCAAGCCCTCCCTTCCAGAGACCTTCGACGTCGCCGTAGTAGGGGCCGGCCCCGGCGGCTCCACCGCGGCTGCAACGCTGGCCGCCGGCGGTGCGCGGGTAGCCCTCATCGACAAGGCCTCCTTCCCTCGGGACAAGGCCTGCGGCGACATGATCGGCCCCCGTGGGGTGGCGCTGCTAAAGGAACTGGGAGTGGATCTTCGTGCGCCCAAGCGGGTGGTCGGTGACATGCTCCTGGTGGGGCCGTCCGGAGGGCGTCTGCGCCTCCCGGCGGCATCGGGTGACAGCTACCCCGGCCACGGCTGGCTGGTCTCTCGGCGCGATTTCGACAACGCCCTCTTCCAGCATGCGCTCTCCTTCGGAGCGGAGGCGGTGGTGGCACGGATGTCGCACGTGGAGTCGGACGGGGACGGCTTTAGCCTGAAGCTCGACAATGGGCACAGGATCCAGGCCAAAGCGGTGGTTGGAGCCGACGGCGCCACCACTCAGGTGGGCCGGGATCTCGGCATGGTCGAGGAGGGCGCCTCGCTCTATGGCTTCGCCGTGAGGGCTTATCTGGAGGAGGAGGTGCCACTCCCGGTCATCTCCCTCTTCCGGCACCAGGGCAGCCTCTTCCCCGGCTACGGGTGGATCTTCGCCGACGTGGAAGGCGTGGCCAACTTCGGAGTGGGCGTGGGAGTCTTCGCCGACCGGAAGCGGGCCAGTCTCGCCACCCAGGCTCTCCCCCACTACCTCGAGCTGCTGAAGCGTCAGGGCTGGTTATCGGCCAAGGCACAGCCCGCCAGGCGCCTGGGAGGATGGCTGAAGATGGGGGGTCTCGGTGTGAAGGCGGCGCGCGGCACCGCCCTGCTGGTCGGCGACGCGGCCGGCCTGGTCAATCCCCTGCAGGGGGAAGGGATCCACGCGGCGATGGACTCCGGCCTGGCAGCGGCTCGCGCCCTGCTGGGCGGCGGGGAGCCGGCCGAGATCTACCTGGCGCATCTGCGCATGACGCATCGTCCCTTCGCCCAGACCGCCTCGGCACTGCAGCGTATCGCGCTCGGCCATCCACGACTGGCCGAGGCGGGAATCAGGGCCCTCACCTCGCGTTACGCCCCGGAAGTGGTCGGATCGGCCTGGGGTCTGTATTGGAACGACCTCCTACGAGGAGCGGGACGCGCCCGCGGCGCTACTCTGGCCCGCGGCATGGCCGCGGCTTTCGACATCTTCACGCGCGCCGCGCCTGAGAGGCGCGGCTGAGGTGGGCATGGCCGGCGCGGCGGGGCACTGAACGAAAACTCCCCCGACGGTTGCATCGCACAAGGAATAACCCGCCCGCATTTTTAGTTGCATACGCAACGGACTATGAACATCGAAGAGGGCGCAAGAATGTCAAGACACCTGATCGTCGGATTCTCGGGATCCACCGCTTCGAACAGCTACAACACCAAGCTGCTTCGTGCCTTCGGGGAGCTCGTCCCGAAGGACGTCGAATTCCAAGTCATTCAGGGCCTTGAGAATCTTCCCTTCTACTCTCCCGACCTGGAAGGCGAGAAGCTTCCCGAGCAGGCGCGCCTCCTGCGTGATACCGTCCGCTCCGCTGACGGACTGGTAGTGGCCAGCCCGGAATACAACTACTCCTACACCGCCCTGGCCAAGAACGTCATCGACTGGCTCTCACGGCCCTATGGTACCCATCCGCTGGTGGACAAGGCCGTGGCGGTAATCGGGGCCTCGCAGGGCCTGCTTGGTACCGTGCGCGCTCAGCTCCACCTGCGCGACGTGTTACACGCCACCCAGTCGGACGTCCTTTCGCGCCCGGAGGTGTTCGTCACCCAGGCCGCCAGCAAGTTCGACGCAAACGGCCACCTTACTGACGCCCCAACCCGCGAGCTCCTCGCTGCTCTGGTGGACGCATTCATGGAACATTCGGGACGCCCCGTCACCGAGCAGGTAGCCTGATCCAGGCCCCACCCACGCCGGGAATACACCGCGGGGACGGAATGCTTCAATAATTGAAACAGTCTTGCCAAAGGACGCAGCCTGTCACGCACCGGCTGCGTCCTTTGCGACAGCCCTTGGAAAGGTTCAGCGAATGGCGCAAGCCACCCCAGCCAACCACCACTCGTTCCACGTCTCGACCGCCCTGGCTATAGCCATCATCGCCGGGGCGCAGCTCATGATCGTGCTGGACGCGACCATCGTAAATGTCGCTCTCCCCCACATCCAGTACGCGCTCGGCTTCAGCCCCACCGGGCTCTCCTGGGTGCTGAACGGCTACACCCTCGCCTTCGGCGGCCTCCTGCTCCTCGGAGGCAAGTCCGGGGACCTCTTCGGGCGCCGACGCATGTTCATGCTCGGTATCCTGCTTTTCGCCGGCGCCAGCCTGGTGGGGGGCTTCGCCACCGACCAGGCCTGGCTGATAACGGCTCGGGCGGTACAGGGCGTTGGCGGGGCCATCGCCTCCCCCACCGCGCTCAGCCTCATCACCACCAACTTTGCCGAAGGCAAGGAGCGTAACGAGGCGCTCGGCATCTACTCGGCCGTCTCCGCGGCAGGAGCCGCCTTGGGGCTGCTGGCCGGAGGGCTGTTGACCCAATACATCTCCTGGCGCTGGGTCTTCTTCGTGAACGCCCCCATAGCGCTGGCCATCGCGATAGCGACTCCCCGGGCCCTGAAGGAGTCCGCTCGCCAAAGGGTTCGCCTCGACGTGGCAGGTGCCCTGCTCTCCGTCGCCGGACTGGGACTCCTTGTCTTCGGCATGATCCACGCCGCCCAGAGCGGTTGGGGAACTCCCGTCACGATCTCCAGCTTCATCGCCGCCGTCATTTTGTTGGCCGCCTTCGTCTGGCGAGAGATGACCGGCAGGGAGCCGCTCATGGATATGGCCATCTTCGCGGACAGGACGCGATCGGCCGCTTACGCGGTGATGCTTCTGCTGGCCGCTTCCCTTTTCGCCATGTTCTTCTTCCTCACCCTGTTCCTCCAGGAAGTGCACGGATACTCGGCGCTCAAGGCCGGGCTCGCCTTCCTGCCCGCCAGCTTCGGAATCATGCTCTTCGCAGGGATCGGCTCCAAGCTCATCCAGAAAACCGGGCCTCTCCCCCTGATCGCCTACGGGCTACTGGCGGTGGCCGGCGGCCTCGCCTGGCTTAGCCGCATGACGATTCACTCGACCTACCTGGTGCACATATTGGCGCCCATGTTGCTGCTGGCATCGGGGATGGGCTTCGCCTTCGTAAGCATCTTCCCCACCGCCCTGGCCCGGGTGCCCAAGGAGATAGCCGGGCTTGGCTCGGCCATGGTAAATGTTGCCCAGCAGGTCGGCGGTACCCTCGGCCTCTCGGTTCTGGTCACCGTCTCGGCCACAGCGATGAACTCGCGCCTGCACAGCCTGCTTGGAGCCGCCGGCAGCGCGGCCTCACAACCGTCGGTGGCCAAGGTCGCCGCGGCCGTTGCCGCCATACACGGCTGGGATACCGCCTTCCTAGTGGGATCGGGCATCGCCTTGGTAGGCCTGGTGGTTGCTCTGGTCTTCATCCGCCCCCCAAGAGCCGAAGAGCTGGCCGGCCTGGCAGCGGAGTTCAGCGTCTAAAGGCCCCCGCGTTCTGGAATCAACGGGGAGCCCACGGGCTCCCCGCGACCTATTCGGTTGCCGACGCCAGGCGCTCGGCCAGCGCGCGGTACTCCTCGACGGCCTGCGGGTTGGCCATCGAACCCCTGGACATCACCTTTTCCGGCTCCTCGCCCAGCAGTAGGCGGCGGATTGGAACCTCCATCTTCTTGCCGTTGATGGTGCGCGGGATCTCGGCCACCGCAACGATCCGATCAGGGATGTGGCGCGGCGAGAGCCGCTGGCGAATCGCGGCGCTGATGCGGGATTTCAGATCCTCGGTCAGCTCCTGGCCCGGAGCCATCACCACCAGCAGCACCAGTTCACCTTCGCGGCCAAGATGGGAGGTGTCCACCACGATGGAGTCGGCCACCTCCGCGAATGACTCGACCACTACGTAGAACTCCGAGGTGCCCATCCGGACGCCGCCGCGGTTGAGCGTGGAGTCGCTGCGGCCGTAGATGACCGCCGCGCCGGAAGGCTTCATCCTGATCCAGTCACCATGGCGCCAGATGCCCGGGTACAGGGAAAAGTAGGCGTCGTGCAATTTCGAGCCATCCGGATCGTTCCAGAAGTACACGGGCATTGACGGCATCGGCTGACGGATGACCAGCTCACCGACTTCGTCGATCACCTCGCGCCCCTCCTCGTCGAAGGCCGCGGCGTCCACGCCGAGCGTGGCGCAGGCAAGCTCGCCGGCCCTTGTGTCATGCCAGGGCGAGGAAGCCAGAAAAGCGGTGCAGACGTCGGTTCCACCACTGGCCGAGGCCAGCTGTATGGAGGGGCTGACGTTCTCGAAGGTCCAAAGAAACCCCTCCGGCGAGAGCGGCGCCCCGGTCGAGCCGATGGTGCGCAGCTCGGGGAAGGAATAGTGCTCCTTGGGTACGATGCCGGCCTTCTCGCAGGCGTTCAGGAAGGGAGCGCTGGTGCCGAAGAAGGTGACCCGCTCCTCGGCGACGATCCCATAAAGGCGATAGAGGTCGGGATAGCCCACTGCCCCGTCGACCAACACCACGGTTGCACCGGCCAGCAGCCCTGAGACCAGGAAGTTCCACATCATCCAGCCCGTGGTGGTGTACCAGAGGAAGCGGTCCCCGGCCCTGATGTCGCTGTGGGTCATGAGCACCCGCGTGTGCTCGAGCATGATTCCCCCCTGGCTCTGGACGATCGCCTTGGGCAGGCCGGTCGTCCCGGAGGAGTAGAGGATCCAGAGCGGGTGGGAAAACTCCACGTCCACGAAGGGAATGGGAAGATCAGGGGGTGCCGAGGAGATGATGGAGCTGTACTCCGCCGATTTGAGCCCGTCGGGGAGCGGCGCAGGGTCAGGCCCCTGCCCCTCCAGCACCAGCGAGCCCAGGCCGTCGAGCTTGGCCACTATCTCGGCCAGGTCGCGCGCGCGCTCGAAGTGGCGTCCGTTGTAATCGTAGGAGCGGACCGCAAGAAGGACCTTGGGTGAGATCTGGCGAAAGCGGTCGATGACGGCGCTGGCTCCGAAATCCGGCGAGCACGAGGACCAGACCGCGCCCAGGGCGGCGGTGGCAAGAAAGCCGACCAGGGCCATCACCCCGTTCGGGGCGTAGCAGGCGACCCGGTCGCCCTTGGCTACTCCTGAATCGCGCAGAAAGTTCGCCATTGCCGCCACACGGTGATACAGCTCGGTACGGCTTAGCTCCTCGCGCCCGGTCTCCGAGATCGCCACTACCGCGGTGTCCGCCCCCTGGGCCCCCAGTGCGTAGCGCGCGTAGTTGAGTTCGACCCCCTTGAACCAGACTGCGCCGGGCATGGTTCGCGAGCTGAGCACGCTGGTAGGATCGAAATCGTTGCCGGCGATGGCCGAAGCACCAATCGGGTGGACGGCGAAGTCAGGGTCGAAGTAGGCCCACCAGAGCGCCCAGAATCGCTCCAGGTGCTCTACGGAGAAACGGTGCAGCGCCGCATAATCCGGGAAATCGAGCCCGGTCACCTCCTCCAGCCAACGCGCGAAACGGGTTAGGGTGCTGGATTCGGCAACCTCGGGGTTTACCCTGGCCAGCAGGTCCCCCTCCGCCACCCTTGATCCGCTTCCGGCGTCAGACATATCCACTGCCTCCCCAGCCGCGCCGGAACCTACCGGCGGCGGCGTCAATCACACATGTCACTCAGCGCCTCGAGATCCCGGTGGGCCTTGGCCAGCGCCCGCACCACCTTGGCGAGCGCCTTCTCCCGCTCGATGGTCCGCTCGACCTCGGCGGGGTCCGCCCCCAGCAGGTGGCGGTATCCAAGCTCCTCGACGCTCTCTATCAGAGATTCGAGCGCGGCCATCGGCGCCTCGAGATCAGACTTTGCAAGCATCCTCGCCTCCCGGCTCCCCCAGCAGGCAGAGTGTAGCTTGCCGGAGGCTACCGCTGATGCACTAGCCGACCTTGGTCACCTTCAGCTTGTCTTCGGCGTAGAGGTTCCTCAGCACCTTCTTGTCGAACTTGCCCACCGAGGTCTTGGGGATCTCGTCCACGAAGCTCCAGCGCTCCGGCAGCCACCAGCGCGCCACCTTGTCCAGCAGGAAACTGGAAAGTTCCTCGGCGGTGAGCGTCGCACCGGGCTTAACCACAATGCATGCCAGAGGGCGCTCGTCCCACTTCTGGTCGGGCACGGCGACCACTGCGGCCTCGAAGACCAGGGGATGGGCCATGAGCGCGTTCTCGAGCTCCACGGAGGAGATCCACTCGCCACCGGACTTGATGACGTCCTTGGTGCGGTCGACGATACGCAAGTACCCCTCCGCGTCGATCGTCCCCATATCACCGGTGCGCAGCCAGCCGTCGTCGAAGGACTCGGGGCGCTGGTTCTTGTAGTAGCTCCCTGTGATCCAAGGGCCACTGACCTCGATCTCCCCCAGAGACTTCCCGTCGTTGGGTGCGACGTTGCCGTCGGCGTCCACTATGCGCAGCGCCACGCCCGCCACGGGGCGGCCCGCGGTCACCTGGTATTCGATCGCGCGCTCGGGCGGCGTACCCACCGGCGGGATCCCCAGTGTGCACACCGGCGAGGTCTCGGTCATCCCCCAGCCCTGGACCAGATCGACGGAAAACTCGTCGCGGAAAGCCTCGATCAGGGCGCGGGGAACTGCGGAGCCGCCGCCGCACAAGAGTCGCACGGAGGAGAAGTCGACCGGGTTTTCCTCGGCGTAGTGAACAAGGTCGTTCCAGATGACCGGAACACCGGATGACATGGTCGGTCGGAGGTTGGTGAACATCCAGGCAAGCGGGGCCGCCTGCAGGAATCGTCCGGGCATGACCAGGTCCGCCCCCACCATCCAGGCGGCGTGGGGAATGCCCCAGGCATTGGCGTGGAACATGGGAACCACCACCAGTGCCCGGTCCTCGGTGGTGAGCCCCAGAGAGGCGGCGCTGGTCACGGCCTGGGAGTGCAGCCAGGTGGAGCGGTGGGAGTAGACCACGCCCTTGGGATTGCCGGTGGTTCCGCTGGTGTAGCACATGACTGCGGCGTCAGTCTCGCTTTCGGGCTCGACCCAGTCGTAGGCGGTTGGGCGCCCGGCGATGAACTCCTCGTAAGAGAGGACCCGATAGTGAACGCCGGCCAGGGTGGAGGCGTCGAAATCCCCCACCACCAGCACGGTCTCCACCGTCTTGCACGCGCCCAACACCTTGGCCAGCAGAGGCATCACCACCGCATCAGCGATGATCACCTTGTCCTCGGCGTCGTTGATAATGAATTCCAGCTGCTCGGAGAAGAGCCGAACGTTCAGGGTGTGAAGGACCGAACCCATCGAGGGCACGGCCAGGTAGGCCTCGAGGTGCTGGTTGTGGTTGAAGCAGAAGGTCCCGACCCTGTCATCCCGGTCTACCCCCAATTCGACCAGGGCGTTGGCCAGCTGAGCGGCTCTAGCGCCAACCTCGGCAAAAGTCTTCTCGTTGGCCACGGTGCCGTCGTAGGTGATCACCTTGGAGCCGGGATAGAGCAACAGACCATGACGAAGAATGGAAGTGACCGAGAGCCTGGACTCCTGCATCGTGCTTTTCACCGTGACCCCTTTCACTCGCCGCCAGGCCTAGGCGGCGTACCACTTGCGGCCTTCGCCTGATTTCATTCTTACGCGCGAAGCGCCTTCAATGCAGGCAAAAGCACCGCTGCTCTCCGCTTCAGCGTACCTAGGCATTCCTATGCGCGCCTTTTCTTTTCGCTCTCCAGCCACGGAGTCTCCCCCGAGCACGCCGCGTGCTCGGGACTCTGCGAGTCGGTGGCGTCGCCACCTCTCACGACGAGCCGAGGCCCGCGTGGTTTGCTTGGAGTCCTGCCGTGAGCGGTAGCTCGCTCTTCGACACACGCACCCTGGACACCGTTGCCGACGGTCCCCTGAAAGGACGATGCGTGCGCCAACTCGGCTTTGCTTTCGGCGACGGAACCTTTCGTCCAGGATCGTCTTCACCTCGGTGTGGTGGGTGTAGACGCCGATCTCTCGATCGGCAAGCCTGGCCAGGAGGTTCATGGCGGCAATGTGGTCTGCATCACCCTGCCTATGGCAATCCCAATAGGGGTTGCGGCAGTGAAACGCGTCCCCCTGGCGGTTGTCTCGTGAGACGTACCCGCAGGTCGGTTCAGGACAGGTTTGGCTGGTTTAGGCCGTGTTGAGCGTTTTGGCATTGACACCGCCGATGCCCGCATGCACCATCATGGAACTTGGTTCTCGGATCGCATCCGGGTGGAGCAGATCCGTAAGAGCTTCTTCGACTTTGACTTGGCGCCCAGGTGCGAGAGATCCTCTACAACGAGAGCGCGCGGGCGCCGGAAAGCCACTTGCGGAGCTCTACACTTCGCACGGATCCCGTCAACCGCCCCGTAGGCGACCTCTTTCACCGCCTGGTCCGAGAGAGTGCGCCGGCCCGGCCTGAGCGCGTGCGCGCCCTCGACCCATGGTTCCTCGCGGCCGAGGTTGTTCCCGGCGATCCGACCGGCCTTGGGCGATCCGGGCCTGACCTCCCGTAGCGACCCCGTCCTCGCGTGCAACTTGCCCCTGGCCCGGGAGGCAGCGTTGTTGTTCTTCGTGAAGTCTTCGATGAGGATGCGCGGTCCTCGCTCGTGATAGTCGAGCCCCGAGCCGGCACCAGAGATCACCTCGTGGCTCCAGCCGTTGGCCGCACAAAAAGATTCGAGCAGCGCCACCTGGCGCACAAGGTCTTCCTTCCGGCCATTGGTCGCGACCCGCGCCTATGCGATTGTCGTCCTCTCGATGGCGCCGGATGTGGAACGAGGTGGCGCAACTTCAAGGGGTCCTAGCGTCGCGGTCCACCAGCGCTGCGCTTGGCCGGCCCTATGCCTAACTCCGTTTCCGAGCAACCCAAGGTGTCCGGTTGTGCACCCCGACCTCTTGTGCCACGAACCCTGCCGGCACCAGGCGACCCGTCACGATCAGGGTAGCGCGTAGATATATCGCTTATACCTACCCCCATGCAACCTCGTGCGAGCTAGCACTTCCAGTCCCGTCCGACGGGTTATGCGGCATGGACCCTCCGGCGTAGGCTGGAAATATGATCGCTCCACCCAAGATTGCGATAGTCGGCGCCGGGATCGAAGGAGCCGGTGCCGCCTTTTACATGGCCACCAGACACGGCCTGACGCCCACCATCTTCGACCCGGAACCCTTTTCCGGAGCTTCCCAGGTGGCGGCAGGCATGCTCGCCCCCGTCGCCGAGGCCGTCTATGGCGAGGAACGGCTGCTGGAGATGATGCTCGAGGCCGCCCGTGAATGGTCACGCCTGGACGAGACTTTGCGGGCGGCCGGCCTCGAGAGCGGCTACCGCGGAGGCGGATCGCTGCTGGTGGCCTCCGGACCCAACGACGTTGCCGAGATCGAGCGCACCCACGCCTACTACCTGCGGCTCGGCCTGGCAGTGAAAAAGCTGCGGGCCGCTCAGGCCCGCGAACTGGAGCCGGCTCTTTCCCCCGCCACAGGCCCCGCAATCTATACCGAAATCGACAACCAGGTCGACAACCGAGTCGCGCACAGGAGCCTCTTGACCGGGGCGCTCAAAGCGGGAGCCACGCTTATCGAGAGGCGCGTGGCCGAGGTCTCCAGGCACAAAGGGGGTTGGGCCCTCTTCGACGACCAGGGCGCGGAACACCACTTCGACAAGGTGGTTATAGCCGCCGGGGTTCGCAGCGGCGAGATCGGAGGCCTGCCCGGCTATATGAGCAAGGCCCTGAGGCCGATCCGGGGCCAGGTGCTGCGCCTGCGCGCGGCCCCGGGCAGCGGGCCGTCGCTCGTGGTTCGCTCCCTCTGGGATGGAAGGCTGGTCTACGTGGTACCGCGCTTAAACGGAGAGGTCGTGATCGGCGCCACGGCGGAGGAGGTCGGCTTCGATCCCACCCGCAAGGCACGCAGCACCTACGAGCTGCTTCGCGACACCTTCAAGGTCCTGCCCGGGCTGGGCGAAGCCGACCTGGCTGAGGTCAACGTGGGCTTCCGGCCCGGGACCTCCGACAACTTTCCCATCCTGGGGGAGGCCGAGGACGGGCTCTACCTGGACACCGGGCACTTCCGTCACGGGATCCTGCTCGCCTCCATCACCGGGCGCTGGATCGCCGAGGCCGTGGCCAGCGGGCGGACCCCGGAGGGGATGTCCCTCTTCGGGCCGGCGCGCCTGGGGGCCCGCCAATGAGCGCCGCGACGGGAATCACGGTGAACGGCAAGCCGGCACAGGTGGAGGAGGGTTCCACCCTTGTGGGCCTGGCGGAGACGCTCGGGCTGCCGGACCGCGGGGTCGCCGTCGCCCTGGACGGGGAGATCGTCCCCCGCTCGCAATGGGCCGTTACCCTCATAACCGAGGGTTCCGCGGTCGAGGTGGTCTCGATCGCGGCCGGCGGATGAGCTCGACCGAGCGCCGGCCGGCAGACCGTGGAGAGGAAGAGATGGAGCATCGGTATCCACCACTCGTAGTCGCGGGGCACCAGTTCGCATCGCGGCTGATAACCGGGACCGGGGCTATGACGTCGCTGGCCATGCTGCGGGAATCGCTGATCGCCTCGGGGACCTCGCTCACCACCGTGGCCATACGGCGCTTCGATCCGCGCGCCTCGGTCGGCCTGTTCGATCTGCTGCACGAACTCAAACTGGAAGTGCTTCCCAACACCGCCGGCTGCTACAGCGCTCGCGAGGCGGTCACAACCGCGCGCCTCGCAGCCGAGGCCCTGGGCACGAAGTTGGTCAAGGTGGAGGTGATCGCCGATGACACGTCGCTGCTCCCCGACCCCATCGAGACGCTGCGCGCCACCGAGGAGCTGGCCGATGCCGGCTTTAGCGTGATGGCGTATTTGAGCGACGACCCGATACTGGCCAGGCATGCTGAAGCGGCAGGGGCGGCGGCGGTGATGCCGCTCGGCTCCCCCATCGGTAGCGGCCTGGGCATCCTCAACCCGTACAACATCCAGCTGATCGCCGAGACATCACACGTCCCGGTCATCCTTGACGCCGGGGTGGGCACGGCCTCCGACGCCGCGCTGGCCATGGAACTCGGATGCGCGGGCGTCCTGGTGGCTTCGGCCGTCAACCGGGCGGAGGATCCGCCGGCTATGGCGGCGGCCATCGCCGGCGCCGTCGAGGCGGGATACCTCGCCCACGGGGCCGGACGCATTCCCCGGCGCGCACAGGCAGTGGCGAGCAGCCCCAGCGAGGGCCTCGCAGAACTGCTGTGAGAAAAACTCCGGCGGGCGATGTAACACTTTCGCCTCGTCCGTCGTTAACAAAGTTGGCGGGTCGCGTCTGCCTAGGCACAGGTGAAAGCCGGTGACGTCCCCATGCTGAACCGGCGACAAGGAGGTAGTTGGCCAATGGCGATTCCGAGGACTCCCCCGGTGGCTTTGGCCATCGCCGGATCGGACTCTGGAGGCGGAGCCGGAATCCAGGCCGACATCAAATCCTTCGCGGCCAACGGCGTCTTCGGTACGACCGCCATCACCGCCATCACCGCTCAGAGCACCAAAGGCGTCTCGGCAATATCGCTGACCAGCCCGGACATGCTGGTGGCCCAGATAGAGGCGGTCCTTGACGACTTCCAGGTACGAGCGGTGAAAACCGGCATGCTGGGCTCGGTGGAGTTGGCCGATGTGGTCGAGTCGTTCGCGCTAAAGGGCGAGCTTCCGCTCCTGGTCGTCGATCCGGTCATGATTTCCGCCAGCGGTGACAGGCTGAGTGAGCAGGAGGTCGTAGCAGCCTATCGCGACCGGTTGGCCAAAGTGGCCCTGGTGATAACACCCAATGTGTTCGAGGCCCAGGCATTGACCGGAATACAGATCGATAACCTCCAAGACATGGTCGCCTCCGCCAAGATCCTGCACACCTTCGGCAGCCAGTACGTATACCTGAAGGGTGGGCACCTGGAGGGCGCGGACGCGATAGATGTGCTTTTCGACGGCAGCAACCTCTCCTACCTGCGCGCCCGCCGGATCAACACTCCTAATGTGCACGGCACGGGCTGCACCTTCTCATCGGCCTTGGCCGCCCATCTGGCCCGGGGTCGAACCGTGGAGGAGGCGGCCCAGGCGGCAAAGATTTACACCAGCCGGGCTATTGCCGGCTCCGCCGGCTGGGGCCTCGGCCACGGCCCCGGTCCCTTGGACCACCTTAACTGGGCCGAGAAGCAGTACTGAGGGCCATCAGGCCGTGCGATGCAACCACAGCGCGGATACCCCGCGGTAAGGGCGTACAGCGATCAGGTAGGCGGCGGTGGCAATCGAGAGCGAGGTCATCGCCACCAGGATTGCTGCAGCACTGAATGTCGTCCCCAGAATGCCGAGCGCCAGACCTACCGCCGCGAAGCCTATCGAGTAGGACCCGTAGAGAGCTCCGAAGCCCTCGGCCTTCTGCGCCTTGGAGGCCAGCGACTGGATAGCGAGTACCCGCGTGGTGTTGAGCGGTGCCACAAAGCTGCCTGCCAGCAGGGTCCCCACCGCCATTGCCGCCACGGACGGCAGCATGGATACCAGCGAAACCCCAACAGCCAGACCAAGTAGCAGCAGGGCCAGACGTCGTCGGATGGAGATGCGATTTATCAAGCCCGGGCGCTTGGCCACGGCCAGGCCACCGATCACGCTGCCGACCGAGAGGAGGCCGACGATCAGCCCGGAGTAGCCCAATGCCAGGTGCTTCTCCACCAGTATCGAGGGAACCGCGACAATGAAGCCGCCCTCGGCGATTCCCATCGCGGAGGAGGCGACAAAAATCCAGGCGCGCTCTCTAGAAAGCCACAAGCTGCCCTCGACCTTGGAGCGCTCCGGGTTCACCTCGGGCTCAGCCGGAGCCTGCTCCAGGGATCGGCCGGGTAGAGCGCCCAGCAGACCCAGGCCCGCGGCGCCGACGAAGGCAACCGAGAAGGCCGCAAATGCGGCTCCGCCCACCACGATGGAGGCGGAGACCAGCATCGGCGCGACGAAGAAAAACACCTCCATCAGCGAGGTGTCCAGTGCCACCAGCCGCTCCATTGTCAGCTTCCCCGGGCCGGGACGATGCCCGCCTACAATCAGGTGCCGGGCGATTCCGAAAAGGCCCGCCCCCAGGCCGCCGATGGGGACCGCCATTACCAGAAGCGCGACGAAGACGATCCCTCTGGAGAAGTGCGGGGCCAAGAGCCCGAACAGGGCCCAAAGCACCGTAAGCGGCACCATGAGGCTGGTTAGGGCTCGGCGGGTCTCGAGCCTGTCACCAAGACGGGCGAGCCGGGCGGAGAAGAAGATCTCGCCCATGGTAAATGCCCCAACCAGCAGCGACCCGACGGCAAGCGCACGTCGGCTGTGCCCCTCGGCAAGCACCAGGGCCAGCGGTGCCATGGCGGCGGGCATGCGGGCCATATTCGCCAGGCCCAGGTCGGCAGCGGAGACGCTTCTAAGTACGGTCGACATCTTTGAGCCAAGGTAGCTTCTCGGGCTCATGCTTATCACAGCCTTCGGCAAAGAGTGAGGTTCCAAACGGAGCCCCGCGACCCCGGAACGGGGTCACCTCCTAGCAGAGGGAACGGCGGTTCAGCGTTAAGCTCCGAGTTCCAGTATAGTGGGCGGATTATCCCCCATCGTCCCGGATTCCTCCTGTACAAGGGTGACAAGGTGCTCGTGGCAGGTCATGAAGATCACTTGCTTGCGCGCCGCCATACGTAGCAGCAGCCGCACTACCTGCCTCGCGCGCTCGCGGTCGTGATTCACCAGCACGTCATCAAGCAGCAGCGGCATTCCCAACGCTCCCTGAGGGGTGTCGAGCAGGCTCACCTCGGCCACCGCGAAGCGCGTAGCCAGGTAGGCAAGGTCGAGGGTGCCACGGCTCAGGGACTCCAGCTTCAGCTCCACCCCGTCGGCGCGCCTCACCCAAGGCTCGGCCGCACCCAGCTCCAGCGTCGGATAGCGCCCGTTGGTGAGTTCCGCGAACAGCTCCGAGGCCGCTTCGGCCGCCCCACGTGAGCGCTCCTGGCCAAAGCGGGAGATCCCCTCGCGCAACATCTTCTCGGCGATTGCGAAAGCCGCCCAATCTCCAAATGTGCGGGCGATATCCGCCCGCAGGGCTTCGGCCCGCCCGTTTGCCTCGGCCATCCTGGAATCCACCCCCAGGTCTCGGATCTTCTGATCCAAGCCACCCAGCTCTTGATTGGAGGAGCTAAGGCCGGCGGTGAGCTCCGCGCCGCGCTCCTCGATAGCGCGACGCATCTCCTCCAGCTCGGAACCGGCCTCGACTGCGGCCACCAATTCCCGGCCGGAAGTGGTCTCCTCCAGCGCCGCCCGTAACGCCGCCTCCTCCTCGCCGATACCCCGCAGCTCCCGCTCGAGCCCCAGCCGCGTGCTGCGCCGCGTGAGATATTCGCGCCAAGCTCCCCGATCGGCTATGCCGTAGAGGTCGTGAATCTCGGCAACCTTGTCCCTCGCAGCCTCGACCCCCGTCGCCAACAGCTCCGCCTCCAGGCCCTCAACCGCGGCTGCGGCGTTTCTGGCATCGGCCATGCGGTCCAGAAGCCGATCGAGCAGCTCTATAGGGTCCCCATCGGCCGAGATGCCCGCCTCCACGGCCAGTTCCCTTGTATCGGCTGCGAACGAGCCGATCTCCGAGCGGGCCGCCTGGGCCGAGGCACGCGCGGTGTCGAGCGAGGTGAGCTGCCAGCGCAGGTCCCCCAGTATCGAAGGGAGAGCTTCGGGGTTGCCCCCGAGCAGCGTCGCCGGATCCGCCAAGCCGGAGCAAAGCTCGGTAAGTCTCGCCTCCGCCTCCCGCGACCTCGCTCCCAGCTCCGCCAGGCGGAGGCCGATCTCCGCCAGTGCCTGCTGGTGGCTGTGGCAATCGGCGGCGACTTCCCTGAGCCGTCCTGCGTTCTCATTGATGCCGGTCAGCTCCATCTGGGCCACCGCGAAGTCGCCGAAGGATGGAAGCCTGAGTGAGAGTGCGGTCTCCAGCTCGCGGCGGTTGGCCAGCAACTCCTCGAGATTCACCCCGGCTCCACGCTGAGCCCCTGCCCCTGGGCGTGAACGCAGCAGCACAACCACGGCGACAATCGCCACCACCAGGGCTGCACCCGCCAAAGCCAAGGCACCGGTTCCACCTTTGCCCACCAGGACGGCCACCGCAGCAAAGAGCAGCAGGGCGATCGCGATCCCTCCCAGCATCCTGGGGCCGGCCGCTCCCACACGCGCCGCGTAAACCTCCGCTTCCCTTCTGGTCGCGGAGATCTCCCGATCGAGCCTGGCGCCGTCGCCCGCCACACGCCTGGCCGCATCCACCTCCTCCGCCAGCTCCACATAGGCCTCGTCTCGTGCCGGCTCGGAAAGCGCGGATATCGCCGGTGAAACGAATCCGCCCATCCTGCCAAGAGCCTGGGAATAGGACTGGCGCGACCGGGTCAAGGACTCGGTGTGCATCTCCTGCTCCCCCTCCAGGGTCCCGGCCTCGCCCCTCGTACGGGACACGACCGCCGCCAGGCGCGCGGCTTCGCTCAGTGCGGCCAGCTCATTCCCGCCAATCGGCTCGCTCCGAGTCACACCCAAGGCGGCCTGCAACTCCGCGGCACGCTCCTCCGCACTGACTGCCTGGCGTTCTGCGCGCTCCAGATCCGCAGTCGCCCGATCCACGCCTTCGCGGCGACGGTCCAATGCGGAGATCCTCTGCTCGAGCTCGGAGATGCTGCCAGCCGGATCGACCTTCGCGCGATACTCCCGGGCCTGCTCCAGGCGCTCGAGCACCTTGGCGCGCACCTCCTCGGCTGTCGCCAGCGCATCGAAGGCCGCCGAGACGTCGGACTCCGCATCCACAGGCACCTCAACGTC
>JAJZLQ010000132.1 GCA_021850605.1 Actinomycetes bacterium
ATGTGCCGCTCTATAACAAGCAGAGACTGCCCATCAGGAACATCTTCGCCTTCGACTTCTATCTGGAGCTGCTGGCCGGCTTCGGCCTGCAGCGCCTTCTCACGCACACGCGCAGCCGGAAGGCTCTCACACGCATTGCCGCCGCGTTGGCTGTGGTGATCGTGGTCGAGACGGCGGCCGTGTATGTCGAGGGCGAGCTAAAGGGGACGTTGGGGACGGCACTCTCGTGGTCGGGCGGGCTGAGATTCATAATCGCCAGCTCGGCAACCGAGGTCGTGATCCTTGCCATCTTCGTGGCAATCCTGTCCAATCGGCACAGGATCCCGCACAAGGCTTTCGTAATCACCCTGGCAGCGCTAATCGCCGTGGATGTCGCCGCCTATAACTACCAAGGGTTCTTTGCCACCAACATCACGCCTGCGCTTGCCGCCGGCAAGGCACCGGGTGATCAGTACCTTGCTCGCCAGGTGCGGTCGGTGGGCGGGAGGCTGGCCGTCTATGACCCGCTGAACAGATACTGGGCGCAGATCAACCAGATCGGTGGCTCCAACACCTGGATCTACGACAACATCGCCTCGACCACGGGCTACTCCTCCATCTCGCTCGCAAGCTACGATGCGGCGACCCATTCGCACACCCGTACGAACATGACCACCAAGGCGTTCTACACCTCCCTGGGGTCAGACCTCGAACTAAACACCGTGGTGATGGGGCCCGGGTACTTCTTCAACATCATTCCCGCCGGCCTGAGCGCGGTGAACATTCCCTCCCCTATCACCGTCCCGACGACGGTCTCCACCCAAGGCGCGCCCATCCGTCAAGTGGGCGATTTCGTCGGCAGGCCGGTGACCGCTTCGCGCATTCTGTTGGACTTCGCGCTCGCGCAATCATCCGGATCCAAGCCGGTGAACGGCCTGGGCATCGATTCGATCGTACGGGTGGGAGTACGTTTGTCGCCCGGTGGAGCGATCACCTGGGCAACGCCGGGTCCTCGGGTTCCACAGGCACTTTCCTCCACACCGTCGTATTCCTTCGTGCTCCCCGGGGACGTCACCTTCGACCAAGTGCTGGCTGAGCAGCGTGTTCCGGCGGATGTATACGATCCGGCAAACGCCATCGTGGCAGGGGTGGCCATCGACCAGGGACCTTCCTATTGGGCCCTGGATTCGAACCTATCCGGCGCGCTGACGCCGATGCAGTGGAGGTACTCAGGCAGCTACGCGGGTCTCGACTTCTTCCACCGTCGGAGCATCGATCCGCTGGTTTACCAGTACAGGAATGCAGCCGTGCCTCCACCGCTGCCGCTTCCCCGCTCACAGCAGGTCCGCCTCCTCTCGGCCTCGGCCACCGTCTCGGCCCGGCTGGACTATCTGGTGAGCTCGACCACGCCCACCAGGATGACCATCTCGGAGGCGTACGCCCCGGGGTGGAGGGTCACCGAGACGGACTCACGTGGCACGCGCAGCTTCGCCGCTTCCAGTTGCGGGATTTTCATCTGCATGCCGGTGCCCGCCGGCCAGGTGCACATAGCGCTCACCTACCAGGCGCCACGCCTCAAGACTGGTGCCGCCATGAGCCTGGTTGGTCTCTTCTGGCTGGCAGCATCCCTGGTTTACCTGGGTCGCTCCCGCCGAGCGGCCTCCTAATTCTCAGCTGGCACGCTCGGGCTCCTCGTCGGAGGAGTCATCGGCGAGCGCCAGCACGGGGGCGACCTTGCGCTTGGCGAAGAGAATACGATTCAGGAACGCGAACTTGACCGCCCAGAGAATCGCGAAGGAGAGGATGTAGGCGCCGTCCACCCAGGCCACGGTAAGCAGATGCGAGCCGGAGACCATTCCTTTGTGCGAGTCGGCAAAATCGGTAGCCCAGGTGGAAAAGGCCAGGGATATCAGCGCCATGATCACGTAAGGGACGACTTCGCCGAAGAGGCTGTTGCTGTCCTTCTTCTCGAAGGCCCAGTACCGATTCATGACATAGGACGGCACCGCGCCGATCAGGGTTGCGGAGATCGAGGAATACTTGGCGCCCGCCAGGTGGGTTCCGAAGAGCGCCACGAATGATACCTGCGAAACCACGAATGATACGCCCGAGGTGACCGTGTAGCGGAAAGCCTTCTTTCCCAGGCCACTATGCAGCCAGTTGAGCGCCGATCGGAGGGACTTTGGCACGTAAAACAGTTTAGTTCGCTTCTCGGGTGTGCAATAGGGCCGCTAGATAGCGCTGCGGAGCGAACCCCCCGGCGTGCCCTGCCGAGCCCCCGGCCGCCTTGGGGTGGGCCGGCCCCGTTATGACGCCGGCGTTACGAACGCAGACGAGACAAAGCCGTGGTGTGCAACAACCCTCGCCGCAGCAGTAGCCGATGATGCGGGATAGGGCCACTGGGGATAGTGGGCGTATTGCCGGATTATGCGCCCCACAGCACCTGCATCCCGAGATCCGCGCCACGGTCGGTTGGCCCGGCGATCACGGATACCGAGCTAGCCGAGGCCATACTGTGGCCGGCCGCTCGCCACGAAGCTGAAAGGCGGATTCAACAGAGTTGCCAGGTTGTATAGGCCGGTGCTCACGATGCCCACCGAGCATTAAGGGCTCGCGTCGGGTGGCGGCAAGCATCTCCCGGATGACGCGGCTGAGGCTAGGGAGCGCCTGGAGAGAGCGGAGCGTCGCGCCAGGGGGCTC
>JAJZLQ010000033.1 GCA_021850605.1 Actinomycetes bacterium
GACCAGGATCAGCCCGCGCCTCTCGTTGGCAAGCCGAGTGACCACCGGTGGCAGCCCCAATCCCTCCACCGTGGAAGGCGCATTGAGCACCCGGCGGAAAGCCATGGATATCATTCCCCGCTGGAAGAAGGAGTTGACGCGAAACCTGGTCCCATCCGAAGAGGAGAATGCGTAGTCCGCCTGGCGATTCACTTCCAGGGAATCCCACAGCGAGGCCGTCATGGTCGAGCGGGCGATATGGGACATGTCGTCGGCAGTTGGAGCGGAGATGTCGGTCAACTCCGAGAGGATTCCCTTCACCCGCACCCTGGGGACGACCCCTGCCTTCAGGTGCAGGTCCGATCCGTCGCGGCTGGAAAGAAGCCTTAGGAGGCCATCAAGATAGTCATGACTCACAACCATTTATGTCGGCCCTCCCGATCGGCATCTGAAGCAAAACCCGCAAAGGCGGGTGCCAATTCGACGATGAATCGGCCGTCCGCCGACGGGAAAATACTACTCCTGCCTCCCCGGCAGCGTAAAGCTTTGTGTATGCCTATTCGGCTGAGTTCCCGCCGCCGGCCCGCCGACTCCGCGCCGCGGGAATCGTGCCCCCGGCCAGCCAATGCGTCATGTCGGCCGCCGCCGCAGGGCGGTGTATGTAATAGCCCTGCGCCATCGAACAGCCCAGCGTGCGCAGCGCCTCCATAACCTCCTCGGTCTCCACCCCTTCGGCCACGGTGCCGATTGAGAGATCCTTGGCCAGGTCGATTATCGCCCGAACGATGGCCCTACCGTTGGCATCGCCTGCCATTGTGGTAACGAAGGAGGAGTCGATCTTGACACTTGAAATCGGGAGTTGCTGCAGGTAGGTGAACGAGGAATACCCCGCCCCGAAATCATCCACCGAGACCGCCACACCCATCCCGCGCAGCTGCTCGATGACCAGGCGCGAGCGGGTGGGATCAGCCATGACCGTGCTCTCGGTTATCTCCATCTCCAGCCAGCCCGGCTCCACACCCGCCAACCCCAGCTCGCGGGCGACCATTCCCGGAAACTCCAGGTCGTGCAAGTTCTTGGCCGAGGTGTTGACCGCGACGCCCACCTTTATTCCTCCGGAATGCCAGCGGGCACACTGGGCCAACGCCTCGCGCACCACCCAGGCGGTGAGCGGTCCCATCAACTCGGTCTGCTCCGCCAGCGGCATGAACTCCGCCGGCCCCACCAGTCCCAAGCGAGGATGGTTCCAGCGCAGCAGAGCCTCGACACCGGCGACCCTGTCGCTGGCCAGATCGACTTTGGGTTGGTAGACAAGGTAGAGCTGGCTGGTGCCGATCGCCTGGCGCAGGTCGGCAAGCAGAGAGAAACGCCCGGTGTTGAAACGCTCGGCCTCGCCCTGGTAGGTCGAGACCCCTTGGCGCCGGCGCTTGGCGCCGAAGAGCGCCACATCGCTATGGGCGATCAGCTCGGCCGCGTTCGTCCCGTGGTCGGGGAAGAGAGCCACCCCGATGGAGCCGGTCAGTGCCACCGGGCAGCCTCCCACCTCGAGTGGTCGTGCGATCTGCTGGCGCAGCCGCGCCGCAAGCGCCTCCACCTCGTCGCGGGATTCGACCCGATAGGCGGCTATGGCGAATTCGTCACCCCCGACCCGCCCCAGGAGGTCGGTCGGGCGCAGGCCGCCTTCAAGCCTGCCGGCCATGGCCTTCAAGGCCAGGTCACCTACGGTCGTACCAAGTGTGGCGTTTATCTCGCCAAAACCGTCGAGGTCGATCAGGTACACGGCGAACCCTCCGCCCCTGCGCTCGGCCTCGGCTACGAAGGCCTCCACACCCTTTTCGAAAGTTGTCCGGTTGGCAAGATTGGTCAGGGCGTCGACACTGCGCAGGCGGCTGCCCTCAAGCGCCCGCTTGGCGCCGTACTGCACCGCCAGGGCGACCGCCACGGCCACCGGGGCGAAGACTCCGCTCCGCTCGACCAGCGCCAGCACCAGGACTCCGAGCAGAAGCAGAACCACCTCGGCTCCGAAGACCTCTGCCGCCTCCGGCCCAAGCGCGAAGCGCACCGAGACCCCTCGCGCGTAGGACCACCACAAAGCTCGAAGTAAGCCGGCCACAAGTGCCATCGCCAGCGCCGCCGCCACCTGTCCCGCCACCGAGCCTCCGCTGGGCGAGCCACCGGCCAGGCCGGCCCCTGCACCAAAGGCCGCCAGCACACCAAGGCCCGCGGCCATGGTGACAAGCGTCGAGGCGCCCGACATGAGCGCAGCCGCACCAGGGCGTCGGCGCACAAGGGCGATGGCCACCCTTACCAGCGCTGCGAGCAGCAGGAGAGCCGCCGAAGGGGCGTAGATCAGTAGGGCGAAGGCAAAGGCCCATGACTCGGCCTCGAGCGGACGCACCCGCTCGGCGCGCTCGGCCAGGGCTCCCACGACCTCGGAGAGGACCAGTGCCGCAAAGAGAAGAGCGGAGACCCAGGCGTTGCGACCGAGGCGCTCGAGCGGATCGGACGAGGCCACCGCCGCGAGAGCGATCAGCGCAACGAGGGCGACAACCGCCGGGAGCAGACGAGTCCTCAGGTGCCGCGCACGCCGATTGTCCAACCTCCGGCTCCGATCGAAACTAGGCCCTCGGGTCCTGCCACCCGAGGCGGAGAATGCCACGGCCACCCGCAGGACGGTGCTACACGCTCAAAAGTGCTAGCAGGATCTTACCGGAGTGTAATTACCAATTGCCAGAGGTTTGGCATTTCAGGCCGAGGCGGAACCACCCACTGCGATGGCCACGAATAGCCGGTCGCCGGCGTCCACCGCGGATATCGCGCCATTGGCCACTATGCGGACGTCGTAGATGCCGCCCGAGACCAGCCCGCCCGGGACGTGCAGGTTCAGCTCGCTCCCGTCGAAGGAGAAGGGCCCCTGGGAGATGACGATCGGAGCACCACCGGTCGACCCGGCCGGGCAGAGCAGCTCCATCGAGACGTTGTCCAGATTCGTCCCGTATACCTGGAAGTCACCCGAGGGGGCGTACTGCTGGGGCTGGGGGTTGTTGACCCCGGTCACCACCGGAGCCTTGCCCCCTTGCGATCCCGGGGAGGAGCAGCTAAAGGCGGGGGCAACGGTAGTCGGCGGAGCGGCCGTGGTCGCAGGCGCTCGAGCCGTGGTTACGGGCGCCGCCGTAGTCGGGGGAGCGGTGGTTGTAACGATCGTGGTGGTCGGGTCGGTCACCGTGGTTATGGATGCGGAGGAAGGCGCCGAGGCAGCCGAGCTTGCACCACCCACGGTGGTAGTGGCTCCCGCAGGGGCCGATGTGGAGGAGGTTTGCGATTCCAAGCCTCGAACTCCGGCGACGATGCCCACAACGACAACCGCTGCAACCACGCCGCCTATCGCTCTGTTCCTGGCGACCCTCAGGCGAATCATCTCCACTGCGACCGTTCGGCACCCTGCGACGCCGTACTGCGGTCCAGCTTAGCTTGATTTTCACGGAAAGTGAAAATTTTCGCTAAAGTTTCTGCCCAAACCTGCCGATAATCCCCGCCTGCGGGTACGCGGTCAGGATTCGGTCCAGATCTCCTCGCCGTAGGGGCGCATGCGCACCGGCGCGGAATCCCGCTTCCAGACCATGACACGGCGCCGGAAGTAGCAGACCTCCTTGCCCTCCTGGTTTATCCCCTTGGTCTCCACCAGCACGATCCCGCGGTCCGGCTTGCTCTTGGATTCCGTACGATCCAGCACCCGGGTCTCGGCGTAAATGGTGTCGCCGTGGAAGGTGGGATACCGGTGAACCAGGGACTCGATCTCCAGGTTGGCTATGGCGGCACCGGAAACGTCCGGCACGGACATTCCGAGCACCAGCGAGTAGACCAGGTTCCCCACCACCACGTTCTTTTTGTGCACGGTCTCGTGCTCGGCGAAGTAGACGTTGGTATGCAGAGGATGGTGGTTCATGGTGATCATGCAGAAGAGGTGGTCGTCCGCCTCCGTGATCGTCTTCCCCGGCCAGTGGCGATATACGTCACCCGGGGTGAAGTCCTCGAAATATCTCCCGAAGGGCCGCTCGTACACCGTCACCTCACGCCTCCACGACTCGTAGATCCGGCATGGCCCGGGTGGAAAAACTCGCCGACCAGTGGTCATCCGAGGAGCCGTTGATGGAGAGGCGCCAGACGAAGCGCTTTCCCGGCTCCAGCGGCAGCGGACCGAGGTTGATGGCGATGTTCACACTCACATCGGCTCCAACCGGGATGCCTTCGGGGCTCCCCACCATGAAGTCTCCACGCACCTCGACCGGGCGTGGGCCCTCGGGAGTGTCAAGGATCACCGGCGAGCCTTCCAATTCCTCAAGGAACAGCTCCCAGTGGTGCTCAGCAGTAGCGGCCGCATAGTCGACGTCGATTTTGAGGGCAATCGCCATGGGGGTCGGCCCCGGACCGACGAGGTTCCATCCGCCGCCAAGCACAAAGAGCTTGGCCTCGGAAACCACGGCGGCATCACAGAGTAGAATGGTTGCGTTCACGACCCACACGCTAGCCTGATCGCGTGACGATACCCATCCCCTACGAGTTGCGCGACGACCTGTACAGACGCCCTCTCGCGGCCGCGCTGGAGCGCTTGGGGGACATGACCGGCTTTCGCTGCGTCGACGTCGGGGCCGGAGGTGGTGACGTCTCGGTTGCGCTCGCGGAGCTATGCGGCGAGCGCGGGCGTATCTACGCAGTCGACATAGATCCGGTACGGCGCAATGAGATCGCTTCCAGGGCTGCCCGCTTCTCCCAGGTTGTGGCACTCACCCAGGCCGCCGAGGAGCTGACTCTCCCCGAGGCGGTGGATCTGGCATTCTGCCGCTTCCTTCTGCTTGCCGTCCAGGAACCCAGGCTGGTGGTGGAACGCATGGTCGCCACCACCCGGCCGGGGGGATGGGTGATCATTCAGGAGCCCATCACGAGTGCCGGAAGGGTCGGGCGCTCCCCCATCTCCATGGATGCTCCGGCGGTGCGCGACGCCGAAATCGGGGCCCAGGTGCTCGAGTTGCTCTCGGCCTGCCGCGTGGAAATCCGCGAGGCCTGGGTGGAATCCCCGGCCGGCATGGGTGACACTCCGGTGGCTCGCTACCTCGAGGCGATGAGCGGGTCGCTGGTCGTCGATGAGCAGATAATCCTGCCGCCGCTCCTCACCGCCATAGCCAAGGTTCTCTGAGCCCACCCGCGCGGGTATCGCTTCACTTGTCGCGAGAACGGTTGGGGCTTTCTACTTAACAACCGCTTAGTGAATTGCTGTATGATCTTGAACCATGTCTGAGCAAGATCTGCAACTCGCCGCCACCGTCGTGTCCACCGCGGAGCGCATCGTCGCCGCCGCCGTGGCCGAGCTCGCAAAAGCCGGGGACGTCGATTCAAACCAGGTACTCGCATACGACCTTGCCCACATCGCAGCGGGTGTTACCGCCGCCAGGGCCGTCTTGGCCTATGCGGCCAAGGGGGAGGTCGAAGAGGCGCTCTCACTCGCCTTCGTAGCCGACGCCGCCCGCGACCTCGCTGCCAGGGCCTTCGGTCGTGAGGCCGACTTCGGGATCGGCCAGGCCGAGCTCGAGGAGATGCGCGCCTTCGTAGCCCGGTACAACTCACCCGCCTTCGTGGCCTCGCTGGCAGGCGCGGCAGGATCCCCCGGCCTTAGCGAAGAGATGGAGATGGTGCGCGACACCTTCCGCCGCTTTGCCGATGAAGTCGTCCGACCGCGGGCCGATGAGATTCACCGCCACAACCTCGACGTGCCCGAGGAGATCATCGGCGGTCTCTCGGAGCTGGGAGGCTTCGGCCTTTCAATTCCCGAGTCATACGGCGGCTTCGCCTCAGACGACGACAAGGACTACACCGCCATGGTGATCGCCACCGAGGAGCTCTCGCGCGCCTCGCTGGCCGCGGCAGGCTCGCTCATTACCAGGCCCGAAATCCTGGCCCGGGCACTGCTCAAGGGTGGCACCGAGGAGCAGAAGCAGGAGTGGCTCCCCAAGATGGCCAGCGGAGAGGTGATGGTGGCGGTCGCGGTCACCGAGCCGGACTACGGCTCCGACGTCGCCGGGCTGACGACCAGCGCCACCAAGGTGCAGGGTGGCTGGCGCTTGAACGGCGTAAAAACGTGGTGCACCTTCGCGGCGCGCGCCGAGGTGCTGATGGTACTGGCCAGGACCGACCCCGACCGCTCCAAGGCACATCGCGGCCTCTCGCTCTTCGTGATTCCCAAGCCGATAACCGATGGCACCGGCTTCGTCCTCGAACAGGGGGAGAGGGAGGGGACAAGCGGGCGCATGGAGGGCAGGCCTATCGAGACGATCGGCTACCGGGGCATGCACTCCTACGAGATCTCCATAGACAACTGGTTCGTCCCGGACAGTGGCCTCATGGGCGGCGAGGCCGGCCTGGGCCGCGGCTTCTACCTGCAGATGGAGGGGTTCGAGAACGGTCGCATCCAAACCGCCGCCCGTGCGCTGGGCGTGATGCAGGCGGCCTATGAGGCCGCGGTCTCCTACGCCGAGAACCGCAAGGTCTTCGGCAGGCCGATCGCCGACTACCAGCTGACCGCCTACAAGTTGGGCCGGATGGCATACACGATCCAGGCCGCGCGGCAGTTCGCCTACCACGTAGCCGACCTCATGGCCGCCGGCCAGGGGGCGCTAGAGGCATCGATGGTCAAGGCGTACGTCTGCCGGGCAGCCGAGTGGGTCACCCGCGAAGCCCTGCAGATCCATGGCGGCATGGGCTACGCCGAAGAGTTCCCCGTGAGCCGATACTTCGTCGACGCGAGGGTGCTCTCCATCTTCGAAGGCGCCGACGAGACGCTCTCGCTAAAAGTGATCGCCAGGCGTCTTCTCGACAACGCGAAGTGAGATTTCGGGAGCCTCAACAGTCGTCGTTGGACCCGAATCCTGTCGTGGTCGCCATCTGAGCACCTCAGGGCACTCGTATGTGAGTACAATCTCATCGACGGCAAGGCCGTCACCTCGGCGATCCCTGCTCGGGCGGCGAGGCAGGCGCCATTGAGCCCCAGGGGTGACGCATGAGGATAGCGCGGTCAGCGGTCGCATCGCTGGTCCTGGCAGTTGCGCTCTTTTTCGGGTGGGTAGCCGTAACCGCCTACCTGTTCGAGCAGAGCTTCTTCGCCCCGGGGCGCTTCGGAAACGCCACCGAGGCGGCCCTTTCCAGCCCCGCGGTACGCACCTCCATCGCCAAGGCGATCACCATGGACGCCTACGGCTCCACCGGCGCCTACTCCCAGAGTGCCGCCAACGAGGTTAACTCCGCCCTGCAGGCCGCCTTGCTCAACAAGGCAGTGCAGCAGGAGTTCGCAACCGCGATGGACAACGCTCAAAAGCACATCATGGGTCTCTACAAGGGAAGCGTCACCTTCGGTGGGCCGGTACTGGCCGACGCGGTTGCCGAAAACCTGCTTGCGGTGAATCCCCAACTGGCCAGTCTTATCAGCCAGCAAGGCTCCACCTTGCAGGTCTCGATTCCCGGAACCACCTTGCCCGATCTGGGCAAGCTCTACCGCAACATCGGCACAATCCAGAAAGATGCCTTGTTGCTGGCCGTCGGGCTCGCGCTCGTGTCACTCATTATTGCGCCCAAACGCTCGACCATTCTCACCGAGATCGGTATCTGGCTGGTGGTGATGAGCTTCGTGGAGGCGTTCCTCTTCTGGATCGTCCCGACTGTTATAGTCCCGCTCACCAACGCGTCATGGGCCCCTGTCGCATCCCAGGTGCTCCGAGCCATCGGAGGACCGGCCATCTCAACCTATGCCGCGCTTCTGGTGGCGGGAGGGGTGTTCATCGTGCTTGGGCGCGTCGCCAGGCGCGTTTAGCCCCGCCGACAAAAAAGGGCCGGGTCGCTTGGCGCGGACCCGGCCCCATGAGAGTTGCGACGACTCAGCCGGCGCTGCGCACCATGCCGGCCCGCTCTCCGCGGGTGACGAACTTGATGGCCATCTTGCGGCTGGCCTCGTCGATCATCTCGTCACCGAACATGACCGCCCCCTTGCGCTCGCCCTCGGTCGCCTCACGATAGGCGTCGAGGATCGCCCAGGCACGATCAAACTGCTCCTGAGTCGGAAGATAGACCTGGTTGATTACCGCAACCTGGTCGGGGTGCAGGGCCCACTTCCCGTCGTAACCAAGGGTGGCGGTGCGCAGGCAGTAGTCACGCAGTCCGTCGGTGTCCTTGATCTTCAGGTACGGGCCGTCAATGACCTGCAGGCCATTGGCACGCCCTGCCATCAGAATCTTGGAGAAGACGTAGTGGAAGTGGTCTCCGGGGTATTCGGGGATCTGGATGCCCCCGGTTAGGACAGGCATCTCCATGGAGGCGGCGAAGTCGGCCGGACCGAAGACGATGGTCTCCAGGCGTGGAGATGCGGCGCAAATCTCCTCGACATTGATTAGTCCGCGAGTGGATTCGATCTGGGCTTCGATACCGATGTGTCCCACCGGCAGACCGGAGTTGAGCTCCACCTGGGTGAGCAGCCGGTCGAGGGCCTCTACGTCAGCGGCGCACTGCACCTTCGGGAGCATGACCTCGTCCAAGCGCTCGCCGGCCGAGCCGACCACCTCGATGACGTCCTGATAGGTCCAGCGGGTGTCCCAGGCATTGATCCTCACACACAGGACGCGGTCGTCCCAGGGAAGGTCGCGGATGGCGCGGACGATCTTTCCGCGCGCCGCCTCCTTCTCCAGGGGCGCCACCGAGTCCTCGAGGTCGAGGAAGGACATGTCGGCCGGGATAGTTGGGGCCTTCTCGAGGAATCTCTCGGAAGAGCCGGGGACGGAGAGGCAGGATCGCCTCGGGAGATTACGGCTGCGATCAGACATTCCAAAAAGTATAGCGAGCGCTTAGCTGGCACTCAACCCGCCCGTCAGGATCGGGGCCGCGCATCCGGCGCGGCCCCGATCAATCTCAGGAATCCAGGTGCCGGTGGAAGAAGGGAATCACCCTTTCCCACGCCTGCCGCGAGGCACCTGAGATGAGTGGCTCATACTGCCCCGGAACAGCCGGAAAATTTCTGGCATCGAAATAACGGCTGTTAGTGACGCTAACCCGACCGGAGTTCGCGCCGAATTATTTTGCCTGTAACGGTTTTCGGGAGGTCGAGCAGGAACTTGATCTCGGTCGGACACTTGTAGGCAGCAAGTTTCTCGCGACAGTGGGCCTGAAGAGCTTCGGCCGACACATCCGCGCCCTCCTTGATGCTAACAAAGGCGTGGATCGTCTCTCCGCGATAGTCGTCATGGACACCAACCACAGCAGCCTCTTTGACTGCGGGGTGCTCGTAAAGCACGTCCTCAACCTCGCGTGGCCATATCTTGTAACCACTCGCGATGATCATGTCCTTCTTGCGATCAACAATGTAAATCCACCCGTCGGCATCACGAAGAGCCACATCCCCGGTGGCAAAGCGCCCGTCGATGAAGGCTGCCGCCGTAGCGTCGGGGTTCATCCAGTATCCCGCCGACACCTGTGGCCCGCGTAGGGCCAGTTCGCCGATCTCCCCGTCAGGCAGCGGTGTGCCGTCATCGTTGAGAATCACTGCTTCAACCTCGGGCATGGTCTTGCCAACCGAGAGCGAACCGGTCACCGGGTCGACAGGCGCGCGCACCCCCAACGGCACCGTTGTCACTGCCGCCGTCGTTTCGGTTAGCCCGTAAGCGTTATGCACATAGAAGCCGAAGACCGCTTCAAGCTCTTCGACAACCGAAGGCGGCACCGGCGCGCCGCCGGTCAGCACCTTCGTCAACGACGAAAGGTCCCGCTTTCGCGCTTCGCTGTCTCGCAGCAGCGATATGAATGCCGTGGTAGCGCCGATTGTGAATGTCGGCTTGCGCCGTTCGATTAATGCAGCCACTCCGGCGGGTACAAAGCGACCAGTCAGCACCAGCCTGCAGCCCGATCCTACGGCCGTCACCAAGTGCAGGACGAGCCCTGTTATGTGGAACATTGGCGCGAGCGAGAGGATTGCATCCCGTTCCGGGTCAAGTCCCAATATCCGAGGCAACGCTGTTCCCTGGTAAGCAAGATTGGAGTGCGTATTCATAGCGCCCTTCGAGCGACCCGTCGTACCCGAGGTATAGGTGAGAAGGGCAACATCGTCAAGCTTCCATGGATACGGCTCGAACTTCCGCCCCGCATTGTCGTGCAAGAGGTCGAACAGGCGATTCAGCCGATACGGTGCATTTCCCTCGCCAAACCAAGTCGGCAACCGAACCCCACGGGCGTTGAGCGCCTCAACTACGGGCGCGAGCGCCAAATCAGCCAGCAATGCCGACATGGCCGAGTCCTGTACCACATGCAGGAGCTCGCGCTCCCGGTACATGGGGTTCACGGGAACTACAACCGCCCCCATCCTCCAACATCCAAGCACTGCATAGACGAACTCAGGGGTATTTTGAAGCGCTACGCCCACGCGATCCCCAGGTCCAACCCCGTTCCTCGTCAAGCCTACGGCGATGGCGGAACTCCTTGCGTCCACCTCGGAGAAGGTGACGGAATCACTCGCAGTGTCCAGGAAGATACGATCCGGATCGGCCTTCACCCACGATAGGAAACGCGCAATGACGGTTGCGTTATCCACAGGCCTCCTCTCAAAATCTGTGAACGAACTTCCGACGAAGAGGCAGCGCACCACTTCAAGTGCGACGACGGGCCCCGCGCTGAGCCTCCACAGCCAACAACTGCGCGATGCTCACATGCTCGATATAACACCCCAACGGCTCGAGTCCCCTACGCCCGCCTCCGTCCCCGCTCCCGCAGGAGCAGGTTATAGCTGCCGCCGGCCCTGAGGATGCGTGCCACTCGCTCGCTCGGCCGTGCAGCCTCGAGAATGCCCGCCGGAGTCTCAACCTTGCCAACTGCCCAGTGCACTCGAATTTGATCCCAGCGCTTCACGGCCGCCGTAATCCCCGGGCAGGCGATCAGCGGCATTCCGTTGTATGTCTCGCCTCGCCAAAATCCCGGCGAAAATGACTCCGCTACGATTGCCTTGATTCCGACTGAGCGCATTGCAACCAGGGGAGGGTAGTGCGGGTGTCCATAGCCGAAATTATGGCCGCCCACCAAGACGTCGCCCTCCCGAACGCTCTCAACAAACCCCTCGTCGTAGGCCTTCATGAGGGCAGGTCGAAGCTTGTCGAGGTCGTAGTACTTGATGTTCTCGACCCCGATAACCAGATCAATATCAAAATCGTCCCCAAATATCCAGGCGACCCGCCCTTCAATCGTGTCTGGTACCGCCGGTTCTTCAACCGTCTGCTGCGTATCACGAGCTGGCATTTGCAAACTCTCCAATCGCCCGAGGATCGACGATCTCGCCCGCCAGCGCCGAAGCGGCGACCGTATATGCCGAGCCCATGTAGATGTTGGCCTGAGTGCTTCCCATCCGACCCGAGATATTCAGAACACCAGTGGAGATGCAGTTCTCACCGGGCTGAAGCGGATCGGCATAGCCAAAGCAAAAGTCGCAAGAGGACGCACCAATGTAGGCTCCGGCGTCCTCAAGGACCCTTAGCAGTCCTTCGCTCTCAGCCTGCCTGCGTATCTGCTCAGATGTCGGAACCACATTGAGGTGCACACCCGCTGCGACGCGCTTGCCTTTCAGAATCGCGGCGGCGGCACGTATGTCCTCGATCCTCCCGCTCGCGCATGACCCTATGTAGGCGTGCTGAAGCTGCACTCCCGCAACTTCGCCGACAGGGCGAGTATTTGTCGACCTCGCAGAACCCGGCATCACCACTTGAGGCTCGAGGCTGCTCAAGTCGATCCGAGTCCGACTCGCGTAGACGGCATCCGGATCGCTCGAAACGGGTTCGAAAGGACGGTTTGCGACACTGTTGGCAAAGGCAATGCTCGTGGCATCAGGATTGAAGATTGCCGACACACCACCGGCGAACATGGCCATGCCACACAGCCCCTGCCGACGGCCAATACTCAATGACTCCGCGCCAGGACCACCGTACTCCATCACCTGATTCACGCAGCTATCGGCGCCATTCACCTTGATGATCCAGTGAATAAGATCACGAGAATCCACGTATTCGTTTAACTCGCCCACCAGGTCAAAACGAGCCGTAGCCGGAACGTCCAGGTATATCTGTCCGGTTATCCAGGCTTCGAGAAGATCCTTGCGGACCCCCCAACCGAGGGCGCCGAAGGCTCCCAGACTACTGATGTGCCCGTCAAAGTGAATGAGGAAGTTGCCCGGCAAGGCATATCCCAATTCGGCGGCTACCTGATGCCCAATGCCTCGTCCTTCATGGAGATGAGCACCCGTCTTGGCCGCCCAGTTCCTCGTGACTTCGTGCATCTTCTCCTCATCGGGAGTGCCACGCGTCAACATATGGTCAATGAAAAGGACATACCGGTCCGGCTCGTCCAGCGACTCCATCCCGAAGTCATCCTTCATCTGGCGGAACATGACGTCCGTGTAGCCAGGGAAGTCGTAGGCGATCATATAGTCGGGCCGGAAGGGAAGACTTTCCCCGGGGCTAACCTGATCCCGGCCAGCCGCACGGGCAAGTATCTTCTCGGCAATCGTCATGGGTCTCGCCGCAGCCACTTCAAGCCTCCGCCTTGGGCAGGTAACGCTGCTGCAACTCCTCGACCTCGGGGAATCCGAGGATGCTGATGAACTGCATGTGCGGCATAGCGACGTTAGCGAGTTCCGTTGGACGCCCACCCTTGGAAAGTAGCGTGAAGGCATTCAGGATTGCCTCGGCGGCGACGTGAATCCCTTGAGTCGGGATTAGCGCCAGCCGCACATCCAGCTCCTTCAGCACTTCTTCGGAAAACTCCTTTTCCACCCAAGTATTGGACGTCAAGGTCGCTACTAGTCCATTGCCCACCGCATCGGAGCACTTCGCCCACTCTTCGATGGAGCTGAAGGTCTTCGTAACGGGCATGATGAGGTCTGCGCCTGCAGCGGCGTATGCCTCGGCGCGCCTCATTGCGTCGTCCCCGCTGGAATCAGTGCGAGCGATGATCACCGTGTCCGGCGAGTGCCTGGCCTCCACTGCAGCACGAACCTTTCCGACTGCCTCCTCAAGCGGGAGCACGGGAACGGGGTCGCCCACGCAGATTGGGCAGCGCTTAGGTGCAACTTGATCCTCCATGAAGAGGGCCGTAGCACCCGCGTCCTCGAACATCTGTACAGTGCGCCGGACGTTTACGGCATTGCCATAACCAGTGTCTATGTCGGCAACAAGCGGTAGCCGGCTTCCCTGCCTGATCCGCTGGACTGCGCCCAGATTCTCTGAGGCAGTGTACAATTCCGCATCCGGCATTCCCAGCGACGCGGAAATTGCGTAGCCGGACGAGCAGAGCGCCTTGAACCCCGCCTTTTCCGCCAGCTTGGCAGCTAATCCGTCCCAGACTCCAGGAGCGTAAAGAACCTCCCCCTTGGTCAGCAGGCTGCGGATGCTTGGCTCACTCATAAGTGATCCCCCCCTTATGTATTGACCCTTGAGCTTTGTCTCCGATCGATTACAATAGTTCGCAATGCGAAATTCAGTTCGTACCGCGAAATCAACCTTACGCGCGCGGAGCCGACTTGTCAATAGTCCGTGAAACGCAGGCGCATCGGCAGTACTGTTCTTCTCGCCCACAGCCAGGACGCAGGGTCGGCTTCGGGAACCAACGGAGCAGCAGCCCCGGGCCCCCGAAGGGCGTTAGCTATGAAGAGTGGGCGTAGCCGAGTCGCGCGGAAAGTCGATCCGCGGCGTCCACGACCGCCTTGCAGACCTCAGCGATTCGGGGCGGCCGGAAACGGTCGGAGATCCCACCCAGGCTGAGCGCGGCAACCACTGTACCCCCCGCGTCACGGACAGGGGCACCGACGGCCGCAACCATCGGGACAATGTCGTCGCGGCTAATCGAGTAACCGTATTCCCGAGTCTCTTCCAAGCGTTTAAGAAGGTCCTGGAACTCCACCGTTGTCGCGTCCGTAAAGCCAACAAGGTTACTGGTCGCAAGCTCGTCAAGAAGGTCCTCGCGCCACGCCAGGATAGCAAGAGGTGCGGCCCCGGCATTGAGCGGAAGGGTAGAGCCCACCTGAATCACGTTCACCTGCACGGGGAAGGCACCCTCCACCTTGTCGAGGCAGACGGCGCGTGTGCCATCAGGAACCATCAAGTAACCCGTATCACCCAAGTTGCTCACGAGTTCAACCAGAATTGGGTGGGCGTCATTGCGAATGTCTTGGCTTCCCAGTGCGGCAGCGCCTACTCTTAACATTTTCAGCGTCAGCCGGTATGTACCGCGTGCGTGCTGGGTTACCCAGCCATCAGACTCCATCGTGCCTATCAGGCGGTGGCATGTCGACTTGTTGAGGCCGGTCATACGCGCGATCTCGGCAACACTCAACACGGTCTCGTCCGGCGAAAAGCAATTAAGGATGGCTAAGGCACGTGAAACAGATTGAACCACGTTCTTGCTATCCGTCGCGCGCGAACTCAATGCCCGATCCCCCCTGCTCGGCAGTCGTGCCAGGGGGTTCCGGTCAACGAGCGCAGTTCGGCGGGCTCGCCACTTACCAGCCGCTTTGAGGCGCATGTCGATGTCGACCACCAACAACGCGCCATCTACACGCCCGACCTGTCGTCCTGCTCGATACCAAGCAGTGTATCGGCAATTTTCGGGTCAGCCAACATCTCCTCAGCCGTGCCGTGCATAACCATCTCGCCCTGTTGCAAAACGTAGGCATCCTTGGCTATCGGTAGCGAGGCTGCGGCATTTTGCTCGACCAGAAGGACGGCTAGCCCAGTCTGATTAATGCGCCAGATCGCCTCGAACACCGTGTCAATCACCGCAGGCGCCAGGCCCATTGAAGGCTCGTCGAGCAGCAGAACCCGCGGACTGGTCATAAGGGCGCGGGCAATGGCCAGCATCTGCTGCTCACCTCCCGAAAGTAGACCCGCGAGTTGCCGACGACGCTCGGCAAGTCGCGGGAACAGGTCAAGCACGTCGAAGTCCACCGGCTTGGATCCCCGCCCGTATCCACTGAGTTGTAGGTTCTCCCAGACGCTCAGCGGAGCCACCACTCTGCGCCCTTCGGGCACAAGGGCTATACCTCGCCTGACAAGCTCATGGGTGGGGAGCCCCGCGACTGGCTCTCCGTCGAGCAGCACCTCCCCGCTGCTGATCCGCAAGATCCCGGCCAAGGCGTTCAGCGTGGTGGTCTTCCCGGCTCCGTTCGCGCCTAGAAGCGTCGTGATAGCGCCCCTATTCACCTTGAAGTCAACACCTTTGACCGCCGGGACGGAGCGGTACTTTACCACCAAGCTACTGACCTCCAGGACGGCCCTGTCCTCAGCCGACGACGCGTCTGCCATAAGACACCTTCCCGGTTCCGAAGTACGCCTCGCGTACTTCCTTCGTCCTCAGACACTCCCGAGGTGGACCCTCAGCCAGTACTTTGCCAAAGTCCAGCACCACCACTCGCTCACAAGCTGACTCCACGAGCTTCATATTGTGCTCAATCAGAACGACCGTCAGTCCATTGCGGGTCAGGTCCAGCAGATATTCGACGAGGGGCATCCACTCCTTGGGCCCCATGCCCGCGGCGGGTTCGTCAAGAAGCAAGACCTTTGGACGCGCCATAAGCGCGCGTGCCACCTCAACGCGACGTTGATCTCCATAAGGAAGCATCTCGGCCACGGCATCGAGTTTGCCACCCATCCCGAGCTGCTCCAACAAGTGCTCGGCATCCCCGCGAATCTCCGCCATCTGTCTGATAGCCGCGCGCTGCCCGGTCAGGTGCCGCCAAGTATGACCACCCATACGGTCATAAGCGCCAAACACCACTTGGTCGAGAACGGTACGCCCGGGAACGAGCCGAACCGTCTGGAAGGTCCGCGCGACACCGTGAAGGACGCGGCGATCCGGGCCTAGCCGGGTCAGGTCGACGTCGTCCACCCAAACTTCGCCGCGATCACACTTAACTACCCCACTGATCACGTTGAGCAGCGTGGTTTTCCCGGCCCCGTTAGGACCAACAATCCCGTAAAAGGCGCCCCTATCGATGGTGACGTCGACGTCGGAAAGCACTTCCAGGCCCCCGTAGTGCTTGCTCACCGATCGGACCTGCATTGCAGCATCGCCGGCGTCCCGAGCGCCGGTACCAGCGACCACACCGCTGGTTGCACTGATATTGCGATCAGCGCTCATCTTTTCCTCCGTACGGTTCACGGCTACGAGGGAGGAACTTGTACCTGAAGGTTCTCAAAGCCGACCGCCCTCTTTCACCCCGGATTGGGCCGAACGGACCGCCATTGACTTCCTCACACGTCTTCGCGCAGACCGGGCTGGGTCAATTATTCCACCAGGCAGGACCAGCATCACTGCAAGGAGCAGGACTCCCTCGATCAGCCCGGGAATCGATCCAGCAACCTGGCTTAGCAGGACTGGCATACCTGCGAAGAACACGGCCCCCACCAGTGCTCCTGCCCAGTGATACGCGCCGCCCAGGACGACACTCGCAAGCACCACCACGGCGAGATCTATGTAAAAAGTGTCCGGGGAAATGTAACCGAGGAATCCCGCCTCCAGGACACCCCCGGCTCCGCCGATCACTCCGCTCATAATAAAGGCCACCAACTGGACCCTTTGTACATTCACACCCATGGCGCCCGCGACAGTGGAGTCTTCGCGCGCAAGCTCAGCCGCAATCCCGAAAGAGCTATGGCGCAGACGCCACAGGAAAGCCACCACGACCAAAAGCACACCCAAGGCAAGCCAGCCGCTAACCCCTGGCGCGACCACGGTCCCTGCCGACCCCCCTGTGATTGAAGATAAGTTCTGTGCGAAAACACGCACTACGAGGATCAGCGCCACGGTGGCAAGAGCCAGCCAGTGGCTGTTCAGGCGCAGAAGGAATGGCGAAACTGCCATAGCG
>JAJZLQ010000063.1 GCA_021850605.1 Actinomycetes bacterium
CCCTAGGTCGGCTTGATGCCAGGTGGACTTTAAAGGTGCCTTCGTCGGGCACGAACCGCATTGCTGCCCCGGTCGGGTTCCTCCACCCTGGGTCGACCTCCGCGGTCCGGTGTGCTAGGCCGTAAGCCGTGACGACTGGTGGCGGAGAGAGCGAGGTGATCGTCAAGCGCGAGGCGGCCCGGGAGGCTCTTCGCCGCTGGGAGGGATTTCCGGCGCGCGCGAAGCGGCGACCGATCGTCCTGGTCGGCCCTACTGTCATCCCAGGCCAGGGCTTCCTGGACGGCGAGGCCAAACTTGCCTTGCAGTCGGGGCAAATTCGAGCCGCGAAGGGACTCCCGGAGGAGGTCGTTGACCTCTTGCGCCGCGCGCGGCTCGAAGGGGAGCCGTTCGTGGAAGCACGCCCCCTGCTGCTCAGGGCGGCCGAACTCGGTGAGGGGGAGTTCCTGACCGACAGGGGGAGATGCCACCTTCCTGCCTGGATAGTGGATGCCGAAGGGGTGCGCGGGGATTTGGTGGTGCTTAGCCGGGCCGGTCTTGGCCTCTGCTGGCAACCGCCTGATTCCGTCTCGCCCGAGAGCGTGCCGGGGCTCTTTGCGCACGAGAGCAGCATTTCGGCCGATGGTAGGACCCTTACTTATCGCTTTCCCGGATGGCCGCGCAACATGGCGGAGTATCCGGGTGCCGAGGCGATGGAGACCGAAAGTGCGGTGGCCGTGATCCCGGTCGAGCATTGGATCGGGCCGACATCGGGCTGGGTAACCCTGGCCGGAGCCGTGCGTGAGGTCGAAGTTCTCCTCGAACGGCCCCTGGGAGGCAGGGTGTTGGTTGCCCCGGGGGGCGAGGCGGTACCCGTCTACTGAGGCCGGCCGGCTGCCGGGGGATGTTCCCGTAGCCAGAACTCGGCGATCTGACGCCTGGTGGTGATCCAGACGTTGCCGAGTCCGGCGATCCGATCGATGAGCTCCTCCACCGCCGAGGCGCGCCCGGGCTGGCCCGAGAGGCGAGGGTGTAGGCCGACGGAGAGCAACCGGGGCACACCGTCATCTTCGGCGAGCATGAAAGCCGCTGCGCGCAGAGCCAGGTCGACGAAGTCCGAGGGGCTGGCCAGGTGGCCGTAGGAGTATTGCGCGTCGTTGTAGGTCAAGGAATACGGGACCACCAGATGCTCGGCGGAACCGACCTTCACGTAGTAGGGGGTGTCGTCATTGTATGCATCGGAGTCGTAGATGAAACCTCCCTCTTCGGCGAGTAGCCTGCGGGTGCGCTCCGATCGCATCCAGCGGCTGTACCAGCCAACCGGCCGTTTTCCTACGCTTGCCTCGATGCTTGCCACGGCGCGGGCGATCGCCTCTCGTTCCTCATCCTCGCTCATGGTCCAGGATTCCGCCCAGCGGTACCCGTGCGCGCACACCTCATGGGGTGAACCGGCGATCGCCTCGGCCAGCGGAGGGTTGCGCTCCAGGGCCTGGGCGGCTGCGAAGACGGTGACTTCGACACCCAGGCGGTTGAAGAGGCGTATAAGTCTGAGCGCGCCCACCCGGCTGCCGTACTCGTAGACCGACTCGGTGGCGAGGTCGCGCACTCCCGGTGTCATGGCCCGGGGCACTTCGCCCAGCCCTTCGTTGGTGGCGTCTCCCTCGTAGGGCGTGCGCTCGGAACCCTCCTCGACATTCAGGGCGATGTTGAGGGCAAGTTGCGCTCCGTTGGGCCAGGATCCTTGCGGCTGCCCGGCGGCGTAGCCGATAAGGTCGCGGGGTTCCATCATCGGCTACCTCCGAGGCCCTGCAAGTAGGAGGTGACTTCCTCCGACCACATGACGTCTCCGTACTGGCGGTCCAGATCGAAGAGGGAGACGGCATGGGAGACGGCGAAACGGTCAAATACGCAGTCGGCCGGGATCAGGGCGCGGAAGTTCAGCGAGACGGCGTCCACCACGGTGGCGCGCACGCAGTTGGAAGTGGAGCCCCCGGCAACGATGACCGTATCGACGCCACGGTCGATGAGCAGCTGCAGCAAGGGTGTGCCGACGAAGGCGGATGGCTTCTTCTTGACCAGCACGAACTCGCCCGCCGCCGGTGCGATCTCGTCGGCGATATCCGCGCCGGGCGTGCCTTCCAGGCACCATCCGTAGATGGGGAGGATGGTTCGCTTCCGACGGTAGACCCCGGCGTCGCTACCATCTGCGGCCAGCTCGAACTTGGTGTAGATCACCGGGATGCCGGCTCGCCGAGCGGCGGCCAGCAGGGCCGTGGTTCGCTTGAGCGCCAGGCGGCCCGCCTCCCCGCAGGAGGAGGGGAATACGGCCAGTTCGCCTTCTCCGAGAGCGGCTGATCCGATCATGTACTTTTGCACATCGATCAACAGGAGCGCCGGTCTGGTGCCGGCTCCTGCGCGGCGCGCGAAGCCGGCGCGGGTGACCTTTTCGGCTTCCTCGGCGCTCAGGTAAGGCGTCCATAGAGAGGATGGAGGTTTGGAATTGCTCACTCGCCTTCCCCTCCCGTGCCGGGCCGCTGCCGGATGCCGAGCAGCTCCATGGCCCGGTAGACGACCGGATAGTCGATAAGCACCCCATCGAGGCCGACCGCTGCCCGGCCCGCGCTTTCCGCCTCCTCGAAGGTGGAAACTATGCGGCGCGCGTGCTCCAGCGCCTCGGCGCTGGGTTGGAAGACCTCCTCGATGACCGGAACCTGGTCGGGGTGGATGGCGTGCTTGCCTCCAAAACCGAGGCGCTTGGCGTGACGAGCCTCGGCGCGCAGTCCGTCCGGATCGCGGTAGCGGGGGTAGGAACCGTCGTCCGGAGGAAGCAGCCCTGCCAGCCTGGAGGCCAGCACCAGCTCTATCTTGGCTGCCTCCAGCGTGGGCGAGAGCCCATCCGGATCCGGCCATTCCAGGCCGATGTCCCGGGAGTAGTCACCGGCTCCGAAGCCAAGGCGCTCGAGCCTTCCTCCCACCGCCGCGATGGCCCGGGCGTTGGCCAGGCCCCGCACGGTCTCGATGCTTGCCATCACCTTCACGGTTCCCGGGTGCAGCCCGTGCTCACGCTCGGCTGAGCGGAGTAGCTCGTCTATCTCGATGAGCTGGCCGGCTTCCTCGACCTTTGGGACGACGATCCCCCTGAGTCCCGGAAGTGCGATGGCGGCAATGTCCGCCCGCCCCCACGCGGAGGGTAGCGCATTGATCCTGACCCAGAGGCGCTCGGCCCCGCCCGCGACGGCGATGTGTTCAGCGGCAATCGCACGCGCGGACTCCTTGAGCCCGATCGCCACCGAGTCCTCGAGGTCGATGATGCAGGGAAGCGCACCGAAACCGGCAATCTTGGCCAGCTTCTCTTCGCTGGTGGCCGGAACGAAAAGCATGGAGCGGAACCGTCCCGCTTGGGGATCCTCAACCGTGTTCGCGCTCACGACGCGCTCCGCGCCAGTCGCGCAGCATCCTCGGCGGCGAGGAAAGCGAGGCCGAGGGCGGGGAGCAGCCCGTTACCGGCCAGATACCCCGACGCACCATGCCCGGACATGCCAACCGCCGCACCTCCGGAGGCGTAGAGATGGCCTACACGCGTGCCGTCCTGGCGGAGAACCGCAGCGTGCTCGTCGACCCTGAGACCGCCCTGGGTGTGGAAGAGCGCGCCGGTTACCCGGACCCCCGCCAGCCGGCCGCTCAGGGTATGTGGCCACCAGCTGCGCCCGAAGGCATCCGCCTTGCCCTCTTCGGAGCTGGCCCTGGCGTCCGCCATGGTGGCGGCGAGCTTGGCGGCATCCAGCCCGAAAAGATCCGCCAGCTCCTCGACGCTCTCGGCCCACTTGAGCGCACCGGCCTCGACCGTGGCCCGGAAGTCGTCGAAGGGCCGGCACTTTTCGAAGATGTAGTCGTCGATGACCGCGATTGCCGTACCCCCGGGCTGGGCGAGCACTTCGGCGGCATACTCGGAATATCCGCGGGACTCGTTCCCGAAGCGCCTGCCCTCATTGTTCACGAGGATTCCACCATGCATCATGGTCGCCCATCCCAAAAGCGTTGCGTAGGGCACCGCCAGAGCGGCATGCCCCTGGTAGGCGTCGAGGCAGTCGGCTTGTGCCCCAAGTCCGAGGCCGATTCGCAAGGCATCGCCCCTGGACTCGGCGCTCCCATGATAGGTCGCCCCTGCGATCTCGGGGATGTAGCGCTCCACCATCTCCCGATTGGCCCCGTAGCCGTTGGTGGCCAGGAGAAGCGCACCGCAATCCACGGTCTCCCGCGAGCCATCGGGGAATTCGATCACCGCCGCGAGTCCGTCATCGGCGGGCTGGGCATCCACCAGGCGTGCCGGGGCGAGGATGTCGATCCTCGGATCCGCGTCGGCTTTGGCAATCAGTCCTGCCAGCATCTTGGCGCCGCTGCGGCCGGGGACAGTGTGGCAGCGGAAATTGGTGTGCCCCGGGTAGGGGATGTCCGTGGCGAGCTCCATCGGGAGCCCCACGTAGTCGGCGAGCCAGGTCACCAGGCGCGCGCCCACCTCGGTAAGCGCATGCGATACGGCTCGGTCTGCCATGCCCTTGGTCTTGGCCAACACGTCGGCCAGGAAGATCTCGGGGGAGTCGTCGATCCCGGCCTCTGTTTGCCACCGGCTGCCCGCGCCGGGGACCATAGCGGTCGACATCGCGGTGTTGTTCCCGTGGGCATAATGCGGGCTGGCTTCCACCACCAGCACGCGAAGGCCCAACTCGGCCGCCCTCAAGGCGCCGGCCAGGCCGCCGCCGGCTCCGGCCACCACCAGATCGGGCCTCAAGCCCCCCTTGCCGGTACCGGCCATTCCCTCTTCGCTCATGGCTGTCTCCGTTCGCATACCCAGTCCAAAGCGGGTACTTGTTCCAAATAGCGGTACTGCTTTCCGACTTTAGCAAAAGGGTGGCACCTGCAACTTGCGGAACGGCGTTCCGCGAATGCCTTGCACGAGGGTTGCGGGCGTGCTAAAAGTATTTGGCGGAACGGCGATTCCGATTATCGGGACAAAGGTTCCAACTATGAATCGGGGGGTGCAAGGAGTGAAGGTCGAGCGCAACGAGCGCGCAAGGGAAGAGGTTCCGGCTCAACCGCTCGCCAAGATTTCCGAGGCCGCAATGCGTTTTGTCACCCAAGAGGCGGGGTTCGCGCAGGTCTACACCGTCAATCGGGAGGGCTTCCCGGTCGGGCGGACCATGGTGGCAGTGCTGAATCCGGATTGGAGCGTCAGCCTGGTGCAGCGCAAAGTGCACAAGCGCATCGGCCAGCTCCAGCGCAACCCCAATGTCGAGATTCTCTGGCTCGGGGATCCCTCTCCCGATTCGGTTAACGACCGGCCGCATGTCTACGACTGGGGACTGGCCATTCCGCGCGCCGTCTTCCTTCGCGGACGGGCGCGCTTCATGAGTGACGAAGAGCTTGTGGAGACCTTTACCACCCAGACGGCGATCCAGAGGGCCAAAGGATTGACCAAGGCGCCTGAGCGGGATCGGTGGAACATCTTGGAGGAGCTGGCGGGCATCGTCGTCGATCCCGTGCAGGTCCGCGCGGAAGGCTTCGGTACCGGCGCGGAGTCATTTACCTGGAGGGCGGGAGAACTTTGAGTATCAGGACCATCCTGGGTTACGACATCGTCGAGGGTGTCTCGGAGGCGGAGTACGAACGCTGGCTCTTCGATATCCACGTGCCGGACATCCTGGCCAATCCCCACGTCGACCGCCTTTCCTTCAACAAGGTGCTGGGCCCGGTCGGTCGGGCGAGTGACGGCTCCGCCACCGCCGATGGTCAGCTCACGTTCTACCGCATAGCCGAGATGGAATTCGCAGACATGGAGGCCTACCAGGCTTACCTCAAGTGGTTCGAGGAGCACCCGGTCCCTTCCTCCCGGGGCCCGGCGGGCCGCACGGCTTTCCGCTTCTACCTGATCACCGACTCCGTGGTTTGCGACCGCAGCGGAGAACTTCCCCCGTCTTTCCTGGACCTGCAAGGCGAAGCGTAGCCGTGGGCCCCGAGGAGCGGCAGCTGCACCCAGGCGTGGAGGGAATCCGGGACGCGATCGAGCGCCTCGGCTCCTTTGCCGCCGACTTTTCGCTCGCCTCCCTCGGGGAGCCGACCATGGTGCAGTTGCGCAAGGTGCTCCATGACTCCCTGGCCGTTCTGGTATCCGGTGGGCTGCTTCCCGAGTCGCGCGGCATCGCCTCTGCGCTACCGGCACCCGGAGGCAGATCCAGCGTCTTCGGGTCGGCCAAGCAGTTCGGCGCGGTCGACGCCGCCTGGCTGAACGGCACCGCCATGGTCGCGCTGGAGCTCGACGAAGGCAACAAGAGCATCCGGGGACACGCCAGCGCCCACGTGCTTCCCGCGGTCCTCGCCCTGGCCGAGGAGCTCGGCGCAAGTTCGAGAGACGCGCTCACCGCCTTCGTGGCCGGGCACGAGATCGCCAGTCGTTTTGGTGCCGCGGTACGCCTCAAGCCGGGGGTGCATCCCCATGGCAACTGGGGTGCTCTGGGTGCGGCCGCCGCCGCGGCCAAACTGATGGGTGCCGATGCCGCCGGCATCGCATCGGCGATCGACAACGCCGGTGCCCTCGCCATCGCCACGCCCTTCAGCGTCGCCACCAACGGAATGTGGATACGAAACGCCTGGGTCGGGGCCTCGAATGCTTCGGGTATCTGGGCGGCCACCGTGGCCGCGGGCAGCGGCCGCACTCCGATCTTCGCCCCGGCGGCCGAGGCGCTCGGCGGAATCCTGGGTGAGATCGACGCGCGCGTGCTCGACGACGAGCTGGGCCGGAGCTGGTTCCTGGACAGCGGCTACTTCAAGATCCATTCTTCCTGTTCCTACACCCACCCTGCGGCCGACCTGGCTATCGGTGTCTTTTCCGAGCGTGGCCCGGTCCGGGCGGAGGACGTCGATGCCATCCTGGTGGAGACTCATCGTCTCGGCGCCGGCCTCCGCTCACTGGAGTGGCCGACCAGGCTGGCGGCTATGTTCTCGATCCCCTGCGTCGTTTCGACCGCGCTCGGGGTCGGCCACTGCCTCCCCTCCGACTTCGGGCTCGAGCAACGCTCCTTGCCCGAGCGCCGTGAGCTGGCCGCCAAAGTGGAGCTGGTGCACAACCCGGACTTCGACCGGGAGCTGCCGGCGCGGAGAATCACCCGCATGACCATCGGCTGGCGGTCTGGGGAAACGTCCGTCCTGCAGGCGGAGAATCCGGTCGGCGATTCGGCCTACCGCCCGCTTGACCAGGCGGCCATAGAAGCCAAGGCCGAGCGGTTGCTTGGCCCGGAGCTGGCAGCACAGGTGGCCGAAGCCACCGGGATGCTGCTGTCCGGTGGATCGGCGGCGCAAGTTCCGCTGACCGGCCTGCGCAGGGCTGCTGCGCGCGCGGCCGGGGGATTGGAGGTCTGAGATGCTGAGAGTCAAGGCGATCGCCCCCCTGCGCCTGGACGAGACGGAAATGGTTCGCCGTCAGGCCCGTTACTCGGCACTGGCCGGGCCGGAGATGGAGATCGTCCTTTTCAACCTGGAGGGCAAGAACGCCCCTCTGCGGTTTGACTCCTTCGAGGAGATCGAGGCCTCCGAGAGGCTCACCTGGGAGGAGATCTCCCGCACCAGCCCAGAGCGGTTCGATGCGGTCCTTCCGGACTGCGTCCTCGACCCGGGATTGGACAAGGCGGCCGATGCGCCCGTACCTGCCTACGGCATCCTGCGTCTGGCCGCAGGGCACCTGCACTCGCTGGGACGCCCATACGCAGCGGTCACACGAAATGACGTGATCGGCCAAGTCCTGGAGGAGAAGGTGGCCGGCTACGGCTTTTCCTCGGTGCTTATGGGCCGCGAGGTGCTCGATATCGACTTCTGCTTCGTCTCCGAGGGCGCCGGCTGGAACGAGGCGATGGCCCCCGTCGCGCGCAAGCTCGCCGACCGCGGCGTCACCGCCCTTCTCAACGGCTGCTCGGCGGTGGACATCGAAAACCGCACGCTGGAAGGCGTGGCCGTGATCGATCCGACCGAGATGGCGCTCGCGGTGCTCGGCCTCGCTCATCGGCTCGGTGCCGCGATATGACCGAAGCCGCCTCACAGCCCCTGCTCTCCATCCGCAATCTGACCAAGTACTTCGGCGCGTCCGCGGCTCTGGACAACGTGTCGCTGTCGGTCGGCTACGGCGAGATACGCGGCCTGGTGGGCCAGAACGGCTCCGGCAAGTCAACGCTGATCAAATGCCTGGCCGGTTACCACTCCCAGGACCTCCAGTGGCGGCTCGAGCTACCCGGCAAGGAGCTCACGCGTGCCCTGCACCCGGGCGAGATCACTGCTTTCGGCGTGGCCTTCGTTCACCAGGACCTGGGGGTGCTCGGCGACCTGAGCGTACTCGAGAACCTGCTTTTGACCGAGCTTGCCACCGACCACCGGCGCTACATCGGCTGGGGCAACGAAAGGGCCAAGGCCAAGGCGATCTTCAAGCAGTTCGGCTTGGACCTGGAGCCGGCTGCCAAGCTTTCCACGCTGAGGCCGGTGGAGCAGGCCCAGGTGGCGATCGTCCGCGCCGTGCTGCAGCTGCGCAGCGCCAAGCAGGCGGACCACCCGGGCGTTCTCGTGCTTGACGAAGCAACCACCTTCCTCGACCGGGCCGGCCGCGAGGGGATGTACGACCTCCTCAGGGCCGTCGCGGCCGAGGGATCCGGGGTCGTCTTCGTATCCCATGACATAAACGAGGTCCTAACGGTCTGCGACGCCGTCACCGTCCTGCGTGACGGGCGGGTGGTCGCGGATGCGCCCCGCTCCGAGCTGACCCACGACGACCTGGTGAGCCTGATCGTCACCGGAAAGCGTGGGGTCGAGGTCGTTTCCAGACCCGCGCGGCGCGCGGCGGTTTTGCCGGCCTCCTCGAGCCAGGCTTCCCTCGAGGTCGAGCACCTCTCGGGAGATCTGTTGAACGACGTTTCGCTTACGGTTCACCCAGGCGAGATCGTCGGGGTCACGGGAATTGTAGGTTCCGGCTGGGAGCTGGTGGTGGAGTACATTTGCGGCGCCCGGCGGGCGGAGTCCGGCTCCTGCCGTCTTGGCGGCAAGACGATTGCCCTCGAAGCGATGAGTCCCGACAAGGCGCTTGCCCTATCCATGGTCTACGTTCCCTCCGACCGCCTCCGCGAGGCGGTGGTGCCCGATCTTTCCTTGCGCGAGAATGTCATGCAGCCCGTGCTGGACAACTCTTTCGAGAAGGGCCTCCTGCGCCTGCGGCGCCTGACGGTGGCGTGCAAGGAGGTCCTGGAGCGATACGCGGTCGCACCCGCCGAGCCCTCCATGCCGATCGGGCTTCTCTCCGGGGGGAATCAGCAGAAGGCGGTTCTGGCCAAGTGGCTACAGACCGATCCCCTGTACGTCCTGCTGAACGAGCCGACCCAGGGAGTGGACATCGGCGCGCGCCAGCGCATCTACGAGTTGGTTCGCGCCGCCGCCGCGCGTGGCGCGGCGGTCATCTACGCCAGTGCCGACTGGGAGGAAGTGGCAGGTATCTCCGATCTGGTGGTGGTCATCTCCGAAGGACGAGTGGCGGAGCGGTTGGAGGGTGCGCGCATCTCCGTAGACGCCATAGCCCAGGCCGCTTATCTGGGTATGCGCCGGAGTGCGGACCTCTCCAAGGCCGCCGCGCTGCTGGAGGACCTCTAGCCGTGCGCAGGTGCCAGGCGATATCCCGGGCCCGCGGTGGCCTGACGGCGAGTTGTTGGAACGGGTCGCGCCAGGTTGCGCGACCGGAAAAGGGAGGGCAGCCTTGAGTGGGGCACCGCGCCGGACCCAGGACGGGTTTGTTCGCCGTTACGGGGTGATCATCGTTTGGGTGGTCGTCATCATCGTCTTCTCCCTTCTCAGGCCGAAGACCTTCCCCACGACATCCAATTTTGAGACATTGCTTGCCTCCCAGGCGCCACTGGGGATCCTCTCACTTGGTCTTTTGATCCCCTTGAGCGCCGGCGACTACGACCTTTCCGTTGCCAGCGTCCTCACGCTTTCCGGGATGATCGTGGCCATCCTGAACGTGAATCACGGAATGAACGTATGGCTCGCGGCACTGGTGGCCGTGGTGGTCGGAGCTGCGATCGGCCTGCTGAACGGAGTCATCTGCGTTGGCGCGGGCATCGACCCGTTCATCGTGACGCTGGGCATGGGCACCGTGGTCAACGGGGTGACATTGTGGATCTCCAACTCCACCCCGGTCTCGGGGATCTCGCAGTCGCTGGTGAACATGGTCGTGGTCCATCGCATCGGCGGCCTGTCGGTCGAGTTCTTCTACCTGATGATCGCGGCTGCCATCATCTGGTACCTCTTCGAGTTCACGCCGGCGGGCCGGCGGATACTGGTCGTGGGCCGTGGGCGCGAGGTTGCCCGGCTGAGCGGTATGCGCGTGAAGCGGATCCGTATCCTCGCGTTCGTGGCGGCAGGCTTCGTCGGCGCCATTGCCGGCGTCGTCTACGTCGGGACCAGCGGATCGGCCGACCCGACTGCGGGCACCACGCTTCTTTTGCCCGCCTTCGCGGCGGTCTTCCTGGGATCCACCACCATCTCCCCGGGGCGCTTCAACGCCTGGGGGACCATGGTGGCGGTCTACTTCCTGACCACCGGGATCTCGGGCCTGGCATTGCTGGGCGTCCAGACCTTCGTACAGCAGCTTTTCTACGGCGGCGCGCTCGTTATCGCGGTGCTCCTCTCGGGGATCACGCGCCGGAACAAGCGCCGCAAAGATGCCTCCCAGTTGCCGGCGGAACCACAGCAACTGGGAGATGCGGGGATGACGGAGGGCCCGGGAACACCCGGGCAGGCCGTCGCCACGCAGTCCCCACCTGGCGGAGGAGCGATCCTTGGCACCGGTGGAGAGTAGCCACATTCCGAGGTCCAATGTCCCGGGCAACGGGGGTAGCGAAACATGGGTCCGAATGGGGGACCCGGGAAGGGGAATATTCAAATGAGAGCAGGAAAGAAGGGTACTGTCCGCGTCGCAATGGCGCTGGGCGCCCTGGGAATGGTCGCCGCCGCATGTGGCAGCGGCTCATCTTCGTCCACCACGACCTCCGGTGGCTCCGCCACCACTGCGGCGCCCGGAGGAAACGTGGCAGCGGCGCAGTCACTTATCAACCAGTACACGGGAAATCCGGCGTTCGTCTCTCCCGGCCCCAGCTTCGATGCCACCAAGCTGGCCGGCAAGACCATCTTCAGCATTCCGGCCAACTCGAGCGTCCCCTTCGTCAACACCGTCGACCAGGTGATGGGCCAGTACGCCAAGAAGCTGGGCATCAACTACGTCGACTACACCAATCAGCAGCAGCAGTCGCAGTGGGTGCAGGGGATGAACCAGGCGATCAGCCAGAAGGCCAACGTGATCGACCTGCTCGCCGGAATCCCGCCGGAGATGCTCGCCCCTCAGGTGCAGGCGGCCAAGGCCGCAGGCATCCCGACGGTGGACACCAACGAGCGCGACCCGAGCCAACCGACCGATCCCTACGTGGCGGCCTATACCTTCGCCCCGTTCAAGTTGGCCGGCGAGCTGATGGCGGCCTGGGCGGTGGCCCAGACCCACGGCAAGGCGGATGTGCTGGTTGTGACCTCCAATGCCGACGTCAGCTCCCAGGCGGTGCAGAACGGCGTCAACCAGGAGATGTCCAAGGTTTGCCCCAGCTGCAAGGTGTCCGCGGTCAACGTGAACCCGGTCGACTGGGCAACCAAGCTGCAGACCACCGTCGAGGGCTCGCTCGCGGGCGACCCCAACATCAACTACATCCTGCCGGTCTTCGATTCCATGGCCCTCTTCATCGCCCCGGCGATCACTGCGGCCAACAAGGTCGGCCAGGTGCATGTGGCTAGCTTCAACGGGACCCCGGCAATCATCGACATGATCCGCACCGGGAACATCGTCTCGATGGACGTCGGCGAGAACACCTCCGCCGTTGCGGCGGCCGGTCTGGACCAGGCCATGCGCATCATGGCGGGCATGCAGCCCGGCAAGGAGCAGATCATTCCGCGCATCGTCGACAAGGCGAACGTGACCGAGTTCGGTGTGCCGGCGGTTTCCGGCCAGGGCTATGGAAACGCCTTCCTGCAGGGCTACGCCTCCACCTGGCAGGTGCCGGTCTCGAAGCTCCAGTAGTCGGGGCCCATGCTTGACGGCCTCGGGGCGCCCTCGCGGCGCTCCGAGGCGCGGCTCGTGGAATTCCGAACCGTTTGGAGCCAAAAAGGGTGCGGGGTTAGGCTTTGCCTTGCTCAAGGGGGGCGGCCCGCCGCCGCGAGGCCGGCGAGGTTGACAAGGATGAAAGGGCTGGTGGCGCAAGATGACTGAGCGCCCCAAGGGATCTTCGACAATGACAGTCGAGCGGGCGGCCGACGTGCTGCTGCTCTTCTCCGAGCAGCCTACGCAGCGGCTCGGAGTGACCGAGATCGCCAACGCTCTCGGCCTCTCCAAGGCGGCGGTGCACCGGATTCTGTCCTCCCTGAAGAACAAGGGGATTGTCGAGATAGACCCGGTCAGCCATCGCTATGGGCTCGGCCCCGTCCTGGTGAGCCTGGGCCTTACCTATCTGAACAAGCTCGATGTGCGCAAGGTGGCGGCTCCCGAGCTGGTGGAGCTGTCGCGCTACACCAATGAGACCGCCACGCTTTCGATCCGTACCGGGAGCTCGCGTGTCTATGTGGATCAGGTGACCCCGGATCGCGAGGTGCTGATGATGGTGCAGATCGGCGTGTCGTATCCACTGCACGCCGGAGCATCTTCGAAGGCGTTTCTCGCCTTCCTGTCCCAACAGGAGATCGATCTCTATCTCTCCGAGCCCCTACCCAAGCTCACGCCTGCGACCCAGACCGATCCCGACGTGCTCAGGCGGGAGCTGGACCATATTCGCGCAGCCGGTTACGCCTCCTCCTTGGGGGAGCGCCAGCCCGGCGCCGGTTCGGTTGCGGCGCCGGTTCTCGACTACAGGGGCGTACCCCTGGCGGTGATCAGCGTCTGTGGGCCCTCGGAGCGTATGGAGGGAGAAGTGGAGGAGTGCGCTTCGGCGCTGCTCGAGACCACCAAGAAGGTCTCCGCCAAGATGGGGCACACCTTTTACGAGGACGGCAGGAGCTAGCCATGGCCGGCGGGCTCCCGGGCATCTTGGCGGAGGCCGCGGCGCATGTGCGCTTCGAAACGGCTCCGGCAGAGGTGCGCGAGCGGGTGGAGTTCCTGGTGGCCGACGTTTTGGCCACAATCGTCTCCGGCGGTGCAAGGCGTGACGTTACGGCCATGCGCAGGGCCGCGGGCACGGGCGATGGAGCGGCAACGCTGATTGGCGAAGGACGTGGAGTGCCTGCGGCGACGGCCGCCTACTGCAACGCGCTGGGTGTTGGTGCCGAGCAGCTTCAGGACGGGCACAGACTGGCAAAGGGACATCCGGCGTCTCACCTGGTACCGGTCCTCCTTGCCCTGGGCGAGGAGTCCGGGGCCGGCGGAGACGGATTCATGAGCGCCATGCTCGCGGGGTACGAGGTGGGTGTTCGCATCGGCATCGCGATGGGAGGCACACCGCCGGGAGTGCACGATATCGGCACCTGGGCAATGGTGGGGGCGGCAGCGGCCGGAGCCCACCTACTCAGTGGGGGCAAGGCGGAGGTGATCCAATCGGCGATCCGCATCGCGGGCGCCTCGCCACAGGCGTTCGACGCTGAAACCATCTTTGCCGGCAGGAGCGCGGGTCACCTTGCTTTGGCCGCGGCCTGCCAGGCCTCGGTGATGGCGGCCTACGCGGCGGTCGCCGGATTCGATGCCGAGGAGGACGTCTTCGAGCGTCACTGGCTGGCGCACAGCGCGGCCAACTTTGATTCAGGGGCAATTCCGTCTTCCGTGGATCAGAATGGAAGCTTGAAAGAGTACTCAGTGACAGGTGGATATGTGAAAATCCATCCCGCCTGTGCGCATTTGCACGGGGCGATAGATGCAGCGCTGGCGCTCGTAGCCAATGAGCGAATTGATCCGCACGAAGTGGAAGAAGTCGTGGTATCGACCTACGCAGGGGCGGCCGTTTTCGACGACCCGGAGCCCTGCAATGATCTCCGCGCCAGATTCTCGCTTCCCTACGTGGTTGCGGCGGCGCTGGCCCGTGGCCGGCTGGACGAGACCTCCCTGGTCGAGGGGGCGATCCGGGATGTAGCGGCTGCCGAGTTGGCAAAGCGTGTGCGCGTCCTCGCAGCGCCCGAGATGGATGGCGGATACCCCGCTGGACGGCCTGCGAAGGTTGAAGTTCACCTGCTCTCGGGCCGCACGCTTCGGGGCGAGTGGGCTTTGCCCAGAGGTGACGGGCCCATGGCGCTCCTCGATCCCGAAGTTCTCTCCAAACCGCGGCGGCTCTTGGCCCGGGGCGTGGGTGAGGCGTTGGCCGACCGTCTCCTTGAGGAGCTCGCGACTCTGGCGGGAGGGGGCTCCCTTGCCCCTTTGTCGGCGGTACTGAGGAGTCTGCGCCTTGGCTGATCGCGTAAACGGCACTCACAAGACGGAGCTCTGTACTTGAGGATTTGAGTGCCTGGCGGGCGCGGGGCGGAGGTGTTTCGCCGTCTTGGCGGGTGTCGGCCGGCGGCGCCGTAATTGTCATGATTCGGAGCTTGCCCAGTGGAATTGGTGCGGCTAAAGTTAGTCGGAAAGACGTTTCAAATAGCGAAACAAGGTGATATGACTGAGAGTAACCCGGGACCATTGAGCGGGGTTCGCGTTCTGGATGCTTCGAGCATCCTGGCCGGGCCGTTGTGCTGCCAGATTCTCGGCGACTACGGTGCCGATGTCATCAAGATCGAGAATCCTCGCGGAGGTGACAACCTTCGAGGCCATGGCCGTGCTGCCAATGGGGTTCCGCTGTGGTGGAAGGAGGTGGCGCGGAACAAGCGAACCGTGGCCATCGACCTTCATACAGTGCAGGGTGCGGAACTGCTGAAGCGCCTGGTTGCCGAGGCCGACGTGATGGTGGAGAACTTCCGACCCGGGACGCTGGAGCGTTGGGGCATCGGGCCCGAGGTGCTAAGGGCCATTAATCCGGGCCTCATCATTCTCCGGCTTACCGGCTTCGGCCAGATCGGCCCTTACGCCTCCAGGCCCGGCTTCGGAACGCTGGCCGAGGCCATGAGCGGATTCGCCCACCTTACCGGCGAGGCCGATGGCCCACCGACGCTGCCGGCATTCGGTCTCGCAGACACCATCTGTGGAATCGCCGGGGCAGCAGCGGTAACGATGGCGCTTCGCCATCGGGAGGTGCAAGGCGGAGGCGGCCAGGACATCGACATGAGCATCCTGGAGCCGATCATGACCGCGGTGGGACCATCTCCCGCCATCTATAGGCATACCGGCGAGATCGAGACCCGCCACGGGAACCGGTCGACCAACAATGCGCCGCGCAATACCTACCGTACCAAGGACGGATCCTGGGTGGCGGTTTCGGGCAGCGCGCAACGCATTGCGGAGCGTGTCATGAAGCTCGTTGGCCGACCCGAGATTGCGGAGGAGCCCTGGTTCGCCAGCGGCAGGGGCCGCTTCGAGCATGTGGAGGAGATCGACGCGGCGGTCGGTGCCTGGATCGCCGAGCATTCCCGCGAAGAGGTTCTTTCCGCCTTCAACGAGGCGGAGGCGGCAATCGCGCCGGTCTACGACGCACGTGACATCGTCGAGGATCCCCATGTGCAGGCGACCAAGATGCTCGTTGAGGTCGAGGATCCGGAGTTGGGAACGGTGATGATGCACAACGTGATGTGGCGGATGTCCAAGACGCCGGGCTCCATTCGCTGGACCGGAAGGGCGATGGGGGCCGATACCGACGAGGTACTGGGGGGTGAGCTGGGCCTGAGTGCCGAGGATCTCGCCCAGTTGCGCGAAGCGGGGGTGATCAAGTGAGCGACGCACTTCTCGAGGCACTGGCGGGCGGAGTCGAGGTCTTCGACCTCGGCCGGCCACTGTTCATAGGAATGCCCCAATCCCCGAACCATCCGGCCTTCACGCACACGCTGCCCCGGCGCCACGGGGACATGGTTCGCCCCGACGGAGGGTCGGCCGCCAACGACCTCATTGTCATGGGCACCCATGTGGGCACGCATATCGACGCTCTGGCGCACGTTTCCCATCAGGGACTGCTCTACGGGGGGGTGGATGCCACCCAGGCTTCCCGCGGGGGACGCTTCATGGAAATGGGGATCCACAGCGTAAAACCCATGGTGTGTCGCGGAATACTGCTCGACGTTGCCGGCCACCTCGGGCAGGATATCCTGCCCGGCGGGTACGAG
>JAJZLQ010000036.1 GCA_021850605.1 Actinomycetes bacterium
TTCTACAACAGTACCCTCCAGCACGATCGCATCCTCTTTTGGCTTTGTCAGATCCGGCTCCTTGGACTTACAACCAGCTCCGCGCTCCCACCCTTTTCAGGGCAGCTCGGTCTAGGCCACGACTGTGCCCAGACTTTCGCACAGAGTGTCAAGTCTATACGCTTAAATGCTCCACGCTGCAACTCCGCTCCGGCCACAAGTCAGCCCTCAGTCATCGGCTGTAAGTACTTCTGGGCCGTCCGGCGTGACCACGATGGTCTCCTCAAAATGGGCGGAAAGAGACCCGTCCAGGGTCACCACGCTCCAGCCGTCATCCAGCAGTCTGGTCTCGGGCCCCCCGAGGTTCACCATGGGCTCAACCGCGAATACGTTGCCCGACTTGAGCCTCGGTCCCGGGCTCCCGGGCCAATAGTTGGGGACGTTGGGCGGCTCGTGCATTGCCGTTCCGATGCCATGGCCGACGTACTCCCGCACCACCGACATACCGGCGGCTTCCACCACCTGCTGGACGGCCCGACCTATGTCATGGAGGTGATTCCCTTCCTCCATCTCGGCGATGCCTGCCCACAAGCTGCGCCTGGTCACCTCCAAGAGACGTTCCGCCTCCTTGGAGATCCGTCCCACACCGACGGTGTAGGCGGAGTCACCGTGGTATCCCTGCCATATCGCTCCACAGTCAATGGAAATTACATCGCCCTCCTTGAGGCGGTAGTTCCCGGGGATGCCATGGACGATCATCGAGTTGGGCGAGGTGCAGATGACCGCAGGAAAGCCGTGGTAGTTGAGGAAGTTCGAGCGAGCGCCACGCTTCTCGATGACCTCACGGGCCACCTTGTCCAACTCGGCGGTGGTCAAACCCTCGCGCACCACCTCACGGGTGCGTGCCTTTATCTCGGCAACGATCTTGCCGGCCCTGCGCATCTTGTCGAGTTCCGCCGCCGACCGGCGCACCGTTGCGTTCCACTTCAGGGGTTGCACCATCGACTACGCCTCTCTAGAAACGCTCCACGGTCGCGAGGATCTCTTCGAAGATGGCATCGAAGTCGCCCTCGCCCGAGACCGTGACGAAGCATCCCTTGGCCTGGTACCAGGCAATCAAGGGCGCCGTTGCCTCCTCGTAGATGGCCAGCCTCCGCCCGATCGCTTCGGGGGTGTCGTCAGCCCGCTGAACCACCTCGCTGCCACAGTCATCGCAGGTCCAGTTGGAGGCGGGCGGATGATGCACGGAATACGTGCGCCCACACCCGGTACATACCCGCCGCGAAGAGAGCCTGTCCATCACCACCTCGGTGGAAACGTCAAGGTTTATCACCAGCTTTATGCCCTCGGGCTCGAGCATCTTGTCCAGCGCCTCCGCCTGGGCAAGGTTGCGCGGGAAGCCGTCCAGGACGAAGCCGTCCTCAGCGCAGTCGCGGCGCGAAAGGCGCTCTTCCACGGCCCCGAGAATCACGCTGTCGGGTACAAGTTCGCCCTTGTCCATATAGCCCTGGGCCAGCTTGCCGAACTCCGTGCCCTCGCGCGCGGCGGCACGCAGCATGTCTCCCGTGGAAATGTGGGCAATACCCAGTGTGGCCGCAAGCTTGGAGGACTGGGTCCCCTTGCCGGCGCCCTGCTTACCGAGCATGACGATGCGGTATGGCTTGTTCAATGTACATCCCCTTTTCCGCGCCGCCGAGGCGCAGAAGGTCTACTTGAGGAATCCCTGGTAGTTGCGCATCGAGAGCTGCGAGTCGATCTGCTTCATCGTCTCCAGGCTCACGCCTACCGCGATGAGCAGAGTTATGCCGGCAAACGGATATCCGGTCACGTGCCAAAGCGCCAGTACCACCGCCGGGAGCACCGCCACCAGCGCCAGGAAAAGCGAGCCGGGCAGCGTAATGCGGTTCAGGATCTTCGAGAGATAGCGCTCGGTGGGAGGCCCCGGGCGAATGCCGGGAATGAAGCCGCTTTGCTTACGAATGATGTCGGCCTGCTGGTAGGGATCGAAGGCCACCTGCACGTAGAAGAAGGTGAACATGATGATGAGCACGCCATAGATCACGATGTAGTAGAAGCTGGTCGGCGAGACCAGGTGGTTGTTCACGAAGGTACGGAACGACTGCCAGGGAATGATATTGGAGAGCAGCACCGGGAAGTAGAGGATCGACGAGGCGAAAATGATCGGGATAACCCCCGCCTGGTTCACTTTCAGGGGGATATGGGTGCTCTCACCACCGTACATCTTGCGTCCCACCACCCTCTTGGCGAAGGTGACAGGAATTCGCCGCTGCCCTTGCTCGAAAGCAACGATCGCCACGAGAATCGCGAGGGCGAGCAGCACGATCACTGCGAATTTGAACGGGCCCGCCTGGGCCAGGATCGCATGTCCGCCGGTCGGTATGCCCGCCACCACGTTGGCAAAGATGATGATGGACATGCCCTGCCCGATGCCTCGCTGGGTGATCAGCTCGCCCAGCCACATGACCATTGCGGTACCCGCGGTGAAGGTCAGTACGATCAACCCGACACGGGGCACCGTGAAATGGGGGATCAGGTCGACGGCCTTGCCGTTGGGAAGCAGTCCTGCGCCACCGTTGTGAAAGGCGAAGGAGAGCCCGGTCCCCTGGAGGAGCGCAAGGACGACGGTGAGGTACCGGGTGGTCTGAGTCAGCTTCTTCTCGCCCACTGCTCCCTGATCACGCCACTCCTCGAACTTGGGAATGACCGTGGTGAGGAGCTGAATGATGATCGAGGAGGTGATGTAGGGCATGATGCCCAGCCCGAAGATGGCGAAGTGGGTCAGCGCGCCACCGGAGAAAAGGTTGAGGAAGCCGAGCACCCCGCCCGCACCGGCAGCGCTTTCCACCTGCTTGAGCGCGTTGAAGTCAATCCCAGGAACGGGCAGGTTTGCACCGAACTGGTAGACCATGATGATGAAGATGGTGAAGAGGACCTTGTTGCGCAGGTCCGCAACTTTGAAGATGTTCTTCAGGCTTCCAAGCATCCAAACCCCGTCGATTCCGCAGCGGTTACGCCGCGCCGCCTACCCAAGACTACAGCCGCGGCAGGCCGAGCCAAATCCCGCCCCAATGTCATCGGCTCCAAATAGAGAGGAGCCGGGGCGCTCCGCGCCCGGCTCCGAGACCACACACCTCGCCGGAGTCCCGCGTCAGCGGTTGGCGTGGGCATTTCCCTTTACCGGTGGGCGGCCGCCCGGATAGGGCAAGGGGAGCACCACGGCGGAACCGCCGGCGGCGCGGATGGCGAACTCCGCCGCACGCGAGAACTTGTGAGCGGTGACAGTCACCCCGGTACGGATCTCACCATCGGCAAGGACCTTGACCAGCGAGCGGCGCTTGACGACGTTGTTGTTGGCCAGCACGGTCGGATCGATAACCACGATCCCTTCGTTGGCAAGCTCCTGGATCCGGTCCAGGTTGACGATCTCGTATTCCACGCGGAATGGGTTGTTGAAGCCCTTCAGCTTGGGGGTGCGCTGGGTCAAGGGCAGCTGGCCACCCTCGAAACCAACCGGAATCGTGTCGCGAGCGCCTTGGCCCTTGGTGCCGCGGCCGGCGGTCTTGCCGCCCTTGCCGGCGATACCTCGGCCGACGCGCTTGCGCTTCTTCTTGGCGCCCTCGGCGGGAGCCAGATCATGCACTTTCAGCAACGGATGCTCCTATCAGACTTCTTCGGTGACTTCGACCAGGTGGGAAACCCTGGCCACCATCCCTCGTATCTCGGGGCGGTCGGCGAACTCGTTCTTCGAGCCGATCTTTCCAAGGCCGAGCGCCCGCAGGGTCCCACGGTGCTTCGGCTTGGTGCCGATGGCGGACTTGACCTGAGTGACGATCAGCTTCTTCTCAGCGGACACCTTCGCTCCTAAACCTGCTCGACTTGCTTCTGCTTCTCCTGGTAGGCCTCAAAGATCGGCCTCGGGATCACCTCGTCGGCGTACTTGCCACGCAGCTTGGCAACCTCGTCGGGGCGCTTCAGATCGCGAAGTCCGGCGATGGTGGCATGGGCCACGTTGATCGAGTTGGAGGAGCCCAGCGACTTGGAGACCACGTCATGCACGCCGGCCATCTCGAGAATGGCCCGCACCGCGCCACCGGCGATGACGCCGGTGCCGGGAGCAGCGGGCTTCAGAAGCACACGACCCGCACCGGCCTCGCCGATAACGGGATGGACGATGGTGTTGCCGGCAAGCGGCACCTGGAAGAGGTTCTTCTTGGCCTCCTCGATGCCCTTCTGGACGGCAATCCCGGCTTCCTTCGCCTTGCCGTATCCCAGCCCGACGCGTCCGTTCTTGTCGCCGATCACCATCAAAGCGGTGAAGGAGAAGCGGCGGCCGCCTTTGACGACCTTGGCAACCCTGTTGACCTTGATGGTCCTCTCTTCAAACTCGGTATCCGCCACTTGTCAGAACTCCAATCCCTTGTTACGGGCCGCATCGGCCAGCGCCGCGATCCGGCCGTGGTACTTGAAGCCCCCACGGTCGAAGACGACCTTGGTCACGCCCTTCTCCGCAGCACGCTCGGCCAGGAGCTCGCCCACCTTGGCGGACGCCTCGGCATTGCCGGTCGCCTGCGAGCGAAGCGCGGCCTCCACGGTGGAGGCTGCGGCAATGGTGCGCCCGGCCGCATCGTCGACGATCTGTGCGACGATGTGACGATTCGAGCGGAAGACGGCCAGGCGGGGGCGCTCCGCGGTCCCCACGACCGTCTTACGCACCCGGCGATGCCTCTTCTTGCGCAGCGCCTGGCTGTTCACAGTGTTTTTAGACATTCACAGCTCTCCAAGTGCTCCGGCGCTACTTGCCGGTCTTGCCAGCCTTGCGCTGGACCTTCTCACCGAGATACCGGACACCCTTGCCCTTGTAGGGCTCAGGCTTGCGTATCTTCCTAATGTTGGCGGCCACCTGGCCAACCACTTCCTTGTCGATTCCCCGAACCACAACCCTGGTCGGGGTCGGCACCTCGAAGGTCACGCCCTCAGGGGCGACCACGGGAACCGTGTGGGAAAAACCAAGCGACAGCTCGATCTCTCCGGGGCCCTTGGCAACGGCGCGGTAACCGACGCCGATAATCTCGAGCTCCTTGGTGAAACCGTTGGTCACGCCCGTGACCATGTTCGCCACCAGGGTGCGCGAAAGGCCATGCATCGCCCTGGACAGACGCTCGTCGTTGGGACGCTCCACCAGGAGCGTTCCCTCCTCCTGCCGGACGGTGATCTCACCGGGCAGCGTACGAGAAAGCTTGCCCTTGGGCCCGGAGACGATCAGCTCGTTGGCGCCGGAAATCTCAACGCTCACTCCTGCCGGCACTCCGACCGGAACCTTACCGATTCGAGACATACAAAGTTCCTTCGTTACTACGTGCCGCTACCAGACGTAGCAGATGATCTCGCCGCCCATGTTCTGCTTGCGCGCCTCACGGTCGGTCATCAGACCCTTCGAGGTCGAGAGCACAGCGACTCCAAGGCCACCCAGCACGCGCGGCACCGCATCGGCCCGGCTGTAAACCCGCAGGCCCGGCTTGGAAACACGCTGGATACCCGAGATCACCCTCTTACGGTCAGGCGAGTACTTCAGCCTGATCTCAAGGGAGTCGCCGGGCTTCCCCTCGGCCGGCTTCACCGAGAAGCTCTCGATGTAGCCCTCCTTCTGGAGGATCTCCGCCAGGGCGCCCTTGAGCTTGGAGCCGGGCATTACCACGGTGTCGTGCATGGCCACATTCGCGTTGCGGATGCGCGTAAGCATGTCCGCGATGGGATCCGTCATCATGGCTGTCCCTCCTTCCTACCAGCTCGCCTTGGTGAGACCGGGGATCTCGCCAGCATGGGCCATCGTCCGCAGGCAGATCCTGCAAAGGCCGAACTTCCTGTAAACCGAGTGGGGCCTGCCGCAGCGGCCGCAGCGCGAGTATGCCCGCACCTTGTACTTGGCGGCACGCCTCTGCTTCTCAATAAGCGCCTTCTTGGCCATCTTTTGAACTAACCCTCTCTCTTGAAGGGGAAACCGAACGCCGCCAGGAGGGCACGCCCCTGATCGTCAGTCTCGGCGGTGGTCACGATGGAAATGTCCATCCCCCGGATGGAATCGACCTTGTCGTAGTCCACCTCGGGGAAGATGAGCTGCTCGACTACGCCAAATGTGTAGTTCCCGTGCCCATCGAACGAGTTCGGGTCAAGCCCGCGAAAGTCACGGATCCTAGGAATTGCCAAGGAGACCAGCCGATCGAAGAACTCCCACATGCGGTCGCCACGCAAGGTCACCTTGGCGCCGATCGCGTTACCGGCGCGCAGCTTGAAGCTTGCCACCGACTTACGAGCCCTGGTCACCACCGGCTTCTGGCCGGTAATCGTCTCGAGATCACGCAGCGCGCCCTCGAGCAAGGAGGCCTGCTGGGTTGCACGGCCGACTCCCATGTTGATGACAATCTTCTCCATGCGCGGGACCTGCATTACATTGGGCAGACCCAGGCTCTCCTTGAGCTGCTGGCGCAGCACGCTGTTGTAACGCTCCTTGAGGCGCGGAATCTCGGGTGCCTCGACGCTCACAGCTCACCTCCACACTTCTTGCAGACGCGCACCTTGACGCCGTCGGAGTTGAACTTGTAACCGACGCGGGTGGGTCCGTCCGCAGAGCAGATGATCTGGACGTTGGATGCCGAAATGGGCATGTCCTTGTCGATGATCCCGCCCTGGGTCACTTTGTTGTTCGGCTTGAGGTGCTTCTTGGCGACGTTCACCCGCTCGATGATCAAGCGATTCTCACCTGGCAGCACACGCGTCACGGTGCCTTCACGGCCCCGTTCCTTGCCTGCCAGCACCTTCACCTTGTCGCCCTTGCGGATCTTCACTAGAGCACCTCCGGTGCAAGCGAGATGATTCTCATGAACTTCTTGTCGCGGAGCTCCCTGCCAACCGGACCGAAGATGCGGGTGCCACGCGGCTGCATGGCATCGTTGATAATCACCGCGGCGTTCTCGTCGAAGCGGATATAGCTGCCGTCCGCACGCCGCTTCTCCTTCTTGGTGCGCACCACCACGCACTTGACCACGTCACCGCGCTTCACGGCCGCCCCGGGAATGGCGTCCTTCACGGTCGCGACGAAGATGTCGCCGATACTGGCGTAGCGCCTGCGCGAACCGCCGAGCACCTTGATGACCAGAACTTCCTTGGCGCCGGAGTTGTCGGCAACCTTGAGGCGGGTTTCCTGCTGTATCACCTTGCACGCTCCACGATCTCGATGACCCTCCAGCGCTTGAGCTTGGAGAGCGGACGGGTCTCCTCAACCCGCACGGTGTCGCCGACGTGGGCGTCAAACGTCGAGTCGTGCGCGTAGAGCTTCTTGGTCCGCTGCACCGTCTTGCGATAGCGGGGATGGCGCACGCGCTCGATGATCGCCACCACGACGGTGTCGGTCATGCTGTCGGAGATCACCGTGCCCTCGCGCACCTTCTGTCTTGCCTCTTCCACGGCCTTACCCTCTTCGGTCATCGGGCCACCTGCCCGCCTTGAGCGCTCTTGGCGCGCTCGTTCTGGATGGTACGCAATCGGGCGAGGTCCCTTTTCAAGGAGCCGACCCGGGCGGTGTTGGCCACTTGCGAGGTGGCCAGGTCGAAACGGAGGTTGAACAGCTCCTTGGTTATCTCGTCGATGCGCTCGGCAAGCTCTGCGTCTGCAAGAGCTCTCAACTCTGACGGCTTGGTCATATCTACGCACCCACCCTCTCGGAAAGGTTGTCGCGAACCACGATACGGGCCTTCATCGGCAGCTTCTGGATCGCACGCTCGAGCGCGCCCCTAGCCAGTTCTTCGGAAACGCCATCGAGCTCGAAGAGAATTCGGCCCGGCTTGATCACGGCCACCCAAAACTCCGGATTACCCTTGCCGGATCCCATGCGGGTCTCGGCAGGCTTCTTGGTCACCGGCTTGTCCGGGAAGACTCGAATCCACACCTTGCCACCACGACGGACGTGGCGGGTCATGGCGACACGGGCAGCCTCTATCTGGCGAGCGGACAACCAGCCGGCCTCGAGGGCCTGAATACCGAACTGTCCAAAATTGAGTTCGGTACCTCCCTTGGCGACGCCGGTACGGCGGCCACGCTGCACCTTGCGGTGCTTGACCTTCCTAGGCATCAACATGACTAATCACTCTCCCGCTTGAAGTGGGTGGTCTCGTGAGAATCCGGACGAACTCGCTTCTCGAGCTCCTCGCTGCGATCCAGAATCTTCTCGAGGTTCTCATCGGGTGCAGCCGCGGGTGCGGCGGCAACCGCTGCGGCTGGAGTAGCGGCCGGCGCCGCCTGAGCCGCGGCACGGCCACGGGTCTCTCCTGTGCGACGACCACCGCCGGCCGAAACGATCCTGCGCGGACGCGCGGGGGCCTCAGGCGCAGGCTCAGTCTGGCTGGGAACCTTGTAGGGCACGATGTCACCCTTGTATATCCACACCTTCACGCCAATTCGGCCGAAGGTGGTGCGAGCCTCGCGGAAGCCGTAATCGATGTCGGCGCGCAGCGTATGCAGCGGCACCCGACCTTCGCGGTAGGACTCCTTGCGGGCCATTTCGGCGCCGCCAAGGCGCCCGGAGCACTGGATGCGCACACCCTGTCCACCCGAACGCTCCACCAGCTGAAGCGCGCGCTTCATCGCACGACGGAAGCTGACGCGGCGCGAGAGCTGATCGGCGATGCTCTGGGCAACCAGGGAGGCGTCCAGCTCCGGCTGGGAAACTTCCTTAACGTTGAGCTGGACCTTCTCGTTCTCGATCAGCTGGCCGAGGTCGTGACGAAGCTCCTCGATCTTCTTGCCCTGGTGCCCAACGATCGGGCCGACTTTGGAGGAATAGATATCGACACGAATATCGCCCCGCTTGCGCTCGATCTCCACACGGGAGAGCTGCAGAGTCTCGAGGCGCTTGGTCAGGAAGTTGCGAATCTTCCAGTCCTCCAGCACCGTCTCGCGATAATTCTTGTCCTCGTACCAGGTCGACTTCCACTTGGTGGTGACCCCGAGACGGAAGCCGTACGGATTGACCTTCTGACCCATCAGTTCTTCTCGCTTCCCTCAGAATCCTCGACGGCTGGCTCGGCCGCTACCTCGGCCTCGGCCACGGGGGCTTCGGTTGCTTCGGCCTCGACCACTTCAGCGGTCTCAGCCGTCTCGACTACCTCGGCGGCCTCGACGGTCTCGACTACCTCGGTCGGCTCCACCTGGGGCGCTTCCAGGACATCCACCTCGACCGGCTCGGCCTCGACGGGTGCAACCTCTGCGGCCTCATCGCCCAACGAGCGGCGAACGCGGGCGGCACGGCGGGCGGCACGGCGCGAGTCATCGGCGGAGCGCTTGCGAGCCACCTCGACCAGGCGCTCGGGCTCCATGCGCGAGACCACGATGGTGATATGGCTGGTGCGCTTACGAATAGCCCCGGCGCGCCCACGGGCGCGTGGACGGAAACGCTTCATCGTGACGCCCTCGTCCGCCCAGCACGCCGAGACGTAAAGCTCGTCTGCGGGGATCGAATCGTTGTTCTCGGCATTGGCCACGGCCGAGGCCAGCAACTTCAGGACCGGCTTGCCGGCCCCGCGCTCGGTGTACACCAGGATGTCGCGGGCCGTGATGATGTCCTTGCCGCGGATCAAACCAAGCACCTCGCGGACCTTGGATGCGGACGCGTGATGATTCTTGAGCACCGCACGGGTGCCAGGGATGGTTGCCACGCTACTCATCTCCTCTTGCCGGCCTTCTCCTGCCCGGCGTGGTAACGGAAGGTCCGCGTCGGGCTGAACTCACCCAGCTTGTGGCCGACCATCGCCTCGGTGATGTAAACGGGAACGTGCTTACGCCCGTCATGCACCGCGATAGTGTGGCCCACCATGTCAGGAATGATGGTGGAACGCCGCGACCATGTCTTGATCACGCGCTTCTCACCCTTGGCGTTCTGCTCGTCCACCTTCTTCAGGAGGTGGGAGTCCACGAACGGACCCTTCTTCAGGCTCCTCGCCATCTGCTAAACCCCTCTATCGCCTGGCGCCGCGGGTACGGCGGCGGCGGATGATCAACTTGTCACTGTCCTTACGCTTGGCGCGGGTGCGGCCTTCGGGCTGGCCCCAAGGCGAAACCGGGTGGCGGCCACCTGAGGTCTTGCCCTCACCACCACCGAGCGGGTGGTCCACCGGGTTCATGGCCACGCCACGAGTCTGAGGACGGACGCCCTTCCAGCGGTTGCGGCCGGCCTTGCCGATGGAGATCAGCTCGGCCTCTGCGTTGCCGACCTCGCCCACGGTCGCTCGGCAGTCGATGGGCACGCGGCGCATCTCGGTGGAGGGAAGGCGCAGGGTGGCAAAGTCACCCTCCTTGGCCACCAGCTGGATGGACATGCCGGCGCCGCGCGCCAGCTTGCCACCCTGGCCAGGACGGAGCTCCACGTTGTGGACGGTGGTACCGACCGGGATGTTGCGCAGCGGCAGTGCGTTGCCGATTCGGATGTCGGCCTCGGCCCCGGACTCCACCATCGCGCCCACCGCCAGGCGGGCGGGGGCCAGGATGTAGGCCTTCTCGCCGTCCAGGTAGTGCAGGAGGGCGATTCGAGCATTGCGGTTGGGATCGTATTCAATAGCTGCGACCTTGGCGGGAACCCCGTCCTTGCGCCGCTTGAAGTCGATGATGCGGTACTGACGCTTGTGGCCGCCACCACGGTGACGCGACGTCTTGCGGCCGTAGCTGTTGCGCCCTCCCGAGGAACGCTGGGGGGCCAGCAGGCTCTTCTCCGGGTAGTCCTTGGTTATCTCCGCGAAATCGGAACTGGACTGGAAACGACGCCCCGCGCTGGTCGGCTTTCTCTTCCTGATTGCCATCTACCGCTACCTATCTCTGCTGCTGGAACAACTCGATGGTGCCCTCTTTGAGGGTCACCATGGCGTGCTTCGTGGAGGGGAGCTGGGTGAAGACGCCCGTCTTGCGCGAGCGGCGACGCTTCCCTTTGCGATTAAGGGTGTTGACCTTGTCGACCTTGACGGAGAAGATCTCCTCGATGGCCTTGCCGATCTCGACCTTGTTGGCTCGGCGGTCCACTACGAAGGTGTAGGTGCCGACATCGGAGAGGCCGTAGGACTTCTCGGAGACCACCGGGCTGATGATGATCGAATAGGGGCTCTTCATCTTTACTCCTGGCCCTCCGCGACTTCGCCGGCTTCCTCTTCTTCGCTCGCACCCAGCAGCGTCGAGCGCTCGAAGACGACCACGTCGGAGCAGAGAATGTCGTAAGGGTTCAGTTCGGCCTCATCGATGAGATGAACGTTGGGGATATTGGAGAAGGTGCGGACGAGGTTGTAATCGTAGGGATCCACGACCAAAAGCACACGCTTGTCCGACAGGCCGGCGCCGGCCAGGAAGGCCAGGCCCGCCTTGGTCTTGGGGGTGTCGTAGGCGAAGGCGTCGACCACGATCACCGCCTCGGAGGCGGCACGATCCGAAAGGGACTGGTAAAGCGCGGCCCTCTTCATCTTCTTGGGGGTGCGCTGCTCGTAGCTGCGCGGCTTCGGGCCGAGGGCAACACCGCCACCCACCCAGTGAGGGGCGCGGATGGAACCCTGGCGGGCCCGGCCGGTGCCCTTCTGGCGGAACGGCTTGCGCCCGCCTCCGGAGACCTCGGCGCGAGTCTTGGTGGACTGGGTGCCACGGCGCGCCGCCGCAAGCTGGGCGGTCACAACCTGGTGCAGCAAGGCGATGTTGGGGGTAAGCCCAAAGACGGATGGCTCCAGCGCCACTTCGCCGATGCGCTCCCCTTCGCGATTCACGAGCGGCGCCTGGTGGCTGGCCAGTTCGCGAACCGGCTTCTCGATCACGTTGGCCATGGCTTACTTCCCGCCTTTCACAGCGTCACGAACCACGACGCGGGAGCCCTTGGCACCAGGAACAGCGCCCTTGATAAGCAACAGTCCGCGCTCCGCATCCGCTTTCACGACCTGCAGGTTCAACGTGGTCACCTTGTCCGAGCCGTACTGGCCGGCCATGCGCGTGCCCTTGAAGACACGGGCCGGGGTGGCGCAGGCACCAATCGAGCCCGGCGCGCGGTGCTTCTTGTGGTTACCGTGCGCAGCACCTTGGCCGCGAAAATTATGCCTCTTCATTCCTCCGGAGAAGCCATGCCCCTTGGAGGTGCCGGTGACATCCACATAGTCACCGGGCGAAAGAATCTCGACGCCGTACTGCGAGCCGGCACTAAAGCCGGTGACGTCGTCGAGCCGAAACTCGAGAACCTCCACACCTGGATCCACACCGGCCGCCCGGAAGACGCCGGCCTCGGGCTTGTTAACGCGCCGAGGATCCTTGTTCCCGTAGGTGACGCACAGCGCCGAATATCCGTCAGTGGAGGGCTGCTTAACCCTCATGACCCTGATTGGGTCAACCTTGACAACAGTCACCGGGATCACGCGGTTCTGGTCATCCCAGACCTGCGTCATGCCCAGCTTCCTGCCTATTAGAGCCTTGGTTGCCATTTCACATGAACTTTCCACAAACAACGAAGCTCACGCTTCATCCGGTTCGCGGGCCATACGGCCCGCTAAGGCAGACACAAAAACTCCGCCTTGTTCGGGCGGAGCCTTGCCATCTGTTTGCCAGGAGGTCCTTGCACAAGAGTGCAAGCCTTCCCAGACGTCAAGACACGAAACTCTTCTAGCCTAAACGGGTTGGGGCCAAAGGCCGCCCCGCTTAGACGTTCTGGATCTTGATCTCGATGTCGACGCCCGCCGGGACGTCGAGGCGCTGGAGTGAGTCCACCGTTTTGGGGGTGTGTTCGACTATGTCCAGCAAACGCTTATGCACGCGCATCTCGAAATGCTCGCGCGAATCCTTGTGCTTGTGCGGCGAACGGATAACGGTATACCGGGAGGTCTCCGTGGGTAGCGGCACAGGCCCCTTCACCTTCGCATCGGTACGAAGCACCGTGTCGACGATCTTCTTGGTGGAGGAGTCGAGAATCGCCGCATCGTAGGCCTTCAGGCGGATCCTGATCCGCTGCCTGGAAGTGTCTGCCATCGCAATTCCCTTAATTCAGTTCAAACTCAGCCCTAACATCATAGGACCTACAACCAAAGGACCGGCTCCATCAGCTGGAGCCGGTCCCAGTACCTTGGCGGGCCGAAGCTGGCTCGGCTACTTGATGATCTTGGTAACCGCGCCCGCGCCGACGGTCCGGCCGCCCTCGCGGATGGCGAAGCGCAGCCCCTCGTCCATGGCGATTGGCTTCTGCAGCTCGACCTTCATGGTCACGTTGTCACCCGGAACGACCATCTCCTTGCCCTCGGGGAGGGTGATGGTGCCGGTGACGTCCGTGGTGCGGAAGTAGAACTGCGGACGGTAGTTGTTGAAGAACGGCTTGTGACGGCCGCCTTCCTCCTTCGTCAGGACGTAGACGTTGGCCTCGAACTCGACGTGCGGCGTGATCGAACCCGGCTTGCACAGCACCTGGCCGCGCTCCACCTCGTTCTTCTTGGTGCCGCGGAGAAGGGCGCCAATGTTGTCACCGGCCTGGCCCTCGTCCAGCAGCTTGTTGAACATCTCGACGCCGGTGCAGACCGTCTTCTGGGTCGCGCGCAGGCCGACGATCTCGACCTCGTCGCCAACCTTGACGATTCCGCGCTCCACCTTTCCGGTGACCACGGTGCCGCGGCCCTGGATGGTGAAGACATCCTCGATCGGCATCAGGAACGGCTTCTCCACCGCACGCACGGGCTCGGGGATGTAGCTGTCCACCGCCTCCATCAGCTCGATGATCTTCTCCTGCCACGCCGGGTCACCCTCGAGGGCCTTGAGGGCCGAAACGCGGATCACCGGGGTGTCGTCACCCGGGAAGTCGTACTCGCTGAGGAGCTCACGCACCTCGAGCTCCACCAGGTCGAGGAGCTCCTCATCATCCACCATGTCCGCCTTGTTGAGGGCGACCACGATGTAGGGCACGCCCACCTGGCGGGCAAGCAGCACGTGCTCACGAGTCTGAGGCATAGGGCCGTCAGCCGCGGAGACCACGAGGATGGCGCCGTCAACCTGGGCGGCACCCGTGATCATGTTCTTGATGTAGTCCGCGTGGCCCGGCATATCGACGTGGGCGTAGTGCCGGTTGGGCGTCTCGTACTCGACGTGGGCGATCGAGATGGTTATACCACGGGCCCTCTCTTCAGGGGCCTTATCGATCTGGTCGAAGGGGGTGAACTTCACCCCGGGGTTCCTGTCTGCGAGCGTCTTGGTGATCGCAGCAGTCAGGGTGGTCTTGCCATGGTCAATATGCCCCATGGTGCCTATGTTCACGTGCGGCTTTGACCGCTCGAACTTCTGCTTTGCCATTGTGCTTAGATTGCTCCGTTACTCCGCACCGGCGCCATGAAGAGACGGCGACGGCTCCTTACAAGGTACCGATACTAGGCTACTCGCCCCGCACCCGGGCCACGATCTCCTTGGCGATGGAGTCGGGCACCTCCTGGTACGAGTTGAACTGCATAGTGTAAGTGGCGCGCCCCTGGGTGCGCGACCGCAAGTCAGTGGCGTAGCCGAACATCTCGGCAAGAGGAACCTGGGCACGGATCACTTGGGCGGACCCTCGCTGCTCCATACCCTCGACCTTGCCACGCCGCGATGACAGATCCCCGATCACATCGCCCATGTACTCCTCGGGGGTCACCACCTCCACTGACATTATTGGTTCAAGCAGGATCGGCGTGGCCCTGCGCGCCGCTTCCTTGAACGCCATGGAACCCGCAATCTTGAAGGCCATCTCGGACGAGTCGACGTCGTGGTACGAGCCAAAGGTAAGCACCGCACGAACGTCGACGGTCGGATAGCCCGCCAGCACACCGGAGGTCATCGCCTCCTGTATGCCGGCATCGACCGACGGGATGTACTCCTTGGGAATCACCCCACCGGTGATCTTGTCCACGAACTCGTAGCCACCCCCGGGGCCGGTGGGCTCGAGGGATATCACAACGTGGCCGTACTGACCACGCCCACCGCTCTGGCGAACGTACCTCGCCTCGACCTTCTCCGCCGATCGCTTGATGGTCTCGCGGTAGGCGACCTGGGGCTTGCCCACGTTGGCGTCAACCTTGAACTCGCGCAGCATGCGATCGACAATGACCTCGAGGTGAAGCTCACCCATTCCGGAGATGACGGTCTGGCCGGTCTCCTCGTCGCTGCGAATCCTGAAGGTCGGGTCCTCCTCGGCCAAGGCGTACAGCGCCTTGCCCATCTTTTCCTGGTCGACCTTGGTCTTGGGCTCCACCGCAACATGGATCACCGGCTCCGGGAACTCGAGGGACTCGAGAACCACGGGCTTGGCAGGGTCACAAAGGGTGTCGCCGGTGGTGGTGTTCTTCAGCCCTACGGCAGCGACGATGTCGCCCGCGTAGATGGTATCGATGTCCTCACGGTGGTTCGCGTGCATCAGCAGGATGCGGCCGATGCGCTCCTTGCGATCCTTGGTCGAGTTGAGAATCGAGGATCCCTTGTCCAGGGTGCCGGAGTAGACGCGGAAGTAGGTGAGCTTGCCCACATACGGGTCCGTCATGATCTTGAAGGCCAGCGCGCTGAAGGGCTCCTCGTCGGAGGCCGCCCTAGTGACCTCCTCATCGCCGCGGAGGTTGGTGCCAACTGCGGGCGGGATGTCCACCGGGGAGGGCAGGAAGTGAACGACCGCGTCCAGCATGGGCTGCACACCCTTGTTGCGGAATGCCGACCCGCAGAGGACGGGAACACCAAAGCCCTCGATGGTGGCACGGCGGATCACACTACGCAGCTCGGCCGGGGTGATCACCTCCTCGGCCAGGTACTTCTCCATCAGCTCATCGTCGAAGGTGGCCATGGCCTCCACCAGCTCCTGGTGGTAGGTGGCGGCCTCCTCGGCCAGCTCCTCAGGAATGGGGAGCACATCGAAGTGCTCACCAAGCTCGTCCTCGTAGATGACCGCACTCATCTCCACCAGGTCGACAACACCCTTGAAGAGGTTCTCGGAGCCGATGGGGAGCTGGATGACCAAGGGGTTGGCATCCAGCCGGTCCTTCATCATGTCCACGCAGCGGAAAAAGTCGGCGCCGACGCGATCCATCTTGTTGACGAAGCACAGCCGCGGCACGTTGTACTTGTTGGCCTGGCGCCAGACCGTCTCGGTCTGGGGCTCGACACCCGCGACGGCATCAAACACCGCGACTGCACCGTCAAGCACGCGCAGGGAACGCTCGACCTCGACCGTGAAGTCGACGTGGCCGGGAGTGTCGATGATGTTGATGCGATGGTCCGCCCAGAAGCATGTGGTCGCCGCGGAGGTGATGGTGGTCCCCCGCTCCTGCTCCTGGACCATCCAGTCCATGGTCGCGGCGCCCTCGTGCACCTCGCCGATCTTGTAGTTCTTCCCGGTGTAGTAGAGGATGCGCTCGGTGGTGGTCGTCTTGCCCGCATCAATGTGGGCCATGATGCCGATGTTGCGGGTCTTCTCCAGCGGATACTGTCTTGGTGCCATTTCGTTCCTCAAAGGTCCACTCGGCCGGGCTGATCGCCTTGGGCCACAGGCGAGCACGTACACTCGCCTTTGACGCCATCGGTGCCGCAAGCGGCCAGTGGCGCCTTTTGCAATCGGCGCGCCCTCAGTGCGCGCAAAGAGCCGCGCCCGCTTCCGCGGGCCCGGCTCCGAGTCCAGGAAAGTCTGCTATTACCAGCGGTAGTGCGCGAACGCCTTATTCGACTCCGCCATCTTGTGCAAGTCCTCGCGGCGCTTTACCGAAGCCCCGATGCCGTTTGAGGCATCCAGGATTTCGTTGGCAAGGCGGAGCACCATCGACTTCTCGCGGCGCTTGCGAGAGAAGCCGACGATCCAGCGGATGGAGAGGGTGTGGGCGCGGCGGCTCTTCACCTCCACAGGCACCTGATAAGTTGCACCGCCAACTCGGCGGGAGCGAACCTCGAGCTCGGGCTTGGTGTTCTCGATCGCCTTCTTCAAAATGGTGAGGGGGTCGCCGCCGGTACGCTCCTTGATGTTGTCAAGAGCGCCGTAGACAATGCTCTCGGCCAAGGTCTTCTTACCCCTGGAGAGGATCTTGTTGATCAACTGGGTGACAAGGGTCGAGTGGTAAACCGGGTCGGGAACGATTTCACGGCGTGGTGCTGGGCCTTTGCGCGGCATCTGCCTACTTCTCCTTCTTCGCGCCGTAGCGGCTGCGCGCCTGCTTGCGGTTCTTTACGCCGGAGGTATCCAGCGCGCCGCGGATGATCTTGTAACGCACACCAGGGAGGTCCTTTACGCGGCCGCCCCTGACCAGGACGATGGAGTGCTCCTGGAGGTTGTGCCCGACCCCGGGGATATACGCTGTGACCTCGACGCCTGAGGTGAGGCGAACGCGAGCCACCTTCCGCAGGGCCGAGTTCGGCTTCTTCGGAGTGGTGGTGTAGACGCGCGTGCACACCCCACGGCGCTGAGGCGCACCCTTCAGGGCCGGGGTCTTGGTCTTGGACCTCTTCGACTCCCTGCCGGTGCGAACCAGCTGAGCTATCGTTGGCATCGGTAAATCTCCATCCAGCTTCCGCCAAGCGCTGCGGGAACCTCCCGCCGCGCGGCTTTCCAAAAAAGGCCGCCCCGTCTCGCCGAGGCCCTGCCCAAACTCTCTCCCATCGGCCAGCCGGGCCGATGGCGAAAAATTGCCAAAATTACACTATAGGGTCCGGGATGGGGCCGACCTGCATCGGCCCCATCCCGATCGCTGATCGCGCTCAGGCGCCCTGGGTGAACCCACCCTCGTCGTCGAGGCCCTCCAGGAACGACCCCTCCATTCCCCCGAGCTCCTCGGCCTCAGCCTCCATAGTGGCGAGTTCCTCGGCGCCAGGCTCGGCGTACTCCTCGAAGTCCTCCGAGGACCAGTAGGTCATCTGCCTGGCGTGGGGAGTTGCCACCTGGACGCTGCGGTATTGACCCATGCCGGTCCCGGCGGGGATCAGCTTGCCGATGATGATGTTCTCCTTCAGACCGAGCAGCCCATCCGAACGGCCCTCTATGGCCGCCTCGGTCAGCACTCGGGTGGTCTCCTGGAAGGAGGCCGCCGAGAGCCAGGACTCCGTGGCCAAGCTGGCCTTGGTGATACCCATCAGCTCGGGACGCCCCAGGGCCGGCTGCTGATCCTTGGAAGTCAGTTCGAGGTTGACGTCGTGGTAGACACGGGCATCGACCCTCTCACCGGGCAGGAAGTTCGAATCCCCCGGCTCGGCCACCGTGACCTTCTTCAGCATCTGGCGCACGATCAGCTCGATGTGCTTGTCGTGGATGGAGACGCCCTGGTCGCGATAGACCTTCTGCACCTCCTCGACCAGGTACTGCTGAACCTCGCGGATACCCTTGATCTCGAGCAGTTCCTTGGGATCCTTAGGTCCGTCTACCAGCACATCGCCGGCTTCGACCCTCTGGCCTTCGGAGACCTCGAGACGCTGCTTGGCGGTAAGGTCGTGCTCCTCCCGCAGGCCCTCATCGTCCACGATGACCACGCGCCGGTGGGCGTCGGTCTCGTCGATGTGTACGGTACCCGTGGTGTGGGTCAACACCGCGGCGCCCTTGGGGGTACGAGCCTCGAAAAGCTCGACCACGCGGGGCAGCCCGTGGGTGATGTCCGCACCTGCGACACCTCCCTGGTGGAAGGTACGCATTGTCAGCTGGGTTCCGGGCTCACCGATCGACTGTGCGGCGATGACGCCGACCGCCTCGCCCATGTCGATCAGGCGTCCCGCCGCCAGCGACTGGCCGTAGCAGACCCGGCAGACACCGTGCGGGGTGTCGCAGGTCACTACGGAGCGAACACGGATGCGGTTGACACCCGGATCGTCGCGCAAGGTGCTTAGCACCGCGTCGTCGATGAGCGTCCCCACTGGAAGCTCGGTTCCGTCCACCAGCGTCACACCGTCAGCCAACACACGTCCGTAGATGCGGGTCTCCAGATAGGAGCTTCGCTTGCCGTCATCGGGGATGATGTAGTCCATCCAGATGCCACGGGTGGTCTGGCAATCCTCCTCGCGGACAATGATCTCCTGCGCCACATCCACAAGACGGCGGGTGAGATACCCGGAGTCCGCGGTACGAAGGGCGGTATCCGCCAAACCCTTGCGCGCGCCGTGGGTGGAGATGAAGTATTCCAGAACCGACAGGCCCTCGCGGAAGGAGGACTTGATCGGCCTGGGGATCATCTCGCCTCGCGGGTTGGAGACCAATCCCTTCATGCCGGAGATCTGGCGGATCTGCTGCGCGTTACCGCGCGCGCCGGAGTCCACCATCATATCCAGCGGGTTGAACTCGAAGGAGGAGAGCATCGACTCCATGGCACGGCCGATTTCGGAGTTGGCCGAGGTCCAAATCTCGACCTCCTTCTGGCGCCGCTCATCGTCGGTTATGATGCCCCTCTTGAACTGCTGCTCGGCCTTCTCGGCCTCCTTCTCGTAACGGTCGAGTATCTCCTGCTTGACAGCCGGGGTCTTGACGTCGTCGATGGAGATGGTCAGACCGGAGCGCGTGGCGAAGCGGAAGCCCAGGGACTTGATGGCGTCCAGGGCCGCGGCCACCTCCTGCTTGGAGTAGGTGTTGGCGATCTCCTCCACGATCGAGCCGATCGGGGTGGCCTTCTTGCCTATCAAGGTGTTCACGAAGCGGAAGCCCTCGGGCAGCGCCTCATTGAAGAAAACGCGTCCTGCGGTCGTGCGGACCTGCGTCACCTCGCCCTCGGCATCACGCCTGCGCATTTCGATGGGCGCGTGCAGTCCTATCTCGCCCGCCTCATAGGCCATCTGGACCTCGTAGGAGTGGCGGAAGATACGGCCGGCGCCCTTCTCGCTCTCCACCTCCATGGTCAGGTAGTAGGCACCGAAGACCATGTCCTGGCTGGGCACGGTGATCGGCCGGCCGGTGGCAGGAGAGAGGATGTTGTTTGCCGAGAGCATGAGGATCCGCGCCTCTGCCTGCGCCTCGGCCGAAAGCGGAAGGTGCACTGCCATCTGGTCGCCGTCGAAGTCGGCATTGAAGGCTGCACAGACCAGCGGGTGGATCTGGATCGCCTTGCCGTCCACGAGAACCGGCTCGAAGGCCTGGATTCCCAGGCGGTGCAGAGTCGGAGCGCGGTTGAGGAGCACCGGGTGCTCCTTCACAACCTCCTCCAGCACGCGCCACACCTCATTGCGCCGGCGCTCAACCATGCGCTTGGCGGATTTGATGTTCTGGGCGTACTCCAGGTCGACCAGGCGCTTCATGACGAAGGGCTTGAAGAGCTCGAGAGCCATCTGCTTGGGCAGACCGCACTGGTGCAGCTGCAGGGTCGGGCCGACAACGATGACCGAACGGCCGGAGTAGTCGACGCGCTTTCCCAGCAGGTTCTGGCGGAAACGCCCCTGCTTGCCCTTGAGCATGTCGGAGAGGCTCTTCAGCGGACGGTTGCCGGGGCCCACGACGGGACGGCCGCGACGGCCGTTGTCGAAGAGGGCGTCGACCGCCTCCTGAAGCATGCGCTTCTCGTTGTTGACGATGATCTCCGGCGCAGCCAGGTCCAACAGCCGCTTTAGGCGGTTGTTCCGGTTGATCACGCGGCGGTACAAATCGTTCAGGTCGGAGGTCGCAAAGCGGCCACCATCCAGCTGCACCATGGGCCGCAAGTCCGGCGGGATCACCGGGATCACGTCCATGATCATCGACTTGGGGTCGTTCATCCTATGACCATGCTCGTCACGGGCGTTGAAGGCGGAGACGATCTTCAGACGCTTGATGGCCTTCTGGCGACGCTGGGCCGACAGCGGCTTACGGCCGTCGCCCGGGTCGATCATTTCGCGAAGCTTGCGCTCCTCCTCCTCGAGATCAAGGCGGCTGATCAGCTTGCCGATGGCCTCGGCACCCATACCACCCTCGAAATACTCGCCGAAGCGGTCACGCAGCTCGCGCCAGAGCATCTCGTCCTCGATGATGAGGCGGGCGTGCAGGCTCTTGAACGCATCGAAGGCGCGCTCGGCCAGCTCGGCCTCGCGCTCGTAACGGGCGCGGGTGGTCTCCAATCGCTGCTCGCCACGCTTGGTGGCGGCACGAATCTCGGCCTCCTTGGCTCCACGGGACTCCAGCTCGGCCAGCTCGGCCTCGTTCTCCTTGAAGACCGAGTCCAACTCCAGGTTCTTCTTGTTCTCGATGAGCTTGAGCTCCTCGGCATGCTCGATCTCCAAGTTGGGCAGATCGGCATGGCGGCGCTCGTCGTCAATCCAGGTGACGAGGTTGGCCGCGAAGTAAATGACCTTCTCCAGCTGCTTGGCCTTCAGCTCCTCCTTGAGGGAGGTCCCCATCAGCAGGTAGGCAAGCCAGGAACGCGTCCCGCGCAAGTACCAGATGTGCACGACCGGAGCGGCCAGCTCGATGTGGCCCATCCGCTCGCGGCGCACCTTGTTGTGAGTTACCTCGACACCGCAGCGCTCGCAGATGATCCCCTTGAAGCGGATCCTCTTGTACTTGCCACAGGCGCACTCCCAGTCCTTGGTGGGACCGAAGATCCTCTCGCAGAAGAGGCCGTCGCGCTCCGGGCGAAGGGTGCGGTAGTTGATGGTCTCGGGCTTCTTCACCTCGCCGTGGGACCAAAGGCGGATTGCGTCCGCACTGGCGATTCCGATCCTCAGGCTGTCAAATTCGTTAACGTCAATCATCTAGAAACCCCCTTCTCCACCAAAGCGCCGGCCGTCGTCCTGGTCGGAGCCGCGCTCCGGCCGGGCAAGCGAAATGCCGAGCTGCTCAGTGGTGCGATAGGCGTCCTCTGCAATCTCTCTGATATGGATCTCCTCGCCTGCCTTGGAGAGCACCTCGACGTTGAGGCCGAGTGACTGCATCTCCTTGATGAGGACCTTGAAGCTCTCGGGTATCCCGGGCTCCGGAATGTTCTCGCCCTTGACGATGGCCTCGTAGACCTTCACGCGGCCGAGCACGTCGTCGGACTTGATGGTCAGGAGCTCCTGCAGGGCATAGGCGGCGCCGTACGCCTCGAGAGCCCAGACCTCCATCTCTCCGAAGCGCTGGCCACCGAACTGCGCCTTGCCACCCAGCGGCTGCTGGGTGATCATCGAGTACGGGCCGGTTGACCGAGCGTGGATCTTGTCATCCACCAGGTGGGCAAGCTTCAGGATATACACGTACCCGACCGAGATCGAGTTGTCGTAGGCCTCGCCGGTGCGTCCGTTGTAGAGGGTGACCTTTCCGTCACGTCCGATCAGCCGCTTGCCGTCCACTGACTCCGGGTTGAGGGTCTCGAAGACGCGTTGGATGGTGGGATGCCGTCCGGCCTTATCCTCCTCGTCCCAGTGCGCACCATCGAAGACCGGAGTGGAGACCCAGCTCGAAGGCGCGGTGCGCGGGCGGGTCTTGGTCTCGGTGCCCCGGATCGGCTCGGTGGCAAGCTCGTTGCCCTCCCAGCCCCAGCGGGCGGCGTAGCCGAGGTGCGACTCCAGCACCTGGCCGACGTTCATTCGGGAAGGAACGCCAAGCGGGTTGAGGATGATGTCGACCGGGGTGCCGTCCTCGAGGTAAGGCATGTCCTCAAGCGGCAGGATCTTGGAGATGACGCCCTTGTTGCCGTGGCGGCCCGCAAGCTTGTCACCTTCGGTGATCTTGCGCCGCTGGGCCACGTAGACCCGGACCAGCTGGTTCACACCGGCGGGAAGGTCGGGATTGTCATCACGGGAGAAGACCTTCACGTCGATGACCTTGCCGTACTCGCCGTGGGGCACCTTGAGCGAAGTGTCGCGTACTTCTCGCGACTTCTCGCCGAAGATGGCCCTGAGCAGGCGCTCCTCCGGAGTCAGCTCCGTCTCGCCCTTGGGGGTCACTTTGCCCACCAGGATGTCGTTGGGACCGACCTCGGCGCCCACCCGGACGATGCCACGTTCGTCGAGGTCGGCGAGGATCTCCTCCGACAGGTTGGGGATGTCGCGGGTGATCTCCTCCGCGCCAAGGCGGGTCTCGCGGGCGTCCGTCTCGTGCTCGTCGATGTGGATCGAGGTGAGCACGTCGTCGCGAACAATCCGCTCCGAGAGGATGATCGCGTCTTCGTAGTTGTAGCCCTCCCACGGCATGAACGCGACCAGCAGGTTCTTGCCGAGCGCCAGCTCCCCGTTGTGGGTTGCGGGCCCATCGGCGAGAACGTCACCCTTTACGACCTTCTCGCCCACATCCACCAGAACCTTCTGGTTGATGCAGGTGTTCTGGTTGGAACGGGCAAACTTGGCCAACTTGTAGATCTTGCGGCCCAGCGGACGGTCATAGCGGTCGGTCTCGCCAACCTCGTACTCCACGGTGATGTGATCACCGGAGACGTCCGTGACGACTCCATTGCCCTCGGCCTGAATCACGTCGCCGGCATCGCGAGCGGCGCGAGCCTCTACACCGGTGCCGATGTAAGGAGCCTCGGGGACCAAAAGCGGTACGGCCTGCTTCTGCATGTTCGCACCCATCAGGGCCCGGTTGGCATCGTCATGCTCGATGAACGGGATCAGCGAGGTGGAGACCGAGATGATCTGCTTCGGAGAGACGTCCATCAGCTGAACGTCACGGGCGGGCACATAGTCAACCTCGGAAGTCGAGCCATAAGAGGTTGTGTCAACCCCGACGCGGACTTCCGCCCCTTGCGGGCCACGCCGCACCAGCACCCTGTCCTCGAGGAACCGGCCATTGGCGTCCAGCGGAGCATTCGCCTGGGCGATGACGTACTGCTCCTCCTCGTCCGCGGAGAGGTAAACGATCTCGTCGGTCACCAAACCGTCGGCCACCTTGCGGTAAGGCGTCTCGATAAAGCCGAAGTCGTTGATGCGGGCGTAGCTGGCCAGCGAGCCGATCAGGCCGATGTTCGGGCCTTCAGGAGTCTCGATCGGGCACATACGGCCGTAGTGGGAGGTGTGGACGTCGCGGACCTCGAATCCGGCGCGCTCCCGCGACAGGCCACCGGGGCCAAGCGCGTTCAGGCGCCGCTTGTGAGCCAGGCCGGAAAGCGGGTTCACCTGGTCCATGAACTGACTCAGCTGGGAGGTTGCGAAGAACTCCTTGATTGCGGCGGTGACCGGGCGGATGTTGATCAGGGTCTGCGGAGTGATCGCCTCCACGTCCTGGGTAGACATACGCTCCTTGACCAGGCGCTCGAGACGCGAGAGCCCCAACCGGAGCTGGTTCTGGATCAGTTCGCCGACGCTGCGTATGCGGCGATTGGCGAAGTGGTCCTGATCGTCCAGGCGGTAACCGGGAGTGCCGTCGGCCAGGCGCAGCATGTAGGAGATCGCCGCGAAGATTTCCGGAGGCGAGAGCGTCGTCGAATTCTCCGCAGGATGCTCGAGAGGCACGCCGATCACCTCGCTGAGGTTGTCGATCTCTGCCCCCAGCTTGCGGGAGAGCTTGTAGCGCCCCACGCGGGTCAGGTCATAACGCTTGGGGGAGAAGAAGGAGTTCTCGAAGTACGCACGAGCCGCCTCGGCATTCTGAAGGTCGGCGGGACGGACGCGCTTGTAGATCTCAAGCAAGGCCTCGTCCTGGGTCTTGTGCAGGTTCTTCTCCTTGGCCCACTGGTCGGCCAGGAAGCTGTTGGCCGCCACGAAGCGCTCCAGCAGCTCGGGGTCGTCGTAGCCCAAGGCCCTGATCAGGGTAAAGATGGATACGCGGCGCTTGCGGGCGACGCGGGCACCGGCATTGAGTTCACGGCCGGGCTTGGACTCCACGTCGAACTCGAGCCATTCGCCACGGTATGCGTGAATGGTCCCGGTGACAATGGTCTTGACATCACGGCCGCGCTGGAAAATAATCCCCGGGGAGCGGACGAGCTGGGACACCACAACGCGCTCGGTCCCGTTGATGATGAAGGTTCCGCGATCGGTCATCATGGGAAAGTCGCCCATGAAGACCGTGTGCTCCTTGAGCTCTCCGGTGTTCTTGTTGATAAAGGTGGCCTTGACGAAGATTGGGGCCTGATAGGTCAGATCCCTCTCCTTGCAGAACTCCTCGGAGTACTTGGGAACCGGGGTGAGATCTGGATCGTCCGGATCGAACTTCAACTCGAGGGCGAGCCTGCCGGTGAAGTCCTCGACCGGACTCAACTCCTCGAACGCCTCGCTCAAACCCTTTTTCAGGAACCAGTCGAAGGAATCCCTTTGAATCGAGATCAGATCGGGAAGCGGTAAAACCTCGTCCAGATTGGCAAATGAGAATCGTTCGATAGAACGAGATCTAGAGGTCAACGAATCTCTCCCAGCTAGAGGTGACCATGAACATGGCGCGACTCACCGCACGGCGCTTTCGAGCTCGAAAGGCGAGAGCAGAGGGGGGTAAGTCTTAGTAATTGCACGGCAAAAGGACAGTCTACACCTAGAGACGCCAAAATGAGTCAATCCATTGTAGGACTGACCCCTGCACTTCCGGCCGTTTGCGGCCTCGCTGTTTGCTGAACTATACCATCGGCGCTGACAGCGCGTCAATGGTGTCTGCAGCAGCGCGTCCCCCGGGCGGCGAAGCCCGGGGGCGCTTGAACGCTGGCTGAACTACTTGAGCTCGACGCCGGCGCCGGCAGCCTCGAGCTGAGCCTTGGCCTTCTCGGCGTCTTCCTTGGATACCTTCTCGAGCACGGCCTTGGGAGCGCCGTCGACCAGGTCCTTAGCTTCCTTCAGGCCCAGGTTGGTCAGCGTGCGCACTTCCTTGATCACTTGGATCTTCTTGTCGCCCGCACTGGTGAGGATAACGTCGAACTCGTCCTGCTCCTCGGCAGCGGGAGCGGCCTCGCCTGCTCCACCGGCAGCCGGAGCAGCCACCGCGACAGGAGCGGCGGCGGTAACGCCGAACTTGTCTTCGAAAGCCTTCAACAGCTCAGAGAGCTCGAGGACGGTCATCGAAGCGATCGCGTCGAGAATCTCTTCCTGGGTTGCCATCTTTTCTGTTTCCTTTCCTTTACTTAAAAGGTGTTACGGTCGGCCCGAGGGCCTCCCACTCTCGCCCGCCAGCGCGGGCGAAACCATGGCTCCTGGACGGAGCCGGCCCCCGTCTCAGGCGGCCTCTTCGCTATTCCTCTTGTCGACAAGCGCCGACAGGGCGTAGGCGAAATTCTGCGGCAGCGCATTCAAGAGCGACGCGAAGTTGCGCATCGGAGCCGCCATGAGACCGGCCAACTGAGCGAGGAGTACCTCGCGCGACGGCAGGTCGGCCAAGGCGAGAGCCTCGGCGCCGGAGATAACCGAATCCCCGAGCACTCCACCCTTGATCACCAAGGCCGGATTGGCCCTGGCGAACTCCTTGAGCACCTTGGCCACCTCGACCACATCGGTCTCGGCGAAGGCGAGCGCAGTCGGCCCCTCCAGCTGGGGGACCATGCCTTCCAGACCGGCATTACGCGCCGCGAACTGGACCAGGGTGTTCTTATAGACCTTGAAGGATCCGCCCGCGGATCCGAGCGCACGGCGCAGGGCCTCAAGGTCGGAGACCTTGAGTCCCCGGTACTCGGTCAGCACAACGGCCGCGGAGTTGGCAAGACGCTCGTCAAGCTCCTCGACTATCGCCACCTTCTCCGGACGGGGGTTTTCCATATCGCTCCGTTCAAAACAATTGCCGCACTCCAAACGGAATGCGGCAGCACCAAAGACCTTCTAGTCACCTGCCCTGGCGGTTTCCCATTGAGCTTTCGCACCTAGGGGTCTTCGGCGACTGCCATATCAAAATTTTGTTCGCAGGCAAGCCAGCTTAGCCTGCAAGCTCCTCGTCCGCGACACGCAAGCGGTTGGTGTCGACCTTCACCCCGGGGCCCATAGTGGAGGCGACCGTCACCGAGCGGAAGTAGCGGCCCTTGGCGGCGGCAGGCTTGGCCCGGCTCAGCTCGTCGATGACGGCGCGGAAGTTGTCGAGGAGCGCCTCGCTCGCGAAGGATGCCTTCCCAATCGGCACGTGAACGTTGCCGACGCGATCCGTGCGGTACTCGACACGCCCGCTCTTGAACTCGGACACCGCCTTGGCGACGTCGGTGGTCACAGTCCCGGTCTTGGGGTTGGGCATAAGGCCACGGGGGCCGAGCAGTCGACCGAGCTTACCGACCTGGGCCATCTGGTCCGGGGTGGCAATGGCCACGTCGAAGTCGAGGAAGTTCTCGTTCTGGATGCGGTTCACGAGGTCGTCGGCGCCAACCACATCGGCTCCCGCTTCGCGGGCGGCGATAGCGGCCTCGCCGGCGGCGAACACCGCCACACGCACGGCCCGGCCGGTGCCGGCGGGAAGCGAGACGGTGCCGCGCACAATCTGATCCGCCTTGCGAGGATCGACGCCTAGCCTCACGGCCAGCTCAATGGTCTCGTCGAACTTGGCCGTGGCCAGCCGCTTTGCGGCCTCGACCGCCTCAACTGCACTATGCAGCCGTGTCCGGTCGTATGTTCCCTGAAGCGCCTTTACGCGCTTGGCAGTCTTGGTCATGTTTTCAATCTCCCAAGTATGAAAATGCCCGCCAGGGTCAGTCGACCACCGCAATGCCCATCGACTTGGCGGTCCCAGCGATCTGGCGCTTGGCCGCCTCCAAGTCATTGGCATTGAGGTCGGGCATCTTGGTCTTAGCGATTTCGGCGAGTTGGGCATCCGAGATGGTGCCGACGCTCACCTTGGTGTTGGTAGCTGAACCCTTCTCAACCCCGGCCGCCTGGCGAAGCAGAACCGGCGTGGGAGGGGTCTTTAGCACGAAGCTGAAGGAGCGGTCGTCGAAGATGGTCACCTCGACGGGGATCACCGTCCCACGCTGCGCCTCGGTGGCTGCGTTGTACTGCTTGCAGAACTCCATGGTCTGAATGCCATGGGGGCCGAGAGCCGTACCGACGGGGGGAGCCGGGGTGGCGGAACCCGCTGGCAGCTGGATCTTGACTATTGCGGTTACACGACGCTTTGCCATCTTTATTGTTCCACTCTTGGATAACTCACAGCGGCACGCAGGGGCCGCAGAACTCATACATCATAGGGACTTGGCGCCCGGCCTCCGGCCAAGGGCGGCGCGTCAGGCCTTGGCGACCTGAGCGAATTCCAGTTCCACGGGCGTCTCGCGGCCGAAGATGTTCACCAGGACCTTGAGCTTCAAGTGGTCCTCGTTGATCTCCGATATCACGCCCGTAAGACCCTCGAAGGCTCCGTCCTTGACGATGACCGGATCGCCCACCTGGTACTCGAGCTGTGGCCGCGACTTGCGTGGACTCTCAGCCGCCTCCTCCGAGTAGCCGAGCAGCGACTCAACCTCCCGCCGGGAGAGCGGCGTCGGCTTGGAGCCCATGCCCACGAAGCCTGTGACGCCAGGAGTGTGACGAATGACGTCCCAGGTACTGTCGTCGAGTTCGGCCCGCACCAGGATATAGCCGGGGAAGACCTTCTTCTGGGAGACTACGCGCTTGCCGTTCTTGATCTCGGTCACGTCCTCCATCAGGATGCGGATCTCGTAGATCTTGTCCTCCACCTGCATGGAGTGCATGCGGGTGATGAGATTGGAGCGCACCTTGTTCTCGTAACCCGAGTAGGAGTGGATCACGTACCACTCGCCAGGCATGTCGTAGGGGCTGACCCGCTCGGGGACCTCCTCCTCCTCGTGCACCTCTTCCTCGCGGACATACTCCAGCTTGCCCGGCTCCGCCTTCTTGGTCTTGGTGGCAACCGACTCGCCGTGCTCGTCGGCCTCTTCAAAAAAATCGCTCATCGTATGTCTTCCAGATCGAGGCCTCAGCCGAACAGGAACAGGACTGCCCGGGAAAAGGCCAGGTTCAAGAGAAAGATCAAACCTATCAGGATAACGAGGGTCACCAGCACGACCATCGAATAGTTGACCACCGTCTGGCGGTTTGGCCAATTGACTTTCCCAAGTTCATCGCGCACTTCGCCCAAGTACCCGCGTAGCGTCGTGCGCTTGGACTCCGGCACGTTCTTCTGCGCCTGCACCCTCTTTTGGGTAGAGCCGCGCTCAGCCTCGGCTTGCCCCTGCTGGCGGGACATCAGGCGCCTGGTCTGACGATTCACTGGGTACCTCGCTGGTAGTTCTTCGCAGGGCAGGAGGGACTCGAACCCCCAACCCCCGGTTTTGGAGACCGGTGCTCTACCAATTGAGCTACTACCCTAGGGCCACATCGAGCATACCAGCATTGCCCGCGTAGCCGGTGTTGGCAACCGCGGGGCGTCGGCGCTCTTCGGAACTCTCCAGTTTACCGCCAGCCCCGGCCATGGCATCACTTGATGGCCTGACCGCCGTCCCATCTGGCTCCCGCGACGGTAGAGTCTTATTGTCCGCCCCGGCCGACGCTGGAGATGCGATGGAATCCCCCACTGTAAAGAACCTCGTGGAAGAGGCCAAAACCGGTAGCCGGGAGGCCTTCGACGAACTCGTCCGGATTACCTATCCACGCCTGCTCAAGCGGGCGGTAACGGTAACGGGAAATCTCGAGGACGCCCGCGACGCAGTACAGGACGCCTATGTGCGTGCCTTTAGGTCGCTGGCCACCTTCCGAGGGGACTCTTCCTTCAGCCAGTGGATGCACACCATCGTCAACAACGCCTCCGCAACCCTGGCGGCCAAGGCGCGCCGGCGACGCTTCGAGCTGATCACCAGCTCCCGGCTTAATCATCGCGCCAATTTAGAGGCCGAAGAGGCGCGGGACCGGGACCCGGGATTGCTGGTTGAGATACAGAGGGCTGTCGAGCAATTGCCCGAGCAATTGCGGAAAGTCTTCGTGCTGAAGAGCTATGGCCTCGAACACCGCGAGATCGCGGCTCGCCTGGGCATATCGGAGTCGAACGCCAAGGTAAGGCTTCACCGCGCCCGCGTGATGCTGCGCGCCAGGCTCGGCGCGCTCGTAGACGGTCACTCCGAGGCCGGCTGAGCCCCGGGAGCGAGCCAAGCCGTTAAACACCGGAAGGCGGCCGTAGGCCGCCCTCACCCGGATCTCCACTGCAGCCTTCAAGGGCGAGAGGCTATCGAGTCTCTTTATGGGTGGTGTGGGTCCGCTCCCAACGGCAGTACTTCTTCATCTCGATCCGCTCACGGTCGTTCTGCCGGTTCTTGGTGGTTATGTAGTTGCGGCGCTTGCAGCTCTCGCAAGCGAGGGTCACCTGTACACGCTTCTCGTTCTTTGCCACTTCTCACTCCATCTGGACATGCGCTGCCGGCGCTCCACGCCTCCGGCACGACTGGTAGCGGCGGTCGGACTCGAACCGACGACCCCACGATTATGAGCCGTGTGCTCTAACCTGCTGAGCTACGCCGCCCCGGAGCCCCCTGTCGGAATCGAACCGACGACCCCAGCCTTACCATGGCTGTGCTCTGCCGTCTGAGCTAAGGGGGCAGCCTTCAAAATTTGGCCTTTTTAGTTTACATGCCTCGACCATCTTGCTGCCTGCCGACGTGGCAATTGCGAATTCGCTCCTCCGGCCAAGTATTCTCGAAACAACCGAGATGCCAGAAAGCCCTGAAATCAGCTTCCGACCCGTCGTGCGCGCCGACGCAGAAGCGATCATGGAAATATACAACCGAGAGGTGCTCGGTTCGCGCATCACCCTCGATCTGGTGCCTCGCTCCTACTCCGAGCAGCTCGCCTGGATTGATGAGCACTCGGGCGGGTATCCGGCCATTGTCGCGGTCAGGGACGCCACGGTGATCGGCTTCGCTTCGGTATCCGCCTATCGGATACGGCCGGGCTACTCCACCACCGTGGAGGACTCGATCTACATTGATGCCGATCATCGCGGCATGGGGGTTGGCAAAGCGCTTCTCTCCAGGATCGTAGACGCCGCCGCCAGGCACGGGTTCCACGCCTGCATGGCCCGGGTGGCGGCCGGCCACCAGGCCTCCCTGCGGCTGCACTACTCGGCCGGCTTTTTCGAGGTCGGCATCGAGCGCGAAGTCGGCCGCAAGTACGGCAAGTGGATCGACATGGTGCTCCTGGAGCGGCTCCTCAACCCCTAGATCTCGAGCACCCTCCACAGATACCAGGTGGCGATGGAGGCGTTGGGGCTGTAGTACTCTTTCAGGTCCGCAAGCTCGCGTGCACTGGGCAGCTCCGGCAAGCCGTACAGCTTGGCGTACCCTTTGCGCACCCCCAGATCGGCGGGCGCCCATACGTCCATCCTCCCCAGGGTGAAGAGAAGGAACATGTGCGCCGACCAAGGGCCAAAGCCCCATAGCTCGCAGAGCCGGGAGGTGACTGCCTCGTCGTCCATCTCCACCAGGGACTCTAGAGCGAGCCTCCCGGAAGCGACCTCTTCGGACAGGCCGAGCAACGCACGCGCCTTGGAGGCCGAGAGTCCCAACGAGCGCAAGCGGTCGACTCCGAGGGACAACAGCGTCTGGGGCGAAAGCTCTCCCCCACTCGCGTCCGCAAGGCGCGTCTCCAGCACTCGCGCCACGTTGCCGGATAGCTGCTGATGCAAGATCGGCACGGCCAAGCCTTCGAAGAGGCGGGCTCGCTTCCTGTCGACGTCGAGCTTGAGCGTGCCCGCACCCGCGGCGATGAACTCGGGCTCTCCCACTGACGCGTGTACTTCCCGGAATTCAGGGTGTCTGAGCAGGAAAGCCGCGAGCGCCGCGGCGCCGCCAGCAGCCATAACCGCGGGCGCCTATTCCGAGTCCGCGAAGCGCGCCGCAACCACCGAAAGACGGCCGAAGGCAGCGTTCACCGGTGTCCAGGAGAAGCGAGCGGCAACCGCCCAAAGGGCCGCGGCGACAATCAGCCCGTAGGCGGTCCAGGCCACGATCGGGCCGCCGTAGGGACCGCCGAAAACCATACCCAGCACCGACACGCCGACCACGCCATAGGCCACTCTCTTGGTCGGCATGGTGGCGAGCACGATCACGCCCCAGGCAATGTACCAGGATTGGATCACCGGGCCAAAAAAGACCAGGGCCAGCAACGAGTACCCGATTGCCTTCTCCAGGCCGAAGTGGCGGAATCGCACGACGAAGTAGAGGCCCATGGCGCCCGCAGCCGCCAAGCCAAGAGCACGGAAAACCGTGAGCCAAGTGGCGTGACCGAGGGATAGACCGACGACAGAAGTGATGCGGTCGACCCATCCGGTGAGGGCGGTGGTCGGCACTGCAGGATTAAGGACCAGGCCAGGGGTCCCCAAGTTGTGGATCCACCCCCATCCAAGCCCGGTGGCGGTCGAGACCACCGCGATGGTCGCCAGCGCCACGGCTCCATAGGTGAGCGCAGGCCGGATCTTGGTGCGGAGGTCGTTGCCTGGAGTGGCCCCCCACGCAATAAAGGCCAGCGCCACAACCGCAGGAACCTTCACGGCAGTGGCCAAGGCCACCAGGACAACCGCCACCATCGGATGCCGGCGCGCATAGGCAAGGAGGCCCGCCAGGAGGAAGAGCATCATGTAGACGTCATTGTGCGCCGACGACGCCAGATGGAAAACCACCAGCGGATTCAGGCCGACCAGCACCAGGGTCAGGCGGCCGTCATAGCCCAGTTCACGCGCAAGCTGGGTGGCGAGCCAGGCAACCGCAACCGTAGCCACAATGGCCAGGGCGCGTATGACAAGCATCGTCGCGAAGGGATCATGGAAGGTGACCTGGGCTATGAGCCCCGACAGCCACAGGAAGATGGGACCATAAGGCGCCGGCGCATTCCCCCAGACTGGGTCGACCGTGTTCAGGTAAGGCGTAGCTCCCAGAATGTTCGGCCCGTATTGGTAAGGCGATATGTGCCGCGAGACCATCTCGCCAATCGCCGAGTAGGCGTAAACGTCGCGCGAGTAGAGCGGGCCGGCGAGCAGCAGCGGCGAGTACCAGGCCACCGCCATCCAAACGAGATCCCTCAGGGTGTAGTGTCCCTCGCGCACCGCTCGGACCAGCTCCCACCAGGCAAAGAGGCCGAGAAGGAAGCCCACAACAAAGATCACGTACTCGGGTACCCCGGCAATGGCGGAGATACTAAGGGGCCCGTTCGGCATGCCGAAAAACCAGGAGCCCAGAATCTTAGAGGTGAGCGGCGAGTCGGGAGCCAGGGAGGAGATGAGGATGAGGATCGAGCTGAGAGTCCCCGCGGCGAAGAGTAGGCGACGAGAAGGAAGGCCGCCTCGCAGCACTCCCTTAACCTCTTCCTGCAGCATGCGCATCTCTTTGACCGAGGTGCCCAATCAGCCTCTCCAGATCCGGCGGACACGCCTTGAAACCGCGCCGCGTCTGCATAGAGATTAGCCCTCGCGGAACAAATTTGGAGTAGGTCTCAGCAGCTACTCAGGCAATCCGGAGCATGGACCCGGAAGGAGAGCCGCGGCGTGGCGCGCCCTGGGCCCTCGGGCCACGTACCGCTGGTTGATATCCGATCGCGGGGGCTTGGTGCCGCCTGCACCTCCCCGGCGACGTGCCTGCGCCAGCCGGGTTGAAGGAGAGTGGGCCGGGTAGGATTCGAACCTACGTAGGCTGAGCCGGCAGATTTACAGTCTGCTCCCTTTGGCCGCTCGGGCACCGACCCTTGGTGTGCGGAATATCCTATATCAGCGTGCCTACTTTCGATGTCGTCTCAGAGGTCAACCTCCAGGAAGTTCGGAACGCCGTTGACCAGGCAAACCGCGAAGCTTCGACCCGCTTCGACTTCAAGGACACCGACTCCAAGATCGAGTTCACCGATAAGGAGCTCCACCTCTCCTCAGCCTCGGAGGACCGGCTGCGGGCCCTGGTGTTGGTCCTGGAAGAGAAGCTGGTCAAGCGAGGTGTATCACTCAAGTCGCTCGAGCGCGGCCAGGTGGTCGAAGGCTCGCGCGGCTCGGCCCGCCAGACCATCAAGCTCGTTGCCGGCATCTCCACCGAGAAGGGCAAGGCGATCAACAAGTTGATCAAGGAGCTGAACCTGAAGGGTGTCACCGGGTCGATCCAGGGCGACGCTGTGCGGGTCTCGGGCAAGAAGCGCGACGACCTGCAGACAGCGATCCAGAAGCTCAAAGAAGCCGACTTCGGCATCCCTCTTCAGTTCAACAACTTCCGGGACTGAGCGAACCGCGCGACTTGCGGGGTGGAGGCGGCCACTTCGGCCTCCACCCCGCAAGTCGGCAGGCGCAGCATTACCTCTGGGCTTCCACTGCAGCCTGCGATGGCTGAACATGGCCGTCATCGTGCGCCCAAGGAAGGGCATGCGCCGGAGTGACAGCACCAACGCGGCCCATTGCGCGATCCTCCACTCAGGTCGGTCGGCGTCGGCGGCCGCACGGTCTTGGGTGGGCAGAATTCATCGAGAGTCTTTTTCAGTCGCTCCCTGAAAACAGGAGAAACTGGACACCCGGCCCGGGACAGACGCCTCTGCGCTCAGTAATAGCCGGAGTGCATGTACACGCAAGGAATCCCTTCGGCCTGGAACATCTCCACGTTACGCACGTCGTCCTCGAAGGCGAGTACGGGGCTGAGGCCCGCCTGGCGCATCCTCGCGGTCTCACGTGCCTTGAAGTGTCGCGCAGCCGCGTAGTCACCGTAGTCACGCATTATCAGCAGATCCCAGCGCAGCTGGTAACGATTCAGCCAGCCGATGGTCAGCTCCATCACCGAAACGGGCCGCCCGGTCAGCAGAACTACCGGGTAGCGACGGTCGATCACCTGGAGCAGCCTGGCAGCCTCCTCGATAAGCGGATCCTCGTGGCATTTCTCAAAGAAGGCATCCCAATCCGGGCGCACGCCTTTCAGGAAATGCTGCCGTGCGGAAGCGTCGGCAAGGACGCCGTCGATGTCAAAGATCACCACTTCGCCCCGTGGTACCCCGCCCTCACGGCTCGCCCAGTTGGAGTGGGAAGCTCTCAGCCTTTCAGCCAATTCGCCCTTCTCTCGCCACCACGAGCCCCGCCCGGGGCCCCGGCCTTCGATTAGCTTATAGGTGGGCATCACCGGGGCAAGTGATCGGAAAGGCAGCCTGAGCGGAATGGTAGAGCCGGGTCCGGCCACAAACGGGCGGATGGTGCCGGTGGATCCTGTCAACTTCGACGACCAGCCGGCCTGCCCCCACGAGGCATCGATCGAAGTACCCATAGGCCACCGGGTCATCGTGGCGTCGGAGCTCTTCATCGGCCGCTTCTCGGGAGCGCCGCGACCGGAGCTCGAGCGCTTTGCCGCCTATTTGCGCACCATCGAGGGACCCGGTTTGTTGATTGTGGCCGGCAACCTGCTGGACCTGCTCTACCCACGCAGGCGGTCTTCCATATCCGACCTTGTCACGGAGCACAAGTACTTCTTCGACGAGCTAAGGCACCTGGTGGAGGAACGGGGTTTCCACCTTTGCGTGATACCCGGGAGCCGCGATGCAGCTCTGGCATGGGACAGCGAGCTACGGCGCAGCGTGGCCGAAGCCACCGGCGCTCGCTTCGCCCTGAAGTTCCGTCTGCGAGTCACGACAACTACCGGCCATCGGGATGTCATGGTCACCTGCGGCCGCGAGCTGGATGAGCGCAGCGCGCCGATCGACCCATACTCACCCTCCGACACCCCCTTCGTCCACCACCTGGTGGGCGAGATAATCCCGAACATCGCCTCCAAGGCGCCATGGCTCGAGGGAATCGACCTGGCAATCGACTCCGGAGCCATATCCCGCTTCGTCGGCTCGCGCCTCTTTTACCGCCGCGCTATGCGCTACCTTCCACTGGTGATCGTGCCGCTGCTGGCCGCGTTCCTGGTGAAGCTGCCATTCATCCTGGCCTTGCCCCCGCTCTCCCGGCTGAGGGCGGGCGTCTTCCACGTCGCCCCCCTGTTGCAGATAGCGGGGATAGCGACGGTGGTCGACGCGCTCGTAATCCTGATACTGGCCACTTGGGTGGCGCGACGCATCTACGCCGGCCTGGTCGAGGACTTGAAGCCGAGCGTCGGGGGTGCGGCAGGCATCAACATTGCCGCGCGGGTGGCAGCCATGGAGGAGTTGGAAAACGGCTGCGTAGGGGTGATCACCGGCAACAGCCCGCTCGCTGAGCTCGCCGACATGGCCAACGGCTTCTTCGCCGTCTGCGGTTCCATCAGCAGCGGCTACCGGGAGAAGGTCGCACGGCTGGGACTGCCCAGCGTCTTCGTTCCCGTACGCCAGTGCACCTGGGTCGAGCTGCAGCCCGGAGCAAAGATGCGGGTGCGCCTCTACTCGCACAGCGAGGAACGCTCGGCCGAAACCCTCGTCGAGCGAGCCTTCACGCTAGGAACCATCGATCGTACGCATGGTTTGCGCATCCTCGCCTCCTACCCGGACGGGCAGGATTTCTCCGAGCCCGACGACCGGCCCGGGCGCTACCAGAGAGCAAGACGTGTGGCCGCCGCGGCGGTGTTCATGGTTGGCTTCATCGACCTGGTCTCCGCGCTCACACCACCTTTGCGCGGACGCTTGGTCTTCCTGCAGGAATTCCTGCCCATCTCCGTGAGCGAGACGGCCAACGCACTCACGGCCATGGGGGCGGTCGGACTGCTCGCACTCGCAAGCGGCCTCCGGCGTGGCCAGCGCATCGCCTACCTTCTCACCGTGGTGCTAACCGGAGTCTCGGTGGCAACGAACCTGCTCAAGGGTGGCGATATCGAAGAGTCAACACTGCTCGTAATCGTACTCATCTACCTGATCGCCAATCGAACCGCCTTCACTGCGCCCACCGACCGCACTCCCTTTGCGCGCGGCCTGCTGCGCATTCCCATTGGATGGGTGCTGATCCTCATCGCCGGGACCATCACCCTCCAGCTCGACCTGCTCATCTTTGAGCGCAACAGCGGCGTGAGCCTGGGCACGAGCTTCATGGCGGTCCTGGAGCGGATGGTCGGCATAAGCAGCATCACACTTCCCTCGGTCATCGACGACTTCCTCACCCCGGCACTGGGGTACTCCTCGCTATTGCTCTTCGCGCTGCTGATCTTCCGAGCATTCCGCCCGGTTGTGGAGGCGGGAATCGGCAGGATCCACCTACCCGGCCGGACGAGCCTCTCCCCGGCAGAGGTGGTCAGGCGCTACTCCTCCTCAACCCTGGACTACTTCGCTCTCCGTGATGACAAGAGCTTCTACGTCGCCTACGACACCGTCATCGCCTATGCGGTCATCGGCAGTGTCGCGCTGGTCTCGCCGGACCCAATCGGCCCGGAGGCCACTGCGCGCCAGGCCTGGAAGGAGTTCATGAACTTCGCCTCCTCCAAGGGCTGGGCGTTGAGCGTGCTGGGCGCGGGCGAGAAGTGGCTCCCGGTGTATGCGGCCGACGGCCTGCACTCCATGTACATCGGGGACGAGGCGGTGGTGGAGGTGGCCGGCTTCCGGCTGGACGGCAAGCGCAACAAGAGCCTGCGCCAGGCCGTGAATCGTATGCGCAACTACGGCTACAGCATCCAGTTTCTGGATCCCACCACGGTGGAAGAGCCGCTGCGCTCCGAGCTGCTCGAGGTGCTGGGCCGCAGCCGACGCGGTGGCGTGGAGCGCGGCTTTTCCATGACGCTCGGCCGCTTTCTCGACCCTAAGGACACCGGGTTGATGCTGACGGTCTGCTACGGGCCCGACGGCCACGTGGTGGGCTTTTGCCAGTGGGTACCGGCCCCGGGCATCAAAGGCTTCTCGCTGGACCTCATGCGCCGCGACATGGGGGATCACCCCAACGGCATGACGGACCTAATGGTGGTTGCAACCATCGACCACCTTCGCGAGACCGGCTACTCCGCGCTCAGCCTCAACTTTGCGACCATGCGCGCAGTGATCGCCGGCGAGGCTGAGGAGAACGTACAGGCCCGGCTCGAGCGCTGGTTCCTCCGCCGGCTCTCCGACACCATGCAGATCGAGAGCCTGTGGCGCTTCAACTCCAAGTTCAATCCGACCTGGCTTCCCCGCTACCTGGTCTTCGACACGCCGGAGAACCTGGCGCAGGTCGCCATGGCCATCGCCCGCGCCGAGTCATTCTGGGAGCTTCCGGTGATCGGCAAGTTCCTGGTGCCAAAGAGCTGAGAGGCGACTTCGGCCACTTTGGTTCAGCCTGCCGCCTTCCTCGCGGATTCAAGCGCGGCAAAGAGCGGCTTCTGCCGCGAATATATCTTTGAGAACACCCGGTAGTTCGCCGTGTACACCCTCGACAGCGAGGCATTGGGCACAAATGTTTTCCCCACCTCTACCGCTCGGCGCGCCACCTCGGCGCCGATCATCCCAGTGCCGACCATTGCCACCAGCGCCGCCCCCCTCAGGTTGGCGAAGATGGGCTCCTCCACCCTCTCCACGGTGAGGTCGAGGACGTCGGCATGTATCTGACACCAGAGGTCGGAGGTGGCTCCCCCGCCCAGGATCCGCAGGGAGGTCGGCTCGGCGCGGAGGAACCGGCGCACGGACTCGTAGAGCCAGCGGTTCGAATAGGCCACCCCCTCGAGCACCGAGCGCACCATCTCGGCACGTGTGGTGGCCAGAGAGATCCCCAGGAAGCCGGCCCGGGCGTTTCGATCGTCGACCGGCGAGCGCTCCCCGGCCAGCCAGGGGGTGAAGATCACCCCGCCGCAGCCGGGAACCGCGGTCGCCGCAAGTTGGTCAAGCTCCGCAAACGACGGCGAGAAGCCACCTGGACCGAGCATGTCGCCTGGGGCCACCAAGGAGCTGCGCAGCCAGTCGAGGCATTCCCCCGCGGTCTCGTGATTGTCGGCTATGAAGTACTCTCCTGCGGCGATACCGGGTACCGTGGCGACCGAGTGGAGCACATCGGTCTTCTTCCTTGCCACGGGCGCCGAGATCCACGAGGTGGTGGAGAGGCACAGGTGCACCTCGCCGATCCGGGTCGCACCGGAGCCCATCACTGCGGTGTGCAGATCCGGAAGCCCGGTAACCACCCGGGCTTCGCCCGAGATGCCCATTGCCACGGCGACCTCCGGTCGGATGGTGCCCACCATTGATCCCGCGGGGACCAGCGGCGGAAGCTTTGCGGCGGGGATGCCGGCCATCCCGATCAATTCGGCGTCATACTCCAGTGCTCCCGGGACACGGTTGTCGGTGAGCCAGGCCGCGGTCATGGAGGCCGCCGTTGCCGTCACCTTGCCGGTGATGCGCATGGTCAGAAAGTCCACTGGTTCCAAGTACCAGCGCGCCTTGCTCGCGACACCGGGCTCCTCCGACTCGAGGTAGAGGATGTGGCCGATTGGGTCCGCCCCGTAGCGCGAGGGTGCGCCGCCGCTCTTTCTTATGAAGCGCAGCGCCCTGGCGGCGTTGTAGCCGGCGGCCCTTCCGCCGATACGGGCGGCGGAGAGGGCGCCGCCACGCGTATCCATCCAAAGGAGGCATTCCCCCACCACGTTCCCGTCCGCGTCCACCGGAACGGTGGAGGCCCACTGGCCGGTACATGCGATTGCCCGGACCTCCGGGCCGAGCCCGGTCTGCTGGGTCAGCGAAGCGGCCATGGAGACGACGGCCTTCCACCAACCCTCCGCATCCTGGGTTGCCGCACCTCCTGGGCCGTAGGCGCTTGGGACCTCGGCGGTGGCGGAGCGGACGAGGCGACCACCGCTGTCGAAGATCCCCACCTTCAGCCCACCCGTGCCCAGGTCGATGGCGAGTGCCGCGCCTCCTTGGGCGATCGTCATGCGTCTCCTCCGGGGCTCGGCTCGTAGTAGGCGTCCAGCGCACCGGAGAGGAGGCCGTCCACCGCCTGGTTTCCCTCGGCTGTGCCGGCCAGGCCGTAGAGTGCTCCACTCGATGCCGCGCCGTGCCCTGGCTCGCGCGCATAGTCCACCGCGTGGAACAGGTCGTCGAGGAACGATTCGACGACCCCCGGATAGGTGTTCGGCCGGGTTACGCAGAAGTGCAGGCCGGGCGGGAGCTGCAGGCCGTTCATTCGCCAACCTTGGGCGGCAAGGTAATCATTGGCCAGGAAGATGTCGAACTCGTCGGAACCGAAGGCGGCAAGGAAGGTCGGCTCCCCGTAGAGCCGCAGGCCATCCTGGGAGCGAATCCCGGCGATGAGCTTGTCGGCGGTGGAGAAGATCGCGTCCGCAATTCGGGTGTACCCCTCTGCCCCCAGCGAGACCATCGCCGCCCAGGTGGCGGCGATCAGACCTCCGGAGCGCGAGCCGGCCATGCCCGGGGAGAGGTAGAGGCCGCCCGGCCAGTCGGGATAGGTGAAGTACTGGCGCCGTCGCAGGTCGCGGCTGGCGTACATCAGCACCGAGGTTCCTTTGAGGGCGTACCCGTACTTGTGGGTGTCGGCGGAGATGGAGGTCACCCCGTCGACGGTGAAGTCGAAGGCGGGGATGTCCCGGCCGAGCATTCGTCCAAAGGGTAGAAGAAAGCCGCCCAGGCAGCCGTCTACGTGCAATCCGATCTCGTGGCGCAGCGCCATCTGCCCAAGCTCGGCTATGGGATCCACCAGCCCGTAGGGATAGCTCCCAGCCGATCCGAAGAGGGCGATGGTATTGGCGGTGATGTGGCTCTTGACCCAGTCCAGGTCCACCAGGAAGTCCGGGCCGAGCGGCGCGCGCAGGACCTTGACGCCGAAGTAGTGTCCGCCCTTGTCGATGGCTACATGCGCGGAGTTGGGGATGATCACCTCCGGCTCGGTGATCCCCTTCTCGTCCCGCGCCCACTCGCGATAGGCGAAGAGCGCCGACATCAGGGACTCGCTGCCGCCCGAGGTGAGGACACCGCACGCCTCGCCGTTCTTGCTCGAGCCTCCCATCAGGCCGAGCGTCATGGAGACGATCTCCCCCTCGAGCTTGGTGGCGCTGGGATACATGTCCCGCTGGAGCACGTTGGCATGGGCAAACTGCTCGAAGACGCGCGAGAGGAACCGATAGTGCTCGTGGTCGCCGGAGTAGATCGACCCCGAGCACTTGCCTTCGTCGCCGATCTTGTCCTCCGACCGGGCCATCTCGGAGATCACCGAGATGATCTCTTCGCGTGCCACCCCCTGATAAGGAATGGATCGGTAGGTCTCGTAGCGATTGCGGTAGGGGTAGAAATAGTCCTCCAGCGAACCCGCGCCCTGACTCTCTGAATCAGCCACTTGTACAAGCCTCCTTGTGCGTCGCCCTCCGCGGGCTCGATGCCTCGCTCCATCCTCTGCCAGACGGGTGCCCGGCGCCGGTCAATCCTCCGCGTAGCTCTCGATCGACGCCACGCCGGCGGCACCGGATGCGAGGCGGCGGCGCAAGGCGAGGAAGTACCACAGAGAGGCGAGCACCAGGCTGACCAGAACGATCCCGTCCGAGAGGCGGAAGGCGGAGGGAAGGGAGAGGGAAAGGATCGCCGCCGCGGACCAGGCCAGGACCAGGCCGATCACCGGCTTTGCAAAGCGGCCGAGCGTGAACGCACCCGGAATGGCGTCAAGCGCCCCTCGCTTGAATGCGTAGGCCACCGTTATCAGGAAGTAGATGATGAAGGGGATGATCGCCGTGGCGCCGACCAGGGTGTCAAAGCTATTGGACTGCAGATACCCGAAGATGGTGAAGAGGATGTCGATCACGCCGAAGACAACCAGCGCGACCACCGGCGTCCTGGTGGCCGAATGGACTCGCGAGAAGAAGCGGGAGAAGGGAAGCATGTTATCCCGCGCCAGGGCGAAGACCAGTCGCCCTTGCGCCGCGGCACCCACCACGCCGATCGAGAACATCGAGAAGACCACGAAGGCGATGAATATCTTCACCAACCAGCTCGGCAACCAGTACTTGGCTATGACCAGGAGTGGCAGGTTGGTTGATTCGACCGAACGGATCGAGGGGATGGCCACCGTGAAACCAATGAGGGCCACGAAGCCCAGCACCACAGAGCCGCCTACGGCGAAGAGTACCGCCCGCGGCACGTTGCGCCTTGCGTCCAGCGCCTCCTCCGCCAAGTCAGCGGCCAGCTCGAAGCCGACCAGAGTGTACATCCCCAGGATGCCGGCCAGCACCATCGAGTACCAGACCGGGTTGTGGGCGGTACCGGAAGTATTGAGCAGTATCCCCGCGCCATAGGTGGAGGGCTTGCTGTGCGCACCCCAAAGAACCAGCAGAAGGAGACCGAAGACCACGGTTCCCACGATCTCGGTGACCACGGCAGTCGTGTTGACCCTCGCCGCCAGTTGGACGGAGACGACGTTCAGGATGATCGGCACCAGCATGATCACCAGGGTCACCGCCAGCACAAGGTGGCCGGAGGGGTTGTCGATCCCGAACTCGGAAAGCAGCAGTGGTGTGCCCACCAGCAGGAATATCGCGCCGCCACCCACGGTCATGTAGAGGAGGCCGAAAAACCCGACGTACCAGCCGTAGGTAGGCCCCACCAGACGCGCGCTCCACTGGTAGGCGTAACCGGCCAGCGGGATACGGGTACCAAGCTCCGCCACCACCAGCGCGACCAGCAGCTGTCCAACGCCCACCGCCAGCCATTCCCAGATACTTGCCGGTCCGAAGTTGGCCAGCGCCACCCGGTAGCTCAGGAAAATGCCTGTGGTTATCGAGATGACCGAGAAGGAGATGCCGAAGAGCGCGAAAAAGCGCAGTGTCCGCCGCAGATCCTGCTTGTAGCCAAAGTGCGTGAGGACTGCGCTTTCCGTCTCGCCGGTCGCCGACCGCTCCTGCTGATCCATATGGACTCCGCTCCTACCCGCCGGCTGCGCCGCGAATATGCATCCATATAAGCGCCGTGTGCGCCGCGTTGTCGGCGGATAATCAATCCCCGACTGCGGACCCAGCTCAATAACGGCCAGGAATGACCACCTGCAGCCTCAAGCGAACGTGTAAACCCCGTCGGAGTTCCGGCGCAAGTCATGGGAGAGGGCATCCGAGCGGCTCACTACTCGGACATAAAGGCCGCGCTCCCGGGCCTGGGAGGCAACCTCGGCGAAGGCGTGGTCCCCGGAGGCGATCTGGAGGACGTCGCAACTGCGCGCCACGGCATCGATATCGAACACGGCGATGAGGGCACGATCGGCGCCATCGGCACCCTTGCCGATGCGCACGGAGTACTGCTCCCAATCCATCAGGGTCTCGAGCAACAACGAGGCGTCGCAGCCCACGTAGACCAGGTCGCCCGGATGCACCCACTTGAGGCGGTAGGAGCCTGAGACCTCGTGCGCCCGCCTGGAAAACACCGCCGGCGTATAGCGCGGGCCGGATTCGGGCTGCCCAACCAGGTTTTCGATGTCAACCAGATGGCAGGTACGGCCAAACCGGAGTGGGGATTTCGAATGCATCGAACCCGCTCGCCAAGCCGCGGCCGCCGCCCGCGGGCGGGGTGTTATCGAGCCGGTTCGGATCAAGGTCTGCATAACCGCGCATCCTACTGAGCGGCTGTGACGGCTTCCACGTCCCCAGCCACCCGCCTATAGGTTGCAACGCCTGCAGTGGTTGGAAAATGCCCACTTCCCGGCCCGGTCAGCCCATCCAGCGAGCGGTAAAGAAGCGGAGCCGCCCGGCCTGGTCACATCGCACGGCAACCTGCTCGTATCCGAAGGATGAGGCGACCTCGGCCAACACCTCGCCCTGATCCTCGCCCATCTCCAGCACCACGGATCCGCCTCGGCGGAGATAGTCGGCAGCGCCCGAGAGGATCTGGAACAGGCAGTTCATCCCCGAAGGTCCACCGTCGAGGGCGGAGCGCGGCTCGTACAACACACGCTCGTCGAGACTGGCAATGGCGGCACTCGGGATATACGGGGGGTTTGAGGCAACGAGGTCGAGACTTCCCTTGGCGGAGTCGGGAAGCGCCGCGAACCAGGACCCACGGCTCATGAACACCGCACCCTTGACCTTGCGGATATTGCGCTGCAGATTTTGGGACGCGAGCGAGAGCGCCTCTGCGGAAACGTCGGTCATGTACACCAGCGAGAAGCGCCCACTCGCCGCCAGCGAGATACCTATGGCTCCGGTCCCGGTGCCGAGATCCGCCGCCACGGCGCCTGCTCCATCTCCCACCAACTCGAGCGCTACGTCCACCAGAACCTCGGTCTCGGGGCGGGGGATTAGCGCACGTACATCGGTGACGAGGTCAAGATCGCGAAATGCCCAATGGCCGAGCAGGTATTGGAGGGGCTCCCCCTGTTGATAGCGCTTGGCAAGTTCGGCGGCTCTGGCCACGACATCGCGCGATGCGTCCTGCGATCCGGCAACAACTCGCTCGTAACTCGTCTCGGCCAACTCGGCGACCGCCCAAACAGCCTGGGTAATTCCGCCGAAGCTCTTGGCGTGGCGGCGAGCCAGATCGATGAGCTTCATGCGCCCGCCCTGACACCGCCCGGATTCATCAGGATTCGGCGGCGAGTTGGCGTGCGCGCTCGTCGAGCACCAGGGCGTCGGACACCTCGTCGAGCTCCCCCATCAGGATGCGGTCGAGCTTGTACAGCGTAAGCCCGATCCGATGGTCGGTGACCCGGTTCTCCTTGAAGTTGTAGGTGCGGATCTTCTCGCTGCGGCCGCCGCCCCCAACCTGGCTGCGCCGCGTGGTGGAGAGCGCCTCGGCCTGCCGGTCCTGCTCCATCTTCAATAGCCGGGCGCGCAACACCTGCAGCGCCTTGGCCCGGTTTTGGATCTGGCTCTTCTCGTCCTGCATGGCGACCACCAGCCCGGTGGGGATGTGGGTAATGCGTACCGCGGAGTCCGTGGTATTGACGGACTGGCCTCCAGGGCCGGTTGACCGATAGACGTCGATGCGCAGATCGTTGGGTTCGATCACCACGTCGACCTCATCGGCCTCAGGCAGAACCGTCACCGTCGCCGACGAAGTGTGGATACGCCCCTGCGACTCTGTCACCGGAACCCTTTGTACCCGGTGCGGTCCTGCCTCGTGCTTGAGGCGCCTCCAGGCATCCTCACCTTTCACAAGCAGGGTCACCTCGTTGAATCCGCCTCGCTCGGATGGGTCCGAGCCGATGATCTCCCACTTCCAGCCCATGCGATCCGCAAAGCGCACGTACATGTCGAAGAGGTCCTTGGCGAACAGGTTCGCCTCCTCACCTCCTTCGGCGCCACGGATCTCCACGATCACGTTCTTGCCGTCGTTGGCGTCACGAGGCAGGAGAGCAACTTCCATCTGCTCCTCTAGCTGCGCCTGGCGCTGGCGCAGAGATGCGATCTCGGCTTCGATCGACTCGAGCTCGTCGGAGTCCGCATACTCCGCGAGCTCCGCGGCCGCCTGCAGGTCCGCCGCCACCGCTTTCAGTTCCCTGCTGGTGGTGACGATCGCCTCCAGCTCTTTGTGGCGGCGCGAGAGATCCTTGAACCTCTTTTGGTCCGCGTATACCGAAGGATCGGCGAGCTCGTCCACGACCCGCGTGTACTCGTTCTCCAGACTCGCAACCCTGTCTTCAATGTCCATTGCGCACCACTTCAGCGACGAGGGCTGCTGCACCCGGCTCGGAAACCACGACCATGTCGGCCCCGCCCCGGACAAGCCCGGTCAGATCAGCCAGGTATGGAATTGCGAGTCCCTTGGTCGAAATGGCCAAACCGAGTCCAAGGTCCGGCTCCGCGGTTCGCAGCGTCGCGGCGACTTCTGCGGCTCTGACAACCACGCCCGGGTCCATGGACGCGGCCACCCCCCAGAGGACGGCTCGGCCATTTCCTCGCGCGAGCAGAAAGTCCTCGGCGTCGCGGGACATCCCCCAGAATCCGCCCTTGGTCCGGGTCATGTCACCAAACGGGTAAACGCCGCGCGCCCCGAAGCGCACGACGTCGACCAGCTGCAACGACCCGGCCCCGAGTACCTCCGGTTGGGATAGCAGCCGTTCGGCAAGCCAGCGCGAGCGCAGACCGGCCGCAATGGGCCCGAAGCCGCCCCTCGCCCGCTCCTGGTGGATTACCGCCCGCACCTCCTCCAGCGTGGAGCCGAGTCTCTCCGAGGCCGGATCGGCAGCCTCGAGAAGCTCGTTCTCGGCCTCGGAAACTCCGGGACGAACCCTGGGCGGCTGGCCTTCCAGCTTTGCGAAGGGAATGCCCAGGTACTCAAGGAAGGTCTCCCCATATCGGCTTACCGGCGCACCGCCGTTGGTCCACGCGGGATCCACGCCCCTGGGGGTGGGAAGGCCGATGGTGGCCTGGAGGCCGGAGGCCGATGAGACGGGGATCGACTCGGAGGAGGAGAGCACCAATTCGACCGAATAGTCAAGGTTGAAGCAGGAGAGTTGGTGCGCGAGCACGCCGGCCAGAGCCTCGGCCTGGGCTCGCAGACGTGAGCCCGGCTGCAGCGCGAGGACCGAGACATCGGCACGCGTTGCGCGAGAGCGAACGGCGTGCATGAGGATCCCGGTGGCGTCCAGCGGCTGGGTGGCGGAGAGCACGGCGTGGAGGCCGGAGGCGTTTGCGAACACCGCATACCCGTCACGGCCGGGCGCGACGGCGACCTTGCGAGCCCCGTCGCCCCCCCGTGCCGTGACGATTGCCGCGGCCACCCGGTCGAAGGCTTCGCTCGTGGAGTTGGCTGCGGTCATAATCAGAGGTTTCCCCTCAACGGGGAAGGAATGGGTTCGGCTAGTTAGAGGTAGAGGCGTTGGTTCGGCGAACGCCATAGCGGCGCTGGAAACGCTCCACGCGGCCGCCCGTATCGACCAGCTTCTGCTTGCCGGTGTAGAAAGGGTGGCACTCGTTGCAAAGCTCGACGTGGAGCTCGGCCTTGGTGGAACGGGTGACGAACGTGTTGCCGCATGAGCAGACGACGCGCGTCTCAATGTAATTGGGGTGAATGTCCGGTTTCATAGCCTTAGTGAGTATAGACGGGTGCCCTGCCGCTGCCGGAAGACCTAGATGTTGGGGCTTTTGGCGATCTCGGCGAGGAAGTCCCCGTTGGATCTGGTCTGACGGATCTTGTCGATAAGGAGCTCCAGCCCCGGGGCGCTCGATCCCTCCTGGGTGAGAGCACTGAGGACCCGGCGCAGCTTCCAAATCAGGCTCAGCTGGTCCCGCTGGAAGAGCAGCTCCTCGTGGCGGGTGGAGGAGGCGTTGACATCGATGGCCGGATAGAGGCGCCTCTCAGCGAGGCGTCGGTCCAGGCGCAGCTCCATGTTGCCGGTGCCCTTGAACTCCTCGAAGATGACCTCGTCCATGCGGGACCCCGTCTCCACCAGTGCGGTGGCGAGGATGGTGAGCGAGCCACCCTCCTCGACATTGCGCGCGGCACCGAAAAACTTCTTGGGTGGATAGATCGCACCGGAATCGACGCCGCCGGACATGATACGCCCGGTAGGCGGTAGCGCAAGGTTGTAGGCACGGGTGAGCCTGGTAATGCCGTCCAGGATTATCACCACGTCACGACCCACCTCGACCATTCGCTTGGCCCGCTCGATGGCAAGTTCCGCTACCGCGACGTGCTCTTCGGACGGACGGTCGAAGGTGGAGGCGACCACCTCGCCCCGCACGGAACGACGGATGTCGGTGACTTCCTCGGGCCGCTCGTCGACGAGCAGCATCATGAGGTACACCTCGGGGTTGTTCGCCTCGATGCAGCGGGCGATCTCCTTCATGACCGTGGTCTTGCCCGCCTTGGGCGGGGAGACGATCAGGCCGCGCTGCCCTTTGCCGATCGGAGACACCAGGTCGATGATGCGCGCCGTGACGCTCAGCTCACCAGGGACTTCGAGGCGCAGGTTTTCGTCCGGGAAAAGGGGTGTCAGCTCCTCGAACTTGGGGCGAAGCTTGGCCTCCTCGGGCTCCATCCCGTTGACCTTGTCGAGCCTCTGCAGGGCCGGATATTTCTCGGATCCCGAAGCGGAACGCGCGGCACCCTCGACGGAGTCCCCCTTGCGCAGGCCAAAGCGGCGCACAACGTTCACCGAGACATAAATGTCTTTGGGGGAGGGCAGATAGCCATTGGAGCGCACGAACCCGAAGCCCTCGTCGCGCAAGTCGAGGAGCCCAGCGAAGGGAATCATCTCAGCCGGGCCCTGCTCAGGCTGATGCCTGCCTTCGATTTCCCGGCCGTCGCCGCGTCCCCGACGCTTCTTGTCGCGACGCCTGGAATTCTGGCCTTCCCCCATCTCGCGCTCTGTGCGCTGCTCGGGCTCAGCCCTGCCGGCTTCGGATGGCTCACGCTGGGTGCGCTGCCCCCCGTCACCATTGTTTTCGTGGCGGCGGGAAGTCCCGTTACTGGAGGATTCGCGCCCCTCGGGCTTGGCTCCTGCGACCTCTACGACGATCGGAGGCGGGAGGATGGCGGTCGGCTCGAAGCGGGTTAGCGGGGAAACCGGCGGGCGCGATGTCCCACCCTCCCAGGTGGGGGCGGCCTCGGCTGCGGCCTCCGTCACCCTTTGGGAGCGAATGAGACGGCGCTGCGGCGCCTGCTCCCCTTTGCTACCGGCGGCCTCGGCCGGAGCCGGCTTCGCGGCGGGTGGCTTTTCTGCGTCGGATGTGGTGGTTCCCCGCCCACTCATGATCAGCTCCACCAGGTCCGCCTTCTTGGCGCGCGCAGGGGGCGTAAGACCAAGCGCTGTCGCGATAACCACGAGCTCGTCGTTGCGCTTCTTTTCGAGAACGCCCCTGTCGGAACCTGTATCTACGGTCATCAAAACTTCCTCGAATTGTTCCTGGCCGCCGGGCAGGAGATGCACACATCCTTCTCCAGGCGACCCTCGTAAAAAATTGCCGATCCGCGGCAGCCGGAAGACTTTGAGCGGAAAGAAGGAGCAGAATCTTCAGGCCGGATTGCTTTTTCCTGGAGAGCGGAAACCCGCCCGCGAGCGCACTCCGTGGCCGCAAGACTTACTGATCTCTAACTATACCATCCTGCATGGCAAAACGCATATTCGCGCGCGGGAGCCCCGGGAATCAGAGCCCGATCGCGGCCGAGATTGATTCGAGATCGGCATCCACGGCCGTCGGCACCTCGATCTGGGAGATCGCCGTGTCCGGGTCCTTGAGTCCATTACCGGTCAGCACGCAGACCACGGTCGATCCCGGCTCCACACCCTTCTTCAGCAGTCCTGCCACGGAGGCGGCCGACGCAGGCTCACAAAAGACCGACTCCTGCCTGGCAACAAAACGGTACGCCTCGAGGATCTCAGCGTCGGTCACGGCAAAGATGTCGCCGCCCGATGCCTCCTTGGCGTCGACGGCCCCGGCCCACGACGCAGGATTGCCAATGCGAATGGCCGTGGCAATGGTATCCGGTTCCAATATCGGGTGGCCCGCCACGATCGGTGCTGCGCCGGCGGCCTGGGCCCCCATCATCCTCGGCAGCTGGCTCGATAGACCCGCCTTGAAGTACTCGTTGTAGCCCCGCCAGTAGGCGGTGATGTTGCCGGCATTGCCCACCGGTATGAAGTGGTAGTCGGGCGCGTCCCCGAGTTGGTCGACGACCTCGAAGGCGCCGGTCTTCTGCCCCTCGATCCGGAAGGGATTGATGGAGTTCACCACCGTGACCGGCTTGTGCTCACCTAGCTCGCGGACGATCTCGAGCGCCCGGTCGAAATTACCGCGGATCTGGATCACCTTGGCACCGTAGATCAGCGCCTGGGCCAGCTTGCCGAGCGCGATATAGCCGGCCGGGATTAGCACAATGCAGGCGATTCCGGCCTTGGCCGCATAGGCCGCGGCCGATGCGGAGGTGTTGCCGGTTGAGGCGCACACCACGGCCTGGGAGCCGCTCTCGACTGCTTTGGTTATGGCCAGGGTCATACCCCGGTCCTTGAAGGAGCCGGTTGGATTCGCACCCTCGAACTTGAGGTAGACCTTGGCCCCGGTCACGCCGCTGAGCGACTCGGCGTAGATGAGTGGAGTCGCGCCCTCACCCAGGGTCACCACCGGACTCTCGGGGTCGACCGGGAGAAAGTCGCCGTATTCGCGTATAAGGCCCCCCCATCGGAGCTTTCCGCCACGCTCGCCCGCTGTCGACATCTTTGAACCCTCCCGTGCCGTACTAAGACGGGTCGAAAACCCGGATGAAGCCGGCCACTCGCCGTACCGCCGGCAAGCTCCGCAGCCCTTCCAGGGTCCTGGTGACCGAGGATTCCGGAGCGGGATGGGTTATGAAAACCAGCCGTGCCTGATCGTCTATGCCGGTCTGCTCCATCGACCTGATAGAGACCATGTTGGAGCCGAATACCTGAGCGACCGACGCCAGCACGCCCGGCTTGTCGTTGACGTCGATGGCGATGTAGAAGCGGTTCTCCATCTCCTCCACCGGAACGATGCTGGCCACCTCCCGCTCCAGCTGCCGCTCAGTGACGCCGTATCGCAGGTTGTGCGCCGCATCGATGACGTCGCCCAGTACCGCGCTGGCGGTGGGAAGACCACCCGCGCCGCGCCCGTAGAACATCAGCTCACCCACCGCCTCGCCGGTGACGAAAATCGCATTGAAAGAGTCCCGCACCAAGGCGAGCGGATGATCTTCGGCGACCAGGGCGGGGTGCACGCGCACCGCTATCCGGTCTCGCCCGCTGGCATCCTGGCCCGACTCGCAGAGCGCGAGGAGCTTGATGACGAAGCCGTGCCGCTTCGCGAAGTCGATGTCCTCCGCGCTTATCCCGGTTATGCCCTCGCGGTAGACGTCCTGTGAGCGCACCATGCGACCGAAGGCGACCGTGGCGAGTATTGCGGCCTTGGCGCGCGCATCCTCACCCTCGACGTCGGCGCTGGGATCCGCCTCGGCGTAACCCAGCTCGGTCGCCAAGGCAAGGGCCTCCTCGTAGCTGGAGCCGTTTTCGGTCATCGAGGAGAGAATGAAATTGGTGGTGCCGTTAACGATTCCGGCAACGCTCCTCACTCTCTCGCCGGCCAGGGAGACGCGCAGAGAACGGATGAGCGGAATGCCCCCTGCCACGGCGGCCTCAAAAAAGATGTCGCGTCCGACGCTGCGGGCGAGCTGGGTGAGCTCGGCACCCGCCACGGCGAGCAGGGCCTTGTTGGCGGTCACAACCGACTTGCCGTTGGCCAGCGCCTTTTCGATTAGTTCACGGGTGGGGGTAATCCCCCCCATGACCTCTACCACGATGTCCACGTCGGGGGCGGAGACCACTTCGAAGGGATCCGCGGTGAGAAGGGACCTGTCGACCCACGCGGGGCGCTCGCGCTCGAGTGAGCGCACGGCAACCGAGGCGATCTCGAAACGCTCGCCGGTTTGCGAGTCGATGAGGTCGGCATCCCTGGTCAGAAGTTTGACCAGCTCTGCTCCTACATTGCCACAACCGAGTATCCCAACTCGAACCGGATTGTCAGTCATCGCCTTGCTCGCAGCCTTGGCCCCGGGATGCCCAGGACCGGAGATCTTGTTCGGTCAAGCCTAATAGCCGCCTTGCCGCCAACGATTGGAGCGCAAGGCCGCACGGCTGTGCAGGCCGCGATTAGGCCCAGACTAGTGCCGCGGGATGATCCCCAGGACGACGGACCTGGCCATACGTTCGGCCTCATCCGGCTCGAACGCGCGTCCGAGCACCGCCACGCTGAAGAGACCGGCCGCAACGCCGATCCGGCATAATTCGTCCGGGTCGGCATCGGCGACCAGCCTACCCTCGGCGCGCGCACGCTCCAGAAGCTTGACGTAGGGTGCATAAGCGATCTCGTAGAAGCGGCTGCGCAGCTTTGCTGCCAGCTCCCGCTCGCCTTCTTCCAGAAGGACCCGCAGCATCGCCCGGCCCACCTCATGGCGGGTGACCCGGGAGACCATAGCGTACGCACCAAGCAGGATCTCCAATGGGTCGGACGGCGTGATAGCGGGGGCACTCGCGAGTTCGGCATAGGCCTCCTCCAGGGCCCGCTCCAGGAGTGCGTAGCGGTCCCCGAAAGCCCGGTATATGGTGGCCCGTGAGGCGCCTGCCCGTTTGGCCACCAGATCCAGGGAAAAGTCCTTTGGCCCCACCTCCGCACAGAGTGCCACGGCGGCTTCCATCACCCGGGCGCGCAGCTCTTCCGACGGAGGCCTTCCGCGTGCCCGCGCCGTTTCATTTTTTAGCCCCTCAACCACGGGCGACACCCTTTCCCGCATCTGTCGCCGGGTCGAGCCGGGAAGCGAGGTCGAAGTCCGGGTCTGCCTTCGCGCGAGCCGGCAAGGCGATAAGGGCGATCAGGGCACCGGCGAAGGCGGTTCCGACCGAGACCCACATGGTGGTGCCGAAGCCCGACATGAAGCTGGACTTGGCGGCTTGCGCCAAGGCGGAGCCGTAGACCGCGGGCAGCCTGGTGGCCACTTGCAGTGCCGTGCCCAGCGATGACTTCGCCGCGGCCGCGAGCGGCGCAGGAAGGAGGGAAAACCCTTGCGCTGCAACCAGATGGCTGCGGTAGGCGGTGTTGAGCACGCTTCCCATCACAGCCACGCCCATTGCTCCACCCACCTGGATGAGTGTGCCGTTGGTGGCGGAGCCCACCCCGGCCTGGGCGCGCGGAACCGATCCCATGACCGACTCGGCGGCGGGAGGCATGGTGAAGGCAAGGCCGATTCCGACCAGGGCCAGAGGCACCTCGATGGCCAGTAGCGAAGTATTGGTGTGGTAGTGGCCCAGGAAGACCGCCCCCACCGCCGCGAGCGCCAGGCCGAAGGCCACGGTGATCTTGGTGCCTATGCGGTGGGCGACGATGGCACTGAGCGGCGCGAAGACCAATAGGGCGCCGGCCAGCCCGAGAAGCAGCTCGCCCGAGCGCAGGGGGGAGTAGCCGCGCACGAACTGAAGGTATTGGGTAAGAAGGAACGAGGCGCCCATGAGGGAGAAAAAGACAATGGCGATGGAGGTGGCCGCCACCGAGAAGCGCCGGTTCTCGAAAAAGGCGAGACGCAGCATGGGGTGGCTGCTCTTGGACTCCACGACGAGGAAGGCCACCAGCAGAACGATGCCAGCCGCGAATGCCCCCAGGGTGGAGGTCGAGGTCCATCCCTTGTTCGGGGCTTCGATAATGGCCCAGATGATGGTGCCCAGAGCTCCGATCGACAGGATCGATCCGAGTGGGTCGGGCTTGGTGATACCCGGGTCGACCGAATTGGGGACCAGGAAGAAGGCTGCGATCAGCCCAAGTGCCACCACTGGTGCGTTGACCAGGAAGACCGAGCCCCACCAGTAGTGATCGAGAAGCCAGCCGCCGGCGATCGGCCCAAGTGCCACACCAAGCCCGGATGATCCCGACCAGATGGCGATGGCCCGTGCACGCTCGCGCGGGACAATGAAGACGTTCGTAATGATGGAGAGCGTCGCGGGCATGGCCATTGCGCCACCGATGCCCATGAAGGCCCTGGTGGCAATGAGCATGTTGGAACTGCCGGAGAATGCCGATGCCACCGAGCCGGCACCGAAGACGGCCAGACCGGCCATGAAGACCCACTTGCGTCCCAGGCGGTCGCCGAGGCTGCCGCCGGTCAGCAGCAGGCCGGCAAAGACGAGGATGTAGGAGTCCACGATCCACTGCAGCTGAGAGGAGCTGGAGTGAAGGTCGCGTACCAAGGTTGGCAGCGCGACGTTCAGGATCGTGTTGTCAAGGTTCAACATGATGATACTGATGGAGAGGACGGCGAGCGTTCCCCACCGAAGGCGGCTGGAGCGCGCGTCCCCGACGGGCATCTCAGGGAAATCTGTCATAGTATTTATGCTACATACCTGTCCCATAAATAAAGGGCCAGGCTCAGGCGTGACATGGGTCACAGGCGATCCTCAGAGGTCGAGACGCACCATGTCCTCGAAGCTCTCTCCCCGCACGGCCAAACGGGCACCCTCCCGGTCCACAAACACCACGGGGGGTCGCGGAACGCGGTTGTAGTTGGACGCCATCGAATAGCCGTATGCTCCGGTCACCGGGGTCGCCAGGAGATCCCCCTCGGCAAGGGAGGAAGGCAGCCAGGCATCGCGGATGAGCACGTCACCGCTCTCGCAATGCTTGCCCACCACCGTGGCAATCTGATCACGCTCGGCATCCGCCGCCTCTGGCATGAAGGCCTCGTAGCCGCTGCCATACAGAACCGGGCGCGGGTTGTCACTCATACCTCCGTCGACTGAAACGTAGGTCCGCAACCCTTCGAGCCTTTTAATGGTCCCCACCCGGTAGACGGTCATCGCCGACTGGGCAACGAGCGAGCGGCCGGGTTCAACCATAACCCGGACCTCCCTGTCGATCCCGTTTCGCTCGAGCGCTGCGAAGAGCTGGGTGGCCCATGCGTCGAAGCCCGGGTTCTCCTCACCTGCCACGTAAGCCACGCCCAAGCCTCCTCCGAGGTTCAAGATCCGCGGCGAATGTTCCTGCACCAGCACCGCCAGCGCATCCACCTCCTTGGCGTAGGAGTCAAGCAGGAAGATCTGGGACCCGATGTGGGCATGAATTCCCTGAAAATCGAGCCACGACGAAGATCGAACTGCTCGCAGCGCCTCCTCGGCGGCACCCGATGTCACCGAGAAGCCGAACTTGGAATCCTCCTGCCCGGTCATGATGTACTCGTGTGTATGCGCCTCGACTCCCGGGGTGACCCTGACCAGGACCGGCTGCCGCCTGCCGGCTGCCTTGGCGGCGCGCTCGAGCCGGGCAATCTCAGCCAGGGAATCGATGACGAACAGCCCCACGCCGGCCGCAACACCGTATTCAATCTCCGCCTCGGACTTGTTGTTGCCGTGAAAGACGATCCGCGCAGGGTCGAAGCCTGCGGAGAGGGCGACATGGAGCTCGCCTCCCGAGGCGACGTCCATGTGCACGCCGAGCGAGTCCATCATACGTGCCAGCTCGCGGCAGAGGAAGGCCTTGGAGGCGTACGCCACCTGCCACTCTGTTGCCTGGACAGCAGCGGTCACCTCGGCACGGATGTGTTCGGCGTCATAGACGAAGAGCGGCGTTCCGAATTCCTCAGCCAGCTCCGCAACCGCAATGCGGTGAATAAACGCCCTGCCGTCACGAATGGAGACCCCCCGCGAGAGCAGCCTCGGGCTTATGGGAGATCGGGTGCTCATCGGCGGCGCCTCGAGGAGCTGAATGGGTTCACATCTGCTCCGGGGCGTGAACCCCCAGTAAGCCCAGCACCACCTGGATGGAGACGCGCGAAGAGTCCACCAGGAGAAGGCGTGCGGCGGTAATCTCGGGGCCCTCTCCAAGGATGGAGCAGTCGTGGTAGAAGCCGTGGAAGGCGCTGGCGAACTCCTTGAGCCAACCCACCAGCTTGTGCGGGGCTCGCTCCATGGCCGCATTGGCAATTAGTTCATCCAGGCGCGCCTGCACCCTGAGCAGCTCGATTTCCCGCGGATGCACCAGCAAGGTCAGGTCAGCCTCGGCAAGATTGGGCTCGGGAATCTTGCGCTCCCTGCGCATCCGCTCGATAGCAGCCATGCGGGCGTGCGCGTACTGGATGTAATACACGGGATTGTCCATCGACTTGGCGGTCACCTGCTCTATGTCGATAGTGCTCGCGCGGTCGATGGAGCTCTGTAGCGAGAGAAGACGCACCGCGGACGCCCCGATCATCTCGACCAATTCGGCCAGGTCGACCACGTTCCCCTTGCGCTTGGAGAACTTGACCCGCTCACCACCCTGCTGGAGCGAGACCATCTGGCCGAGCAGTATCTCCAGACGAGAACGATCGCACCCCAGGGCCTCCACTGCCGCAAACAGGCTTGGCACCTGGCCCTGGTGGTCCGCGCCGAAGATGTCAATCACGTGTTCGAAGCCACGCACGACGAGCTTGTCGTAGTGATACGCGATGTCCCCGGCCAGGTAGGTGAAGTCACCGTTGGGCTTGGTCAGGTAGCGGTCGCGGGAATCGCCGAATCGTGTCGCCATGAACAGCTTCTGCCCCTCCACCTCCTCGATAACACCTCGCCGGTCCAGCACCGAGATCACATGGTCGACGGCTCCTGACTCCTCGATGGAGGCCTGCGAGTACCAGTTGTCGAATTCGATGCCCAGCTCTTCCAAGGAGAGGCGAATCACCTTGATGATCTCGTCCGCCGCGAACCTGCCGATTGCGGTGACGTTCTTCTCGCCGTGGTATCGGGCTGCCAGCGCCTGCACGTACTCTCCGCGATAGCCCCCCTCGGGAACCTCACGTCCCTCCATCACCGCCAGAAGCGACTCGCCCAGCTGGCGTATCTGGCCTCCGGTGTCGTTCACGTAATACTCGGTGGAAACTTCGTAGCCCACGAAGCGCAGGAGCCTGCCGAGGGCGTCACCATAGGATGCCCACCAACCGTTTCCGACGTGAAGTGGCCCGGTTGGGTTGGCCGATACGTACTCCAGAAGCAGCGACTGCCCCTTGCCGACGTCGGTGCGTGCATAGGTGGCGACTCCCATGGTCACCGCAAGGCGAATCTCCTCGTACAGCCACTCACGGCTGCAGCGGAAGTTGAGGAAGCCGGGACCCGCGACCTCGACATCGTCCACATAGCGGGAGGTGAGGCCGGAGATGGCACCTGCCAGGTCTGTGGCGATCTGGCGCGGCGACAGCCCGAGGCTCTTTGAGGCGACCATAGCGAAGTTGGTGGTGAAATCCCCGAATTCCGGGCGCACCGCTTCGGTGAGCTGGTACCCGGCTCCGGCATCATCCCAGCCGAGCTGCCGCACCGCTTCGGCAATCAATTGCGAAATATGTTCCTTGACGTTGATCACACCGGGAAACTCCTGCGGACTGGTTTAGGGAAATCATCCTAACTGATGCCGCCGCTAGCAGGGAATCCTCCTGTGGTCGACTACAAGCTTGGCGTCGGTACTTGGTAGCCTTTTGCCATGGCCCACTCCTGGCAAGCAACCAAGTACGATGAGATTTTCCTGCCCCACCAGTCCTGGGGGAACGAGCTCATCGCACAGCTGCGGTTGACGGGGGGAGAGACGGTACTGGACGCGGGCGCGGGAACCGGACGCGATGCGCTCAAGCTGGCCTCCCGATTGCCCCAGGGGCGGGTGCTGGCACTCGAGGCCTCGCCAACCATGCTGGACCGGCTGCACGAGAAAGTCGCCGCCTCCGGACTGCCGGTGAGCGTAGTCGAGGCCGACCTCCTCCAGCCACTTCCAATCAAGACGCCAGTCGACGCCACGATCAGCGTTGCGACGTTCCACTGGCTCCACGACCATAAGGCGGCCTTCTCCAACATCGCCAACGTCATGAAGGAGGGAGCGCCGCTGTTGGCGGACTGCGGAGGAAGGGGCAACGTAGAACGGGTTAAGAGCGCGTTCCGCGCCGCCACAGGGCGCGATCCTGATGGTGGACTCCCCTGGAACTTCGCCGGCCCCGAGGAGACGGCGGAGAACCTCGCCGCGGCAGGCTTCGAAGTCATCGACGTCCGGCTGGTCCGCGACACCATTATCTTCCATGACCAGGAGGAGCATGCGGCATTCCTCTACACCATCGTGCTCGGGCCCCAGCTCGAAGGGTTTCCCCCCGAGGATCGAGGCGAGGTGGCCGCGATGGTCTCCGGGGCGATGGGTGAGTGGGTGGTCGATTACGTTCGTCTAAAGATCAGTGCGCGCAAGGCTTAGCCGCCCATAGTCCCGAAGGCGCTGAGCCGCTTAGACTGGCGTAACGTCGCCAGACCAGGGCGGAATCGCCCCCGTAGCTCAGGGGATAGAGCACCGGCCTCCGGAGCCGGGTGCGCAGGTTCGAATCCTGCCGGGGGCGCCCAACCAGCCAGGGCGCGAACATTCAGGTCCGCGCCGCCTGGCACGCGGAACCACGGCACAACGCGGTCACGACCCTCGACGCGGATCTCGTGGATCAGCACGTGAAGGAGCACCTTACAGGCCGGCACGGCACCGCGTTCGATGTGGTGCAGCATCAAGGCGATATCGCAGGAGTCGGCGGATCTAGCCCCGGCGCATTCCATGGCGGCGACTAGTCGCCAATTCCAGGAACGGTGGTCGCGCAACTTGGTCCCGGGGGGGCCGAGACGGCCTTGTCGAACAAGTCTGTGTGCACGCAGGTTTGGAAGAGCACGTCAGGGTTCTTTTGCCGATAGGCGTTCGGCACCGCAGTACCTCGTGCTGTAGCGCTGGCAGGTGAAGCACATGTAATACCGATACCGGTTGCCGACGACCGAGGTCACGACGTAGTTCTTGCTGCAGCGGGCACAGACGACACGAGGCCGCCCAGGAGTAAAGGGACGTCGCCGCGGTGCTTGGCGTGGCCCGGCTTGCGAGCGGACTTCTCGAAGGCGGGCCCCATGTCCATCGAGATCGCCGTGATCGCCGCCGAACGCTCTTCGCCCAGCTCGTCAAAGAAGCAGTCCAGGGTGGCGGTGTCCTTTCCCTCCTTGCCCCAGACGAACTTGCCGGTTTGGTTGTTCGACACCAGGGTGAGGTAGGAGTGGCCCTTGCGCCAGGAGACCTCATCGGCGCCGCAGACGAAAAGGTTGTCGAGGCGCGCGGGGTCAAGCCCGGTTGCCGTCACCCGCTCGATGATCCGTCCGGTCGTGTCCCAGTCGATGCGTACCAGCCAGCAGAGCGCGGTCTTGTCCATGGCTGTCGCCAACCACCCGACCAGGTCCTCGAAGTCCCGGGTGAAGTGCGATCCCGCACGGGCGAATGGCACCCCCTCGGTGCGGATCCCGTGAGTGGGACACTCGATCCGGCGCAGGTCGGCTCGCACCTCCAAGCGCCACCGGCCGAGATCGAGGTGGCGCCAGGACGAGGAGACCGGGCGGGAGCGAGTCTCAGCGCGACGGAACCGGCCCGGACGTCGGCCGCCACTCTCGCCTGATCAGCCCGTAGACCCACGAGTCAGAAAACTCGCCATTCACGATGCAGTCTTCGCGCAAGGTGCCTTCACGTACGAATCCGAGCTTCTCCAGTACGCGCGCGGATGCCAGGTTGCGCGTATCGGTCTCAGCCTGCACCCGATTCAGGTCAATCGCATCGAACGCCCACTGCAGCAAAGCGCGTGCGGCCTCGGTGGCGTAGCCCTGGCCCCAAGCAGCATCCCCGTAGCAGTAACCCAGGGACGCGCTGAGGAAGTCCGGATTCCACCGGGACAGACTGCACCAGCCAATGAATTTCCCGTCACCGACACGATCCACGGCCAGCCGTGCCCCGGTGCCATCCTGGGCCATCTGCTTGCAAGCCAGGATGAACCGCTGGGCACGCTCGATATCGCTCCATGGTGGAGCGTCCCAGTAGCGCAGCACGTAAGCGTTGGTGTGAAGCGCGAAGAGGTCGTTCGCATCATCCTCTTCGAAGGGACGCAGACGAAGGCGAGCCGTGTGCAGCGTGGGAGTTGGCAGCGAATCGGGCATCATGGTCTCCTGCGTGGTTGCCGGCGTCAACAAGCCGCCGGAGCCGGTCTTTCCAGTGGCTCCTCTCGCCGAACGGGTACAGCCACCTACCCGCTCATCGGCCGGACGAGGGCGCTTCAGCCAAATTGGTTAAACACCCAGTTTAGGTGAATAGTAGGTCCACCACCAGGTTGAACAGCGCTCGCACCGTTGGGACTTGTCCGGCGCCACGCTTCTTCGCGCGGTTACGCACCCCTCGCCGGAGGAATTGGCATCGGGGTGCGCGCTTCACCGAGCAGCAGGAGCTCCTGGGGCTAGAGGCGTCATCGCCAACCCTTGATCGAAGAACCCGGAACGGCGAAGCCCCTCAGATCAGGTGGGCCAATGCTCGCGCCCCGGGGAGGATGTCGTCGTCGCCCGAAAGCAGCTGAATTGCCACCTGGTCCGCGCCGGCCGCGAGATGGGCGCGCAACCCGTCCGCAACCGTCTCGGGTTCGCCATGGATGGCCAATGCGTCGATGAGTCGTTCGCTACCAGGGAAAGCGACGTCGTCCGAGTCGAACCCGATCCGGCGCAGGTTCGCCACGTAGTTCGAGAGTCGCAGATAGGGGGCGACTCGCTCCCGGCCGAGTTGGCGCGCCCGGTCTGGGCGGGCGTCGATGACGACTTTCTGCTCGGTCACGAGCAGCGGGCCGGATCCCAGCCGGGCGCGGGCGCTGCGGGTGTGCTCGGGGGTGACGAGGTATGGTAGCGCGCCGGCGCTGCGGGTGCGAGCCAGGTCCAAGACACGCGGTCCGAGCGCGGCCAGCACTCTGCGCTGCATCGGCACGCCCGCCCGGTCCAGCTCGTCAAGGTAGCCGACCAGCGCCTCGTAGGGTTTGCGATAGTCCGCATTGCTCTCCCGGTGTCCAGCACCGACCCCGAGAACGAACCGCCCTGGGTACTTCGCCTCCAGGCGGTGAAATGATTCTGCCACCGAGGCGGGGGGCGCGGTCCAGATATTTACGATGCTGGTGCCCACGACGAGTGTGTCGGTCGCCTCGAGCAGGGGATCGACCACGTCGAGCCCGGCCGAAGGAGATCCTCCGAGCCACAGCGTCGAATAGCCGAGTCGTTCCAGCTCCCGCGCGGCCTCCTGGCCGACGTTGCCATGGCGCACCCAGATCCCGGTTCTACCCAGCTTCTCCATGATCCCTTCGAACTAATCAGGCAGCTCAGCTATTCCCGGTACTTGACCGAGGTGCCGAATCATACCGGTTCCCGGAGATCCCCAAGGCAACTTTGAGGGAGTACGGACCTGGTCCCTAAAACCTGCCGGCCCGTGGATTGCGCGGCGGGTCCGTCCCCTGCGCTCATTTCCTATGGCGCAGGCCTATTGGCTTGGACCTGGAATGCAGGCACTCATGTATGGGTGACCGCCTTCCACCAGCATCCGTGCCCGACTCGCCGGGTTTCGTATTGGGACCGCTGGACGCAAAGCTAATGGTACCAGTATCATTAGTTCCATGGAGTACCGCCTGGACCGATCCAGTCCCATGCCTCTGCACGAGCAGGCGGCGGCGGCCATTCGCCGAGCGATCGCCGACGGGGAGGCCGGTCCCGGCGAGCGACTGCCATTGGCCAAGGACCTCGCGGCAATTATGGGCATCAACAAGAACACCGTCATCCGTGCCCTGCACCTCTTGCGAGACGAGGGGCTGCTCGAGTTCCGCCGCGGCCACGGGATCACCGTTGCCGGCACGCCCGAGAAAGGCGCTCTCCTGGCTCAGGTAAGAGACCTGGTGCGCGACGCGCGCCGGAAGGGCTACAAGAAGAGCGAGCTCATCGCCATGATCGAGGCCATACCCTGATGGCGATCGTTGCGCCTCCACCGCAACCCGAGACGAAAGGGATGCCGGACCCGCCGGAGGTGCTGTTCCCCGAGGCTCGACGCCGCAGACGGCGGCGATGGATGATCGCAGCCGCAATCGCGGCGCTCTGCGCAGCAATCGTCGGCGTTGGCCTCACTGCGGCTGGGGGCGGTACCGGGCACGGTGGTGCACTCCCGGTTGCCGCCGACCGGTTCGGCAGCACTGCGCCAGGATCAGCCGGCAACCTTGTGGGCGGACGGTGGTCGACGATGGCTCCACCGCGCCCTGGATCAGAAAAGACCTGGCAGCTGGCGGCATGGACAGGCAAATGGGTGATCGCTTGGGGAAGTGCTAACCCGTGTTGTACGACAGCCGCTGCGGGCAGCTCGGAACATGGTGGCGCGTTCGACCCGGCCAGCAACTCCTGGCGGCCGATACCACCGGCGCCGGTCAACTTCAGGGTCGAATCGACCATCTGGACCGGGCGCCAGGTCCTCGTGTGGGGGTTTGCGCACGGCCAGGCGGCGGGATACGCCCACAACGTCTTGTGGGGCTTCGATCCGGCGACTTGGCGCTGGACGCGTCTCGCTCCACCGCTCATCGGCCCAAGATCAAATGCCAGCCTGCTTTGGAGCGGGACGAGGCTCATCGTCATCGGGGGCCAAGCGCCCTCGGCACCCGTCGAATTACTGAGCGGCGCCACCTACGACCCGAAAACCAATAAGTGGAGCCTGCTCCCGGCAATACCCCGCTTCGTCTCCGGGCCCTCGAGCAAAGAGGAGGCGGTCGCCTTGACGCCGGCCTGGGCGGCCGACACCCTCTACGTCTGGGTAACCCGCCAGATATCGCAGCCTTGCGGGGCGGACTGCAGGGAGCTCTCCGCCAGAGTCCAGGCGCTCCGGTGGAGCCTGGGATCCTCCCGATGGACTACGGGGCCGACGCCGCCTGATGGAACCCCGGTCTTCAACTCGACGCCTGTGACGATGGGGGCCTCCGTGGCATTGTTCGGAGGATCTTCGTGCCTGCCCGAGATGAGCTGCCCAGCGCGGCTTGGCGGAACCTCCTCGCTCTTGCGGACAACGACCGGCACGTGGTCTTCGATCTCCTCCAACGTCGTCCTGGGCAACCCGGCAACGTTTACCTGGACCGGGCGCAGGCTGGTGGCCGTCAACCCATACCTGACCTCCAGCGGTTACATCGTCGGCGGATACGCTTCGTCATTCGACCCGGCCGAAGGCTCGTGGCAAACGCTGCCCACGCTGCCGGTCCCGACCGCACCGCCCTCCGGACCGGTCATCACCGGAACGGTGTGGGCAGGCACTGAGCTGATCGATTCGGGTCTCATACTCATGCCGGGACATCGGCCACCCGCCGCGGGGACGAGAACCGCGTCCCCAGTGCCGGTCTGCCCTCCGATCAAGTTCCCCGAATGGGTCGGCGGGACCTTCTGCGGCCCGCCCCCCGGACCGGGCAATGGCAACGGTCTGGACGGGTCCTGCCTGGGTTCCGAGACGGCGCCGCCCTGCGGTCCCGGCATGGTCGCTGGGAGGTACTATGCCTACACTCTCATCAACTCGTGCACAAACGATTACATCGACGGCCGGTGGTGGTCCTCGGGGCTCCAGGGCGGATCGGGTTCGCTGAACGTATGGATATCGGTAGACTCCGCCGGTAACGGCGCCGGCTGGATCGGGCCAAATGGAGCGGTCGGATTCAAGCCCTCGACTGCGGCGAGCTGCTCCTGACAGGGCCTTCTACGCCTCCACCCGCACCCCGGGCCGCTTGCCTCATCGCCACTTCTTGCACACAGCGTTTCGAGCGCTGGATGCAACCCCGGCTTGGCCAGTTACGACTGGCACCGGGCCTTGAAAGTCGCAGAATCGGGAAGTGCCACCTTGGACATGGCCCGGACAGGTGCTCCGGTGCTTCGCCGTGGTGCCAACGTGCCCTAGCTGAGCTTGGCGGCACAGCCGTATCGTTGCGCGGCACGAGATTGGCCAGCCGCGGGCACAGTGCGGAAAGGCCCGCTGATCCGGGCCCGCATTCGCGGGCTTACAAGGTGCCGAATAGAGCAACCAGAAATGAACAAGCGCCCCCCTTGACATGGAAGAGCACCGGCATTGCGTGGCTGAGTTCGGCCGCCTGCACTCCCAGCACATGCGCCACCGGCCCCTACTGGAGAACCGGCCCTGGGTGCTCGACGAGGTGGACCGATGGCAAAGGTGGGGACAGCCGTAGAGTGTTCGGCCTGCGATGCCGGCGAGATCCCCGATGGGCTGGTCCGTCTCGACATCCTTGG